>JALFJR010000068.1 GCA_022775005.1 Parabacteroides sp.
ATAGGGATCTTCTTGCCGCAAGACGGTTGTCTTCCACCAACGATTCAGGTCGTGCGAGAGGGTCCCTGTCCCAACAAGACCCAGTTTATAGAGTTTTCCTACATGATCGAATTGGATGGCTGTAGTGCTCATATTCATTGAATTTCCTTCTTTAACATTTGCATATTCCTTATCCTTTATACCGTATCCATAAAGTTTCGCTCCACACGGCTGAAGATGACAACCGCGCAGAAGAGGGTGACGAGCATGAACAAGGTGCTATATAGCAGACCGCCCCAATCTAACATGCCACACCCCATGCAACTGTATTTAAAGGTCTCGAAGATGGGGGTGAGCGGATTCAAGGCGATGATATCTCGGTACTTCTCGGGTGCCGCACTCAGCGGGTAGATGACCGGAGTGGCATACATGAAAAGTTGCAAGCCGAAAGCGACCAGTTGGGTGAGGTCGCGATACTTGGTGGTCAAGGCCGACACGATGAGTCCCCACGACATCGCATGGAAGGCGATGAGGAATATCAGGAAGGGGAACAGCAGCAACGCCATATTAACATGCAGAGATACTCCACTGATAGAGTAATAGAGATACATGGCTATAAACAGCACCAATTGTATGCCAAACTTGATCAGGTTTGAGGTGATACCCGACAACGGCACGACCAAGCGGGGGAAATAGACCTTGCCGAACACACTCGCATTGGCAGTAAAGACATTGGAGGATACATTGAACGCGGAGCTGAAATAGTTCCACAACATGATGCCCGCCATATAGAACAGGGGTTGAGGCGCGCCATCCGTTGAGATGCCCGCCAAACCTCCAAAGACGAACATATACATCACGGTGGTGAAGATGGGCTGAATCAGGAACCAAAGAGGCCCCAAAATGGTCTGCTTATACACGGTGACGATGTCGCGCTTCACATACATATAGTAGAGATCACGATACCGCCATATTCCTTTCAGATCTATATCCAGCCACTTTTTCTTGGGCTTTATCTCTATAGTCCAGTTTTCTGTTGTCATGCTTGCAATGAACGTTATTTCAAGAGCGACTATCCCAGCTGAGCACACAATGCTGCAACTTATGGTCGCTCCAAGGATTAGAAATCAATTGGTAACGGTTTACCCGAAACAGCGGCGAGCTGAGCACATAATCTATCCGAAGCCAGTTGCCCCAACGCTGGTAACTGCCCTTCCAGGTCTTACCTGCCCGCAGATAACCATCTTGTAGCTGACGACTGACTCTGCGATAAGCATACGAGGCCGGTGTATCGTTAAAATCGCCACACACGATGACCGGATAGGGGCTCTCGGCAATGGCTTTTGCCAAGAGATCTGCCTGACGGTTCCGTTGGATGGCATGGCGACGCATGGCTTGCAGGCTTTTCTTTCCTATCGTCGCGCCATTCATGCCGGTCGTTTGCAAATGGACATTAAACAGCCGGACGATTTGCTCCCCCATCCGGAGATCCACTTGCAGTATCTTGTTAAAACTATCCGGGAAGTAGGATTCTTGCACCTGCTCGATCGGCCAACGACTGAAAAGAGCCAGGTTGAGCACCTCATCTTCACGGGAGTTGGTGACCCGGTAGGGATAAGCGGGAAAGGCTGCCTGAAGGGTGTCCCACGCCAACAGATTGGTATGAGGACGCTCTTGCAAACAGATGAGATCCGGTTGATGGGCCTGTATGGCCTGAGCGGCTTTCGCTAACGTATCTTTATTCAGTTGGAATCCCTCCGTGTTCCAACAGATCAACGCCAAGCGATTAGCCATGGGATGCTCGGCCTGCCCCAAACGATGAAACGGGCAGTAACCAGACAATACAGGCAGACTACCCAGCAGCAAGAGTAGGTATAGCACGCCACAACGCTTGCGCTTCCAAAGGGAAATGACCAACGCGATTCCATCCGCCAGAAGGATAGGGATCGCCAACAGGCTGATGAAGATCAAATTCCCCGCCCTTTCGGGTGTGAGATAGGGTAGCAGAATCAACGATAAGGTCAACCCGCTCAGGATGATCGCGGAGAGATAGTTAAATACGCGCATTATTCGCTATCAGCTCACCCAACGCATCGAGCTGCTTCCGGGTCAGCTTCAATTTATCCAACAGGGGTTGGTAACGTGCCAGATGGTGCAGATCCGTACCTACAAAATCATACATCTCCTGCTTGAGCAGCTTCTCGCTAACGGCTTTGGGAAAGGGGCCATAGTAACCGCTCAGCGACATCAAATTGAGCTGGAAGCTATATCCCCGTTCTTTCAACTGGCCATAATCTTTCTCGTCCATATACAAGTAACGCTCCGGATGAGCAATGACCGGCAGGTAACCGGCATTCCATACTTGCATAAGGATCTCCTGCAAACCAACGGGAGGAGACATATAGGAGGTCTCGACCAGCAGATGGTTCTTGCCCAAAGGCAATAACTCTCCCTTTAGCTTACCCGTGAAGGCCGCGTCCATCATGTACTCAGAGGAGAGGGATAGGCTCAACGGGCCGGAGTAGGCCGCCCGCAACGCCTCGAAACGCTGTTGCAGTTTCTGGTTGAGCGAGGGATAATCCTCCATGATATGGGGAGTGAGCCAAACCTCTCGCAACCCTAAGGATTCCATATACCGCAGCAGGGAGAGGCTGGTCTCTATATCCGGCGAACCGTCATCCACCCCCGGAAGCACATGGGAGTGGATATCGGTCATTCCTTTCAATATGCCCGACTCAACGAGCTTATATTTGGACTTGAAAATACCAAACATCTTTCACTTTCTTTTTACGATTTCTTTTGGAACAGTCGTTTCCAACGGGATTCCGAGCCATCCACATAGCCGTAGCCATAGCCGTAGCCATAGCCGTAACCATAACCATACCTACTTGTCTTGATGATCGCGCCATTAAGCACTAACGACATGTTCTTCAGTTGGTCACTCCGGTAGATCTTCTCCAACTCTGGCAACATCCGGCGATCCAGCTTGCCTACACGCACCACGAAGATCGTCAAATCGGCGATGCGATTGGTGATCGCGGCATCGGCAACGACTCCCACAGGCACATTGTCCACAAAGATATAGTCGTAACGCTTGCGCAATTCGGCAATCATAGCTTCCAATTGCTCGCTGAGCAACAGCTCGGATGGATTAGGCGCGATTGGCCCGGCCGAGATGAAATCCAGATTCTCACAGATCTCATTGTGTTTGATGATCTCGTCAATCGTCGCTTTACCGGCCAGGAAAGAGGTCACACCCTTCTCCGTCGAATGGAGATGGGTATGCGAGGTCAATGTTCCCTTTCGGATATCCATGTCAATCAATATCACCCGCTTATCGGTTTGCGCGAAGCTGGCCGCCAAGTTGCTGGATACATAGGTCTTACCGGCTCCCGGTCCGAAGGAGCTGAAAGTAACCACCTGCATGTTCTTCGCCTTGACACGCATGAAGTCCATATTGGTACGGATGATACGGAATGCCTCCGAAACCACATCACGCCCTTGCGCGCGAACAGCAATGCCATGCGCCGAATCCTTATCTCCCTTCTTGCCTTTGGATGAATCTTTCGGGATCTCACCCAAGAAAGGCACGCTCACGGCATCCTCAATGTCTTTACGGTTGCGGATACGCGTATCAAAGAACAGGAACAGCAGCAGGATGACTGCCGGAAGGGTGAATCCTTTCATGACACCCGCCATGATCATGTTGCGTCCGTTGGGCGAGATCGGAGAGTCTCCTCCTCCCGCGGGATCCAGCACACGGGCATCGGTCTCGGTAGTGGCCTGGCTCAACGCATTCTCCTCTCGTTTGTTCAACAGGTAGAGGTAAAGCTCCTCCTTGATGCGCTGCTGGCGCTCGATGGAAAGCATTTGCTGCTGTTGCTTGGGGATATTGGCCACTCGCCACTGGGCCTCTCCCGCCCGATTGCGAGCCTCATTCAGTTTCACGTCGATACTGACGATCAGGTTGTCAATCGCCCGGATAATGTTCTGTCGCATGGCATTCAGGTTCTTGTTCAGCTCCTGAACGATGGGGTTCTTATCGCTACTTCCCTCGATCAACTTATCTCGTTTCAACTTATTGGCATTATAGGCCGCTATCTGTGTCTCGATATTGATGTCGGCAATACCGGTATTGGAGGGGATCAAATCAGTCTCTTTCGACGGATCCACCAGATAACTCTTGATGTAACGTGCCATGCGCGCCTGCAACTCCAGCTCCTGCGTCGTTGAGCTATACTGACGTTTGTCTGACATCGACATAGACGCGGCCGAGCCGATATCAATGATGTCATTTTCTTGCTTGTACGACTGCAGCTCGCTCTCGACACCTCCCAGCTCCTTCTCGATAATCACCAGACGCTCATTGATGAAATTAGAGGTATTGATCGCGATCTGGTTCTTGTCCTTGACAGTCTCCTCGTTATACACCGTGATCAGCGTATTCAGCACATCCTCCGCACGGGCGGTGGAGTAATCCCGCAACGACAAATAGAGGATGGAAGCGTCATTCTCCGCCTGGCTGATGTTCAAGTTGCTTCTGAACAGGCTGGCCATCGTGTCCGTGCTTTGCCGGCGCACCTCTATCGGTGTGTTAAACCACTTCTCCGAGAAGTACAATGTTGGGGTAATGACCAACTTTCCGATCGGCGATTGGATGGTGTCGCCCACATTGGCGGTCAGCGAGATTCCTGTCGCGTCATTCGAGAAATCAGACAACCTGACCTTCTCCTTGCTCAGGATCCGGACAGTCAAGCTGAAGGTGAAATGGTCCTCCTCCTCGGGGAACGATACCTTGACAGGAGCTTGCGTGTAAAGCTCCTCCTCGCGCAACTCATTCATGATGATGTAGCAGACATTGGCATGAAGACGGTTCACCACGTCGCGCATCAACTTGTGCGACTGAAATTGCAAGATCTCATTCGATACATTCGTATACGTATAGGTATTGAAACGATCCAACCCACGACCGATATTGTTGGAATGGGCATCTTTGATCATCACAGTAGCCGATCGAGAATAGACAAATGGTGTCTTGGCATATTGATACCAAGCATATCCGCCAAACAGACCGACCGATAAGACAAACCAATACCACTTGGACAACAGGTACAAGAGGATGTCTATCGGATTGATATTGAATCCTCCACCACTGATGGCCTTATCGCCTGACAGATCTTTCTGTTCGCTCATCTTTATCATGTTGTTCCGTTTTTTAGTTGACAGCAAGCAATATTAAAGAGGTGACGGTCGTGATGAATGACAAGACCATGCTCCATGCGCTCAGCCGCTGCTGAGTCTGCTCGGTAGCCTTCATGCTGGTAGGCTCCACATAGACAATGTCATTCTGTTGCAGATAATAGTAAGGAGACATGAAGATGTCTTTACTGCGGATGTCGTGGAACAGGATCCGACGTTTATTTCCATATTCCCGGATCACTGCGATACGATCCAAACGGGAACGAGGGGTCAGGTCGCCCGCCATAGCCAAAGCCTCCAACAGGGTGATACGGTCGCCTTTCACGTCGAAGGTACCTACATGTCCGACCTCTCCCAAGACGGAAAACTTGAAGTTCAAGAAGTTCACGGTAACGATAGGATCCTTGAGCAATTCCTCATTGACCAGTCTTTTCTTGATCAACTCCGTCAATTGACGACGAGTAAGCCCCTCGACATGCAGCTCGCCCAAGACCGGAAAATCGATATTACCATTGATATCCACCAAATAGCCCTTTTCCTTATCATCACTGATGATTCCTACCTCATTGTTCGAGATGGTTCCATCCACACCCACCGAATAGCTTCGGCTTCCAGACACGTTGAAGGGCAGAGACAGCTCCGGATTCTTACTGTTCACGATAATACTCAGTCGGTCATCTCGATGGATGATCGCCTCGTATTTCTGGATCATAGGATACTCCTGTAGTTCGTCCATATCCTGTAAATAGACAAAATCTTTACGCGTAGCGCAAGAACTCAAAATGACCACGGCCAACAGAAAGGCCCATTTAATCGTTTTATTCATCGTTTGATAATTTAATATTTTCTATTTCTTTATATGAATGACTTGATCACATCGCTCCATCAACCGAGGATCGTGTGTCACAAAGATCAACGTATTGTCTTTACCCCACAGCAACAGATTATCCATCAATCGTTTGGTGGTTTCCGTATCCAAGGCCGACGAGGCCTCGTCAAACAGCCAGATCCGTCCGGGGCGCAGCAACGCCCGTGCGATCGCGATCCGTTGGGCCTGCCCCTCGGATAGGCCATACCCATGCTCTCCAACCTTGGTATCCAACCCTTCCGGCAGCTCAAACACGAACTCGGCGCAAGCCAACTGGATGACCTGACGCAACAGCGCATCGTCTGCCCTTGGTTTACCCAACCACAAATTCTCCCGGATCGTACCGCTCAGCAAGGTGTTTCCTTGTGGTACATAGACGAAATTGATCCGGACATCGGGGGTCACCACGTAGGTCTGTCCCTCATCTGTCGTCAGTTCCATATAGCCCGCTTCGGGATAAACCAACGCCAGCATCAAGCGGATAAGGGTGGTCTTTCCCGTTCCGGTAGGACCGGCTATCGCGGTTGCGCTTCCCGGATGAAAAGTGGCGGTAAAACGCTCAATGACAGGTTGCCCCTCCTCATAGCCAAAAGAGACCTCATGAAAATCCAAGGTCAACGGACGGTCGATATAGAGCGGATGCTCATCCGGCTCCACATCCTCGAAGAGCGCCATCAGACGCTCCACGGAGGTCCATCCACGCACCAAGCCGGGCGGGATAGCGATCAATCCCAAGAATGGGCCTTGCACCTGCCCTACCAATTGCAGGAAGGCCGTCATGGTGCCGAACGTGATCTCGTGATTATGTAGCTGGAAGATACCCCATAGGAACGCACATAGATACCCGCCACCAAACGTAAAACCCATGACTCCTTGCGTGAAGGTGGAGAATTTAATCTGTTCCATACCTAATTTGAACAGCTTCTCTTGCGTGTCGTGCAGTTTCTGCTTCCGATAGTCGGTGGCACCCAGCGAACGGACAAGCATACGCTTCGACAGATTCTCCTGCATGACTGTGCCCATCTCGCTGTTCATCGCCTTTTGCGCACGACTAAGCTCCCTGACCTTCCTAAAATAGATCTTGGATAATAAAACAAGTGGAGTGGCTCCCAAGATAAACCATGCCAAGCGGGCATCGAGAATCCATAAATAGATGAACGAGCCTATTAGCTGCAAACTGGTAACTAACAGGTTAGGAATGATACTCATTCCCATGCCCAACACTTCGGAGGCATCGCTGCTGATACGGGTCAGCAGATCGCCGGTGTGCCACTTCCCAGCCCCTTTCCACGAGCACATCATCAACGCGTCAGACAATGAATTCTGCATCCGGATGCCGATGCGCATATTGATCTTGCCAAAGATCCAGGGAGAGATCAGCTTTATTCCCATGCCTACCAAGAAGGAGGCGACAACGATCGCGGCAACTAAATAGATATTCCCCTCTTGCGCACCTGTGGCCACATCAATGATCCATTTCGACATCGCCACATTCACCAACGACATGATCACCCCGAAAATGCCGGAGAAGATCGAGAAGGTGATGAGCCAATGATACCCTTCCGTGACCTGCATGACCCAACGGAAGGCCTTCCGCCCCAACTGATAGGTGTGACGCATATTCTCCCGCGTGAGTCTTTTCGAAATCTTTTGCAGCAGCTCGTTCATTTCCTTCCTATCCATTCTTTAAACCGCACGAAGGTTAATCCGGCCAACCACCAGAAGGTCTCATCGAAGGCATACCCCAGCGACAGGTGTATCTTGTGCATCACCCGCCGCAACGTATAGCGTTTGTTCGCCCATTTCCCGGAGGGACGCTCACCATAACGCGCGTCTCCATGCCCGAAATTACCACTTTCCAGCACCTCTCGCAGCAACGGTTCCGGACAACCTTTCACAGGGAAGGGCACCTCGTCTGCCGGCAATCCCAAATAGTTCACCAACAAGGCATATAACAATCTGTTCCATCGATAAATATGCCATTGGCGGCAAAGACGCTCCAGCGTCTGAATGTCGGTAACGGCATGTAGGGCATGGAAAGTCATCGCCACGTCGCACAATTGCCTTAACCCGATCCCCTCATTGATGAAATGTTTCAGGATATGGGTGGAAAGCAACAAGTGATTCGCCTCCACGGGGAGTCGTTCCTCTCCCTTCGCGAAAACCGTCGCTTCCCATTGGCGTATCTGCTGCTGAAGGAAAGGATTATGCAGCTCTATCAATCGGCTGTGATGCTCAATCAAGATGTTATTGATCACACAGGATGCCTCTCCTTGTTTGCCTCGCTGCACGGGCAATCCCATCTGCTCCATCCGTTGGTTGGCCTGTTCGGTTTGCGCCTCATTGCCGAACCACAAGTCAATATCGCCCGCCAGGCGATGCTCCGGATGCGGATAGAAATCGGCCACCCCTATTCCCTTCAGCACCAAGAAAGGGATGGAGGGAGCTTGCGCATAGACCTGTCGCAACCCGTTGAGCAGGGAACGATGTTGCCGGTTCACCCGCTCCAACGTATCCACCTCCACGGTCCAGCTGAGCAACTGCCGCCGAGGCGGCATACAGGCGGCGGGCAAGAGGCAGACACCATCATAGACAATGCCCTGCACGGTCTGTTTCCTGGCCAGGCTATGGATCTCTTCCCATTCCTGCTCATTCAACGGGAAACAGGCGGAGCAATCTTCCTGACGGTTCCACAATCCTTGCCTGAGCAAGAGCATAAAGGCCTTCTGTAAAGAGGGGGATATCATCTCTCGAAGCTATTCAACGGCTAAACCGGCCTCCAACCATTGCTGGCACAACTCACTCGCGTCACTCTGGGCTGTCTCTGGAGTCACCTCGTAGGCGTCGCACAGCAACGCACTGACCTCTTCAACCGTAAATTCTTTGTTTTCCAACTGCTTCCATAGCCAGGCGGCAGAGTCATTCAAGGAATAGACCTGCGCCATGTCGATGGTGTCGGAAAAGGGATTGACAATCATATATTCTTTGCCGATTTGGCGGAGTATCAAATTTGAATTGAGTTTCATCGCTCTGTATGCTTATCTATTTGTTCGACATTTTAGTGAGTGGCCGACTACCAGCTTGGGCCTGTCGGTCGGATCATACCGGCTTGCAACAGCTGCATGATAAACGCGGAGGCATCTTGCGAGGCGGTATCCTTATCCACATCATATTCATCCAAGATCAACTGTATCAGGTGATGGAAATCTTTCGTCTCTTCGATATGCTCCCAGATAAATTCACCCGTTCCGGTCAAGGTGACCATCCCGTTGAACTCCTGGGCGGTTTCTCCGGAAGGGACCAATACGATCTCTCCGGCAATGTTTCGCTTGATAAATTCTTTTGTCCTTTTCATCGCAGGAAAAAACGGTAAATAGAAATAATAGCTCTACGTAAGGGAATGATGTTCGGCCACACGCGCGCGAAAAACTCCCACCAGAAATCTCCCGGGGCAATCGTCTGCCCTTTCCGTAGCGCCTGCGTGACCAAGGCGAAGATCTGTTCTCTCCGGATCGGACCCTCCACAACGGTTTGCGCGTCGCCGATCAGATAATAGGCATCCTGCTCCACACGACAGATGCGGTGCATGACATACTCGCCCGTGTCGCGCTGATAAAACACCATGTCTCCCTTGCGCAATGCCCTCGCAGGCTTCGAGAAGGTGATACTGTCTCTCGCATGAATCAGGAAGGGCGACATGCTACTGCCCGAGATCATCAAGCGAACCTGTTTACCCTCCTCCACCCACTCACGTGCATGAGACAGGAATGTCTTCGTATCCAACGGTTTCAACATTGGCTCTATCCTCCTATTACCCTGTTTGCGGTCAGATACTCACGTAACAGATGGGCCGCCTCAGGCTCCATATTGCAGGCATAGGTACTGAGGCTGACCTGTTCGGTCATCACCAACAGATCGTCGAGTGCCTTGCGTGTGAACCGAGGGTTCCACCAGTTGATCGTGACTTGCGAGCTGAGTGCCTTGAAATGTTTCATCACCGTTTGAGGGCGGATCGCATTGTCAGCAGCCTGCTCCATGAAGACAATGGCTGCCAACGGTCGAGACTGGTTGTGGCAGATGCCACTGGAGCCACAGACGGGCCACCCTTGCGCCTCATAGCCCCCCTCCGGAGAGGGGCAAAGCAAGGCGCGGTCGCCATTCAACACCGCTGAGCCGGGGATATGCTTACACCACAAGTTCGCATGCGTAGACTTCCCGATGCCACTTGGCCCACTGAACAGGATCGCTTTCCCGTGATAATCCAAATAGGCACAATGCAGCACGTAACAACCTTTTTGCGAGAGGGATCGTTCCAAGCATAGGCAGGAGATAAACAGCGTATCAATCGTCAGCTCCTGCTTTAGTGGCCGCAGAAAATAGACATCCACCTCCCGCTCGTTACGCTCCTGATAGAGGGCGTAACTGGCTTGCAATTGGCCAACAGCCAACAAGCGGGCCTCTAACTCCCCCTGCTGAAAGACGACAATATCCTTTCGTCGAAACACGACCTGCCAATCGGCAGTCGGCAACGGCAGACGATCGACAAAATGAAAGGCATAGTGCCGATCCACCTCCTCGGAGGCATTCTCCCGATCGATAAACAGACAGCTGTTGACCGGAATCTCCTGCTCCGTCACGCCCGAAAGCGCCAATCTCAACGGACCTATATGCAGTTTCATCTTATCGCTCACGGTTTAAGTCAAGTGCTCCGGAGGGGAAATCCAGGATAATCTGTCTCTTCGCCTCGGCCATTTGGCAAAGGTAATCCATGGTGCCGGTGGTCTCCTTCTCGCAACGGGCAGCTGCGTAACAGACATCGCACACGGGTCGCAAACGGCAACCCTCGCATTCACTGTGGGGAGGCAATGCCTCAGCCGCTTGCGTAAGCTGCCGCCAAGCGGCGGCCATCTCCGTCTGGCGCAAGTCGATGGCCGGACGATCCATCAGCACACAAGGCGTGAGGATGCCTTGCCAATTGATCCAACAAGAGCTCTTGGCAGCCCTGCATTCCAACGCACAGGCTTGTGCGCCCTCCACCTGGGCAAGCGTAAAGTTCAAGTCGCGCATGTATCGGGCCATCTCGTTCCCCTTTTTATAAGCCATATAGCGAAGCTCAATACGAGCGGCCTCAGCGGCGTCCAGCCGTTCAGCCGGGATGTCGCGTTGGCTCCCACATTCAGGGCGTGTGAGCGGGAACATGTAAGCGTTCACCTCAGCCGGAATATCCAATTCCTGTGCGAGACGGATAATCTCATCATAATCCTCCACATTCTTGCGGACAATACTCACGTTCAGTTTCACGTCGATATCCGCCTTTTTCAGTCGCCTCAAAGCAGCCAGGCAAAGCGCATAACCCTGCGGATTATGACACAGGCGGTCATAGGTCGCCGTGCTGCCACCATACAAGGTAATGTTCACCCGACGCGGCTTATAGGTTCGCAAGACGCTCACCATCTCATCGTCTATCAATGTCCCGTTGGTATTGAGCGTCAAGATGAAGCCCATCTCACGCAACCGGACATACAATTCCTTGAAATAGGGATAGCGCATCGGCTCCCCGCCTGTCAGGAGGATGAAGAGCGTGCCCATCTCCTTCAGCTGTTCCGCCCATGCCACCCACTGCTCCAGAGGCAGCAGGCCTCCCTGCCGTTCCACCACGCCCTGCTCGGCACGGATGAAACACATGTCGCATTTAAGCGTGCAAACGGGTGTCAACTCGAAGTTGGCGGTGATGGGTATCCGTCCGCGATTGGCTTTCTCCACCAATCGCCTCTCCAAGGGGTTGGCATCCTGTAGCTGATCCATAACTCTTTCCGATGATTAGTGTTTACGTCTTCAACAAAATTTCCGCTTTCTTCGACTTGGCGATCTGGCAAAGATAGGAAAGGTCGCCACATCGGCTCCGCTCGTTGGTGGCATTGGCGTAGCAGACATCGCAAAGCGGTCGTAGCGAGCAACCGGCGCACTCATGGTGGAGAGGCAACGCCTCGCAATCGGCCACGATACGTGCCCAGGCATCCGCCACCGCGGTGGAACGCAAGGAGACAGCCGGCACGTCCATGTCCACACAAGGTGTCATCAACCCCTGCCAATTGATCCACACCGAGCTTTTACCCGCACGGCAAGTCAAGCCAACGCCCTCCGCTGCCGGCGATTCAGGTTGCTCCAATTGTCGAAGCAGTTGATCAACATAGGCGGCATACGCCCGGCCATATTTGTGGCGCAATGCGTCCACCTCTGCCCGTGCCACCTCCGAGGGGATCGGTCGGCAAGCCTCCGGTGCCACCTTGGCACTCCGATCGGCCCGACTATATACCGACAGATAGCTGTTGGTCAGCGCCGGCATCTCCAGCTCATCCGCCAACGCCAGCATTTGCCGATGCTCTTTGATGTTTTGGCGTGTTAAGGTGAGGTTTAGTTTGGTGTCAATGCCGTAGGCCTTCAAGCGTCTCAACCCCTCCATGCAACGGTCAAAACCTTGAGGCACATGGCAAAGCGCTTGATACGTCTCATTGCTCACGCCATAGAGCGAGACATTGACCCTCCGCGGCTTCAACCGCTGGAACAGACGAGCCATCTCGTCGTCGATCAAGGTCGCGTTTGTGTTGATCGTGAGGATGAATCCCCTCTCTTTCAGGCGGACATACAGCTCCTTGAAATCGGGATAGAGCAACGGTTCACCTCCCGTGAGCAGGATGAACAGCGTGCCCATCCGCTGCAACGCGTCGGCCACACGCAGCCACTCCCTCAACGAACAAACGCCTCCCGCTGCGGCAACCCGCGATTGCTCCATCCGGACGTAACACATGTCACATCGGAGGTTGCAGACGGGAGTCAGCTCAAAGGAGGCATTAATAGGCACTCGGTTAGCGGTCGCTTTGTCCACCAAGGCCCGTTCTATCGGATTAATACCTTGCAAGAAATGCATTTTGTTTTCGCAAACATCTCATGCGTTTCAATTTTCGTAACGTAACATGATTGTTTCGTGACGCAACACGTTGCGTCCCCACAAATGATGGGTAGAGACGTCACAGTGTGGCGTCTCTACTCTCAATTATTTTAGAAATGTCTTTTATGAATAGGGAGGGAGTGCCCTGTTGAGGCGGCTCCTTCCCTTTTTACCTAAAGACGATATTTAAAATAATTGATTTATTGCGATCGATACTTATTGATAATCAAAGATACTTAATTATGAAACATTTTTTTCCCACGTATCTCGATTTAGATTTTCCGTAGCATGAATATTTCCATCACCTGTCCAAATAATTACAGGTATAGGAGTATAACCTTCTACCTTATCATTTCCTCCATTAGCGTAAAAATAACCTTTTTCAAATTCATCTGTTGTAGGAGCTTGATGGGCTTTATTACAAGCATGATAATAGCGAGATTTTCCCCATGTCAAATTCCATCCATTCTCAAGGAATATATCACCCTTCTGTCCTCTTCCTGCATCACACACGAATTTATATAAGCCCGCTCCACTCTCGGAATGTTCACACGCAGCTACATACTCATTCGGCACGAATTCCTCTGTTGTCAGCATCGGCTTCTCATACACTTTCTTTTTCATTTTCTTTCTTTTTTGATTCCATCCCGAAGGAAGGGATCAGCAAAGAGCTTGAGCGAAGCGTGATCAGCGTCCCTACGGGACGCTGGGATAAAAGAATTATTGAAATAATTGATTTATTGCGATTTGCTTACTGCAAAAAGCTGATAGCATTCTTCTTCTCAGCACGCTAATTCATTGTCGCTCAAGCAACCTGCTGACACAGTTCCTACGGAACTCTGTCCGTTGTTAAGTAAATTTATCTATCTCATACCCCGAATGACCGCAACCACTCGCTCCACATCCTCGTCGCTCACCATCGGTCCTGAGGGGAGGCAAAGGCCACAGTTGAACTGCGCCTCAGCCACACCATTGACATAGGCGGGAGAGGAGGCGAAGACCGGTTGCAGGTGCAACGGTTTCCAAAGCGGGCGCGACTCGACGTCGGCTTGCGCCAACCGCTCGCCAAGGCTCGCGGGCGTGAAGCCGGCCTCTTCGCGATCCACTTTGATCGTAGTCAGCCAATAGTTGGGCAGGAAAGGGGTCTCGCCCCTCGGTTCCGTCACCGTGATTCCCGGCAGGTCGGCCAGCCGCTCCACATAGAGCCGGTGGATGGCCTGACGGCGCGCGATGTGGCTATCCACCACCCGCATCTGCCCTCGCCCAATGCCTGCCGACACATTGCTAAGCCGGTAATTATAGCCGATCCGCTCATGCTGATACCAGGGGAAAGGCTCGCGCGCCTGGGTGGCATAGAACTTCACTTGCCGTGCCTCCTCCTCCGTCGCGCACAACAAGGCACCCCCACCGCTGGTGGTGATCATCTTGTTGCCATTGAAGGAGAGGATGCCATATTGGCCTATCGTACCACAATAGCGTCCGTCGTAAACGGATCCCATTGCCTCAGCCGCGTCTTCCACCACGGGGATACCGTAGCGGGCGGCTACCTCGCCAATTTCATTCATGCGGGCGGGTGTGCCGTAGAGATGCACCGGGATGATGGCCTTGGGCTTACGCCCCGTCTGCCTCAGGCGATCCTGTATGGCCGCCTCCAGCAGGTCAGGATCCATGTTCCAGGTGTCCGGCTCACTGTCCACGAAAACGGGGGTAGCCCCTTGATAGCGAATCGGGTTGGCGGAGGCGGTGAAGGTGAAGCTCTGACAGATCACCTCATCGCCCGCTTCCACGCCCAGCATCACCAAGGCCAGGTGGATGGCCGCGGTGCCCGAAGAGAGAGCCACCGCGTGCACCTCACGGTTGGCGCGCTCGGAGAGC
Source organism: Parabacteroides sp. (assembly GCA_022775005.1). Taxonomy (GTDB): domain Bacteria; phylum Bacteroidota; class Bacteroidia; order Bacteroidales; family Tannerellaceae; genus Parabacteroides. The sequence continues at coordinate 14,871 of JALFJR010000068.1, forward strand.
CACGCCGACAGCTCCCGCTCGAAGCCATCCACGTTAGGCCCCAAGGGAACTACCCAGTTGGTATCAAAAGCCTCACGCACGAAGTCTTGCTCGGCTCCGCCCATGTGCGCCAAAGATAACCAAATCTTACTCATTTTCCGTTATGAACAAAAAAGATGTATTAGGGGTTGCGTGCCTCCGTGATGAACACTACGACACGGTTCCACTCGTTCTTCAACTGATAAGGCTGCAAGCTGTCGCCCTTGTAATCCACGCGGATACGGCTCGGATCGACACCAAACTCCTTCACCATCATGTTGCTGACAGCCTCAGCACGCTTCTGGCTCAGCTTCAAGTTGTAAGCGGGGCTACCCGTCTGCACGTCGGCATAACCGGTTACGATCAAGTTCACCTCCGGATGCTCCTCCAGATACTTGGCAGCCTCTGCCACGTTCTTCTTCTGGATGTCGGTGATGTTATACTTGTCGATCTTGAAGGATACGGTCATACCCAGCAGCTCGTTCTTCACCACCTCTTTCTTCACCTCGGTGATCACCGGAGCCGGCACGACAACGGTCTTCTCACGCTCCTCGTTGATCTTGCGGTTCAGCTCGTCCACCATAGCCTGGTCGGTCACCTTCGTATAGCGGAAACGACGGTCGCCATACTGATCCTTGAAGTGGTAGGTCAAGCCCAACATGACGTTCGCATAGGAATCCCACTTGCGATCGTAGCGCACGCCATTCAAACCATCGTCGGTCGCGTTGAAGGTCGCCTCCAAGTTGAGGTCGAGCGTGTTGCTCAAGATGTAGTTGAACTGCAAACCGGCACGCAGGGCGAAGAGCGCCTTGCTGTCAGTGCATACCTCATAAGGTGTCTTTCTATCCACATCGTTGTTGCCCCACGCAGGGCTGTTGGCCCCCCACTCCTTCACCTTGTCGTCGAAACCGAAGGTGGTGTTGACACCCATACCTAAGATACCGACCACGTTGAAGCGGCAATCCTCGTCATACTGGCCAAAGATGTTATTCAGGTTGAACAAACCATCCAAATAGCCGCTGAACATGTTGAAACCATAGTTTCCGTTGCCGAACACCTGGGGATAGGCCTCGATCACCTCGCTGTTGGCGCGTGACATCTGTTTCAGATAGGCGAATTGCAGACGCGCGCCCACGGCCGGCGCGAAATACTTACCGACCGAGATGGCTACACTCGGCTTGGTCATCGCGCCGAAGGAGCCGAAACGGGCATTGTCGGACAGGGAGTGGTTCGCTCCGGCTTGAATGCCGATGAACCAGTTGTCTTTAGCCTTATATTGCCTCAACGCCTGAACGGTATCGGCTTTTAATTTCCAGGCCGCCTCCTCCTCGATCGTCTGTGCCCACAGCGACGCAGAACAGCAGATGGCAGCCAATAGTAAAGCTATTCTTTTCATGCTAAACATTCTTTTTTGGTGTTGTTATTCGTTGATATACACAATGACGCAACTGGTTTGCGGATCGAGTGAGTTGATGACAGCCGGGTTCTTCTCGATGAAGATGCGTCCGGCGGGGATGTCATAGGTATTCACCAGCACGTTGCGGATGGATTGTGCGCGCGCCATGAACAACTCCGCATCCTTCACCTCCTTGGTCGAAGAGATGTAGAGGTCGCCCTCGGCCAGCTTCTTCAGGTTCTCAGCCGCTGTGTACACGTTCACCTCCTGCAACTTGTTGATCTCGGCAGAAGCATTGTCGAACGAGATGAACGAACGGACATGGTTGCTCTCCACCACCTCTGTCTCCACCTTGGTGACCGGAGCGGGCGCTACCTTCTTCTGCTCGCGCAAGCGGTTGATCTCGGCGTTCGCCTCGTCGAACTTCGAGAGGTCGCGACGCGCGTAGGTGAACTGGTGCGAACCGTCGTGGTTCTTGAAGCGATAGGTCACGCCTACCATCAGGTTGACATGGCCATCCCAGCGGTCGTTAGAGCCTTTGCCATCCCAACCGTCGAAGGAGTCGTCGAGCACGCTGTTGATCACCTCGACGTTCAAATCCCAAGCCTTGCTGAGGCGGAAGTTCGCCATCAAGCCGAGGCGGATAGCCAGCAGGTTTTGCGACTTCGTGCTGAAATACGACTCCTGTGTCTCCGTATTCCACGACTTGTCGCTGAAGTCCATCGTATGCTCGAAGCCGGCACCCAAGATACCGATCAAGTTGAACACACGATCCTCCTCATAGCCGCAGCAGATGTTGGTGAAGTTGAACAAACCGTCCAACGCAAGACCTGCCGCGTCCCAATGGTAGAGACCTCCGTTGCTCGCGTAGCCGGAGTTAATCCCATAAGAACCCTGGAGGCGCAAACCTCCCGCCGGAGCGATCCACTTACCTACGGACAGGGCCGCAGCCGGGCGAACCTGGTTGAAGAAACTGGAGTTAGAGATGTTGGTACCCCATGAGTAGAGGCCACCAGCCTGTAAGCTCACAAACCAGTTATCTCCAAACTTTGACTTGTTTAAGAGCCGTTTACCACCGTTCGTAGGATCTGTCCAATAAGGCGTGTCGCTGACCTCCTGCTGTACAGGAGCCACTTCCGCTTTCTCTTGAGCATATCCCACGGATAGGGTCAACAATGGCATCATAAACGCAATGAAATACTTTTTCATTTTGCGATCCATTTTAATTAAACATTATATTAGTTATTCATTCTTCGCTGTTTCGTTGGCTTTGTCGAGCGCCTCATACACCGAGTTGACGCTCTTGAACTCCGGCACGATCTGTTTCAGCAGGGCGACGGTCTCCTCCTTGTTGTCGGTATGCGCCACCTCGACCAGTCGTCGCAAGGCCGACTCCACCTTCGCGTAATCCCGCTCGATGCTGATGCCCCGGAAGATCTTCGGGTTTGCGGTAGGTGTCGCGTTCTCCTTATTATAGAGCAGCTCCTCATACAGCTTCTCGCCGGGACGCAAACCGATATAGGCAATCTGTATATCCTTGTCGGGTTGCAAGCCGGCGAGCTTGATCATGCGCCTTGCCATGTCGGCAATCTTCACCGGTTTACCCATGTCGAAGATAAAGATCTCGTTGCCTTGCCCCATGAAGGCCGCCTCCAGCACCAGGCGACAGGCCTCGGGGATCGTCATGAAATAGCGGATGATGTCCGGATGGGTAACCGTGACCGGACCTCCCTCCATGATCTGCTGCCGGAAGAGGGGGATGACACTGCCGTTGCTGCCCAACACATTGCCGAAGCGGGTGGTGACGAAAGCGGTCTTTCCCGGCAGGATGCCCTCCTTGATCGCGCTCCCGAGGCTCTGCACATACATCTCCGCCAACCGCTTGGTAGCCCCCATCACGCTGCTGGGGTGCACCGCCTTGTCGGTAGAGATCATGATGAACTTCTTCACGTCATATTTCAGGGCCATATCCGCCACGATGCGGGTTCCCAACACATTGGTACGCACCGCCTCGCAGGGGAATTTCTCCATCATGGGCACATGCTTGTAGGCGGCCGCATGGAAGATGATGTCGGGGCGATAGCACTTGATCTGCGATTCCACCCGGTCGCGGTTACGCACGTCGCCAATGACGGGCACGACGTTGCAACCGGGGAACTTCTTCCGCAGCTCCATGTCGATCGCATAGGTGGCCGTCTCCGAGAAATCGAAGAGGACGAGCTGCTTCAGCTCGAACCGACAGAGCTGACGGCATAATTCGCTGCCGATGCTCCCGGCGGCTCCCGTCACCAAGATCACCTTCCCCGCCAGCTCGTGGCGGATATTCTCCAGGTCGATGTTGATCTCCTCGCGGCTCAACAGGTCTTCGATCTGTATGTTTCGCAACTGGATGTCCGTCCATTGCTCCTGTCCCGTCAGGAAGGGCAGCACGCGCAAGTTGATGTTGTGCTCCAAGCCATATTGCACGATCTCCTCGTCGCCATGCAGATCGGTCGTGCTCAAGAAAAGCACGCAATCCACCTTCAAGGTGCTGAACAATTTCTGCAAGCCGCCTTTCTCGTCGATCAGGTAGATCGTATAGCCGGCCACACGCAATTTCTTGTTCTCGGCCTGGCGCGTGACGAAACCGATCACGTCATACGACCCGTTGCCATTGCGCAGGTGGTTCGCCAAGTTGATCGCGCCCTCGGTCACGCCATAAATCAACGTCACCTGCTTAGGCTTCTTCAGCAACCAGAGCAGGTGATAATAGAAATTGACAATAAACACCCGAACGCTCATCAAGAGGAACACGGAGCCGATAAAGTCTGTGATAATGACAGAATAGGCAAAAAGCCCGACATAATCCAGCACTATATAGGCAGCCACCGTGAAGGTGAGGGCTTTCAGCATCATGGCATAGATGACGCGTGTAAGCTCCACCATCGTCGAATAGCGTATGATTCCCCGGAAGGTCTTGCAAACCCCTGTCCACACAAAACTGGAGATGAACGCCACCCACAGGAAGTGATGCAGCAGCTCAACATCCACACTGACATTGATCAGGTAATGATAGAACAGGAAACTGAGCAGGGAGCAGAGGAGCGACAAAATACAATCCGCCCCCCAGATGATGTAGGGATTGAGATAGCTCATCCGTAAAAAGTTCTTCCGCATGTTCTTTTCAATAGTAACAGTAAGTTAATGACGGGAACTCCGTTAAGGAATCCGCTCCAAGAAGGCTTGCGGGATATAGGAGGTGGCCACGGCACAGATCCCGTGGATCGTCACGATCAGCCGATGGTTCTTCTTGATGCGGCAGATATAGCCCTCCGCCCCCTTGAATACGCCATCGATCACCCGCACGTGATCGCCTTGATAAAATTTCGGGTTTTCCGTTTCGAAATATTCCAGCCCCTTCTCGCCCGCGGAGGTGACGAGCATGAAGATGTTCATCTCCTTCTCCGGAATGGCCAACGGCTCTCTCTGATAGCCCACCCGTCGGGTGTAGAGAATCGCCTTGCCCTGCAAAGCCTCTTGGATGGCCCTCGCCACCGAGGTCTCGGCATAGAAAAAAAGCAACGAATTGATCACCGGCTTGCGCACGGTTTTCTTTGTTCCGTCACTCTTGACCACCTTCACTGTCTCGCATGGGAGATAGCATGCAATGCCCCGCTTCAACAAGGCATCTTCTATGGCGAAGACCCTGTTGTAGAATACCTTCAATGCGAACCAATGTTTTTTTAGATGATCAGGTGAGGTCATTTTTCACCGTTAATAAATTCAAAAAAGTGCACTTCTCTTATTCCCGCATATTATATAATATACAGCAAGAGAAGTTAGGCCAGCTTTTTTCATATCCATGAATCTCCAGCACACAGCGTTCCTCCTGATCCAAGAGGGACATCTGCAACTTCAAATCCTATAATTCTCCACTTATCTTATAAGTAATTCAAGCTTATCAGAGAAGACTATGAATTCACCGCAAAAGTACGGATTATTTTTCTTCTACAAATATAATTAAGGGTTATTTTACCCTCCTCCACTCAAAAAATATCAAAATTGTTAAAAGTTATTTAACAAAGAAAGGCATTCACTGCTTGATTCTTGCGATTCGACCACAAAAAAACGAGAAAAACTACAAAAGAAAGAGCGATTGCAAAAATACGAATAACCACATCTTATGCTATTTTCATATTTTCACAATCGCCATTTCCTCCGCTTCTCCGTGCGGTATCACCGATGGATCAGAATAGCTTTGCGGGATACTCACCGGCATCTACCAACGCCTGGATCTTATCTACCACACCTTGACGATCGGCGGCATACGTAACGCCAAACCATTTGGCAGTCGTGTCGAGCACACGCACCGTGGCCGTGCCCTCCGTGATCAGCTTGTTGACCATCAAGGGGATGAAATACTCCGCCTTGAGATTGGCGGCATTCGCCCGCAGGAACTCCTTGAAATAGGCTTCCGAATGGGCGAAATAGTCGGGCGTAAAGCCCCACATGTTCATGGAGACGGGGGTGTTCTCCTCCAAGACCACCTTCTGCCCCTGCTCGTCGATAAACTGGATGTCGCCCTCGATACGCTCGATCGCCGTGCGCTCCACAACACCGGTCAGATAGCCCTCGGCGGAGGTCTCGCAAACGCCGCGTGCCACAGATCCGCTCTCGCTCAAGGTATTGCCTACCCGATAACCCACCATGCAGTATTGGTTGCATGCGTCGTCTTTCAACGCAGAGAGCCATTTACCGATCACTGCGAAGCTGTCGCGACCATAGAAGTCGTCGGCATTGATAACGGCGAAGGGCTCGCGGATCACCTCCTTACCCATCAAGACCGCATGATTCGTTCCCCAAGGCTTCTGACGTCCCTCGGGGCAGGTGAAGCCCTCCGGCAGGTCGTTCAGGTCCTGGAACACCAGCTCCACAGGGATATGATGCTCATATTTGGAAAGGATCTTCTCGCGGAAATCCTGCTCAAACGACTTGCGGATCACAAAGACCAACTTACCGAATCCGCCGCGAATCGCGTCGAAGATCGAGTAATCCATGATGGTCTCGCCATTCGGTCCCAAACCATCCAACTGTTTCAAGCCACCATAGCGGCTGCCCATTCCGGCCGCCAATACAAATAATGTTGGTTTCATTCCTTTTCTTAATTAATTATCGTAACTCTATTTATGTGGACAAAGGTAAGGATTTCTATCAAACAATCGCAGGAAAGCCTTTTATTTCTAATCGGAGGCCAAAAAACAGCGACTTGGAACATCTTTCGCGCATTTTTCACAAACCTTTTCGATTATATTCGCCATACTTTCCAAATATTTTCCCGTAATTCGCCCCGTCAAACGAAAGCGAACAAAAGACATAAAGCTATTATTTATATTAAATGAGTTAGACATGGAAAAAGCAATTGTAAAACCGGCAGACGGTAAATTGGGTGTGCTTTGTGTGGGATTAGGTGCCGTAGCAACAACGTTTATTACAGGTGTGCTCATGGCACGCAAGGGGTTAGCCAAGCCTGTTGGATCAATGACACAATACGACAAGATTCGCATAGGCAGGGGAAAGGATAAACAGTATAAGCATTATGGAGAAATCGTTCCATTAGCTAATCTCGACGACTTGGTATTTGGTGCATGGGATGTTTACAGCGCAAACGCCTATGAGTCAGCGATCAACTGCGAGGTTCTGAAAGAGAAGGATATCAACCCCGTGAAAGAGGAGCTGGAACGTATCGTGCCGATGAAGGCTGCCTTCGACCACAACTACGCAAAACGTCTGGATGGTGAAAACGTGAAGGAGTGCCGCGATCGCTGGGACATGATGGAGCAAATCCGTGCGGACATCCGTCGTTTCAAGGAGGAGAATGGTTGCGCACGTATCGTCGTTATCTGGGCAGCCTCCACAGAGATCTATGTACCCGTTGATGAGCAGGTTCATGGTTCTTTAGCCGCCTTAGAGAAGGCCATGAAGGCTGATGACAAGGCGCATATCGCCCCCTCTATGTGCTATGCGTATGCCGCATTGAAAGAGGGCGCACCGTTCATCATGGGCGCACCGAACACGACCGTTGATATTCCTGCTATGTGGGAGTTGGCGGAAGAGACAAAGATGCCGATCGCTGGCAAAGACTTCAAGACCGGTCAGACATTGGTAAAATCCGGTTTCGCTCCGATCATTGGCACACGTTGCTTAGGTCTCTCTGGCTGGTTCTCTACCAATATTTTGGGTAATCGTGATGGTTTGGTACTCGACGAGCCGGCCAACTTCCACACGAAAGAGGTAAGTAAGCTCTCTACGCTGGAGTCTATCCTCGTGCCCGAAGAGCAACCGGATCTCTACACGGACTATTATCACAAGGTACGTATCAACTATTATCCGCCTCGCAACGACAACAAGGAGGGTTGGGATAATATCGATATCTTCGGCTGGATGGGCTATCCGATGCAAATTAAGATCAACTTCCTCTGCCGCGACTCTATCTTGGCCGCTCCCTTGGTGCTCGATTTAGTGCTGCTGAGCGACTTGGCCGCACGCGCAGGTCGTTGGGGCACACAACGTTTCTTGAGCTTCTTCTTGAAGAGTCCGATGCACGACTACACACAGGGCGAGGTGCCTATCAACCACCTCTTCCAACAGTATGTGATGCTGAAGAACGCCCTCCGCGAGATGGGTGGCTACGAGGCAGACGAGGAGATTGACTAATCAGGTTTCACGTCGGCCTCTCCGTCAAAAGGAGAAGAGCTATTGGAGGTATGTCAAAACTGGGCTTGTCGCAAGCCCGGTTTAACATATCTCCTTTTTTATTCGCAATGTATTGTTTATTTCATAACCAAGAGGGATTACGAGACATTACCTATCATCAATGGGAGAGATTAGTAATCATGAGGGCCAAAGATTGGTAATCCTAACGGAGGAAGATTAGCGTATAAAGATAGATAAAAAAAGGAGCTCCCAGGGAGAATCCCTGGAGCCCCTTATGTCCCAAAGCGACAGAAAGCCTGAAATTACTCAGCGCTCTCAGCGGCCGGAGCCTCAGCCTCAGCGGCTGCTGCAGCTTCCTCAGCCTTCTTAGCGGCCTCAGCGGCTGCCAATTCAGCTTTCTTCTTCGCTACGATCTCTGCCTTTGCCTTGTTCACCTCTTTCTCAGCCTCCAAACGAGCGGCAGCTACGGCCTTAGCTTTCTCGCTGTTCTTCGCCTTTGCAGCCTCGACAGAAGCTTGCTTTTGTTGCTTCCAAGCCTCGAATTTCTCCTCAGCCTTAGCCTCGTCAAAAGCACCCTTCTTCACGCCCTCCAGCAAGTGCTTCTTCAAGAGAACGCCCTCACGTGAAAGGATGTTACGAGTGGTGTCAGTAGGTTGCGCACCTACCTGCAGCCAATACAAAGCTCTTTCGAAGTTCAAATCTACTGTAGCAGGATTAGTGTTCGGATTATATGAACCTACCCTCTCAATAAACTTTCCATCACGTGGAGCCCTGCTGTCTGCGACTACGATCTGATAGAAGGCATAACCCTTACGACCGCGTCTTTGCAATCTGATTTTTGTTGCCATTTGAATAATTTGAATTAATAATTAAATGAAGCTATTTGTATTAGCGACCGCGAAGATAGGCATTCTTATTGATTCAGCAAGCATTCTCGATTGTTTTTCCTACCTTTGCAACCAATTTTTAAGGATTTAGCAAGAGAAGCATGATTTCAGTAGATGGATTGACAGTTGAGTTTGGGGGTAGCGCCCTGTTTTCGGACATTTCGTTTGTGATTAATGAAGGCGATCGCATTGCCTTGATGGGCAAGAATGGAGCGGGTAAATCAACCTTGTTAAAAATCTTGGCCGGAGAGAGAGAGGCCACCCGGGGAAAGGTTGCCGCTCCGAAAGAGACGGTGATCGCCTACCTGCCGCAACATTTGATGACCGCTGATGGACGAACCGTTCGAGAGGAGGCCGCACAAGCCTTTGCCCGACTGCATGAAATGGAGGCTGAGATCAACGCCTTGAACAAGGAGCTGGAGGAGCGAACAGACTATGAGTCGGACAGCTACATGGAGCTAATCGAACGGGTGGCTACGCTGAGCGAGAAATTCTATTCCATTGAGGAACTGAACTACGAAGCCGACATCGAGAAGACCCTGTTGGGATTGGGCTTCCAACGAACGGACTTAGATCGACCGACGAGCGAGTTCAGTGGAGGCTGGCGTATGCGCATCGAACTGGCGAAACTGTTACTCAAGAAACCTGATGTGCTCCTGCTCGACGAGCCGACGAACCACCTCGACATCGAGTCGATCCAATGGTTGGAGGACTTTCTGATCGAACGGGGACAAACGGTGGTTGTAATCAGCCACGACCGTGCCTTCGTGGACCATATCACGACCCGCACAATCGAAGTGACTATGGGGCGTATCTATGATTATAAAGTCAACTACAGCCAATACCTCCAGCTACGGCAGGAGCGTAGGGAGCAACAGCAGAAGGCTTTCGACGAGCAGCAGAAGATGATCGCCGAGACCAAAGCCTTTATCGAACGCTTCAAAGGTACTTACTCGAAGACTTTGCAGGTGCAAAGCCGAGTGAAGATGTTAGAGAAACTGACCCTCTTGGAAGTGGATGAGGAGGATACCTCGGCCTTGCGCTTGAAATTCCCGCCCTCTCCCCGATCGGGCAGCTATCCGGTGATCATCGATAGGGTCAGCAAAGCGTATGAGGGACATACGGTCTTTCGCAACGCCAACTTGACCATCGAGCGAGGAGACAAAATTGCTTTCGTAGGGAAAAATGGTGAGGGAAAATCGACCTTGGTGAAGTGCATCATGGGCGAGATCCCTTTTGAAGGCAACTTGCAATTAGGGCATAATGTGCAAATCGGCTATTTCGCCCAGAATCAAGCCTCGCTGTTGGACGAGAACCTAACCGTCTTCCAAACCATCGACGACGTGGCCAAAGGCGATATTCGCAATAAGATCAAAGACCTGTTAGGAGCCTTCATGTTTGGTGGAGAGAACTCCACTAAAAAAGTAAAGGTACTCTCAGGTGGTGAGCGCACTCGTCTGGCCATGATCAAACTCTTGTTAGAGCCCGTGAACCTGCTGATCCTCGATGAGCCCACCAACCATTTGGACCTCAAGACCAAGGACATCCTGAAGCAGGCTTTGCTGGACTTTGACGGCACGCTGATTGTCGTCTCTCACGACCGAGACTTCTTAGATGGCCTCGTATCCAAAGTCTATGAGTTCGGCCACCAGCGGGTCGTGGAGCACCTCGAAGGCATTTACGACTTCATGCGCCGGAAGAAGCTGGAGAACCTGCGAGAGATTGAGCGGGAGCTAAATGCGCCAACCTAACGAGAGGGTGACATCGTAGGTGGAATAGTCTATATCCGGATAGTATTTATAATGCGTACGTCGAGCGAAGTAGCGGTTGCGCAAGACCAACTGCCACCTATGCTTGGAGAGATAAGCCAATGAGGTGGAGAAGACGGTGAGCCGGGCATTCCCGGCATCACCCTGCACATTGAGATTAGCCAAGTCCGCTGTGGCCCAATCCAAATCAGGGGCATAGCCTTTCCAAGTAAACAAGTGGTAATTCTCCAAATTGAGCAAGAAAGCCCAACGCTTGTCGTAGGCCAATCCGGAGAACGCCTTGAAACTGTATCCACTACCTAAGTTATAATCCCGCTCCTCCAATTTCAGGTAATCGGAGATACTGGCCCCTAACGCCACGCCTGTGCCATACAGCTCGGCATAGACATCCACCTTATCACCCGGCAGCGCCTTCTTATAATAGATCAATCCTCCACCCACGGCTGCGGCCTCAGAAATACGATAAGGTGCGATCTCCTGTGCGCTATTCGAGCGCAATTCAGAATCGTAGTAATCGAAATGCTGAAACACACCGGCCGCCAAACTGCGGGGGCCCTTGCTCCAAACCCGTTTTCCCCACAGGGCACCCACGGCGCTCACCTGGCTAATCAACGGCTGGGCAGAGAAGAAATCCATCCCCATGCGGAACTGGAACCACTCGTAAGGGGCATAATACTCATCCTCGAAGGGATCGCCATAATCGAGCCGCAGCCCCACCTGCATACTGGTCGTACCATGCCGGGAACCCTCCTGCTCCGCCAAGAAACGAGGCCCCACGCTGACAATGAAATTAACCGGTACCGACTTATAGGTACGACCTTTGGAAGAGGAATGTCGCCATGCCTCGCCCGTCAACAGACGATTGACCGCACGCATCGGCGAGATGACACCCGCCAAGATCTCACGCCCCACACGCTCCGCGCCCCGGCTCCGGTTGTCGATAAAGAGGTCGGACAGCCGGTAGGTGATCTCTCCCAATTCGATACCACCCAACGTGGTAGCCAACATATCGTTGATCGAGGGGGGCTCCGTCTCCATAAAAAACTCCCACATCAAACTACCTCCGGCCGCAAAGGGTATGGATTGCCAGAAATTCAACCCGTTGCTGCGAGCCGCATTGAAATAAAGCGACCCATGATAGGGATGCGCCACCAAGTTGGTGGAGAACTTATCCGTATCCCAAACCGGGCCAGTCTTGAAATTCTGCTTGATGGTATGCCCATTGATCCGTGCGAAGTCCTCATTCATGATGAACCGATCAAAACTCCAAACAAACAGATTCATACCCACCGTCTCTCCCGCCGCTAACCAAGGACGCTTCGGGATAAACAGAGCCGAATCGCTCACATAATGCCTCGGATCCACCTGCGGGAAATGCTGAGCCCGCACACCAATCGCCATGAATAAAGCTAAAAAAACTATACCTATTTTCTTTTTCCTAACCCTCATATCACTTTTACTCTACAATCAAGCCTTTGAAACAACGACTTGACAACGCAAACTTATAAAAATAAACAAGTGCGAAATGGTTTGGTTTAAATTATTATTCGCTATTCTCGTTAGAAAAGATGATAATTGCGAACTATTCCGTATTTTCGCGGGAAAAACAAAATGATAGATTTTATCACCTTTTGTGATTATACGGGAACCTTCGCATTTGCGATTAGTGGTATCCGATTGGCCTCAGCGAAGCAATTTGATTGGTTTGGAGCCTATGTCGTAGGTGTGGTAACGGCCGTTGGAGGAGGCACATTGCGTGACGTATTGCTAACAGCCACCCCATTCTGGATGACACAAGCCTCTTACTTGATCATCTCCGCATTAGCTTTACTCTTTGTCATCGCCTTCCGTCGTTACGTGATCCGGTTGAACAATACCTTTTTCCTTTTCGATGCTATCGGATTGGGACTGTTTATGGTGGTCGGCTTCGCTAAGACGCTTGACTTCGGGTTTCCGGTCTGGACAGCAATAGTCATGGGCACCGTGACTGGCTCGTTCGGTGGTATGTTGCGTGACATATTAATTAATGAGGTACCTCTGATTTTCCGCAAGGATATCTATGCCTTGGCGTGTGTCTTCGGAGGAATAGTCTATTATTTATGTATGCAAACCGCACTCAGCGTCCCCATGACGCAATTTATCGCCGCGTTGAGCGTTTTCCTCATGCGCATTATCTCTGTGAAATATCATATCAGTGTCCCCGTACTAAAGGGAGACAGCCATTATATTGACAAAAAAAGCATCTTATAATTATGAATATACAAGAAGAGAAAGCCTCGATATTAATGATTTACACAGGAGGAACGATCGGCATGATCGAGAATCCTGAAACAGGTGTATTGGAATCGTTCAACTTCGAGCACCTGCAGGAGAACATGCCCGAGTTGAAGAAGTTGGGCTATTCTGTCTCTACAATACAGTTCGATCCCCCAATGGATTCCTCCGAGATGGGACCGGACTCTTGGATGAAAATCGTGAAGATCATCGCTGAGAACTACGCACACTATGATGGATTCGTCGTGCTGCATGGCACTGACACCATGTCATATACCGCCTCTGCATTAAGTTTCATGCTGGAGAACCTGAGCAAACCGGTTATCCTGACCGGCTCACAGCTCCCGATCGGCATGTTGCGCACCGACGGCAAGGAGAATCTGATCACGGCAATTGAGATCGCTGCTGCCAAAGAGAATGGTCTGCCCGTCGTACCTGAGGTGTGTGTCTTTTTCGAGAATGACCTGTTGAGAGGCAACCGAACCAGCAAAATCAACGCTGATAATTTCAATGCGTTCCGTTCCTACAACTATCCGGCCTTGGCTCATGCGGGCATCTATATTAAATATGATCAGACACAGGTTTATCACCCCGTCTCTCGTAAACCGTTGAAACCGCATTACCTACTGGATCGCAACATCGCTATCTTGAAACTCTTCCCCGGCATCTCTCCGCAAGTGGTGGAGAGCATCTTGAATATCCCCGGGTTGAAAGGAGTCGTCATGGAAACCTTCGGTAGCGGTAATGCCCCGTGCGAGGATTGGTTCCTCCATATGCTGAAAGAGGCCGTTGAACGAGGTATCGTCATCGTAAATGTCACCCAATGCCGGGCAGGAAGCGTGGAGATGCATCGCTACGAAACCGGACATAAGCTTTTGGAAGCCGGTGTGACCAGCGGCTTCGACAGCACAACAGAAAGCGCTGTCACAAAGCTAATGTTCCTCTTTGGTCATGGACTAACCCCAGATGAGGTGAAAGAGCACATGAATTGCTCCCTCATTGGAGAGGTGACTATCCCGGACAATTTCCGTCCGTGAACCGACCTTTTTGCGGGAAAATGAATAGCATGTAGCAAAACAAAAATTAGATAGAAACAAGACAGCATGAAATTATCTTTTTTGAGTTTAGCCAGCGGAAGCAGCGGCAACTGTTACTATTTGGGAACACCGGAGTACGGCATATTGATTGATGCCGGCATCGGTATCCGCACCATCAAGAAAGTATTAAAGGACCATGATTTAGATTTTAATAAAATCGTGGCAGTGCTGGTCACACATGACCACGCTGACCATATCAAGACTGTCGGTTACTTGGGAGAGAAGATAGGTATCCCCATCTATTCCACCGAAGGAGTGCATCGCGGTATCCAAAAAAGCCGTTATGTAGAGGAGTGTATCACCACCTCCAAACGGATCATCGAAAAAGAAGTTCCATTCATGATTCGTGATTTCCAAATCACGGCTTTTGAGGTTCCTCATGACAGCACAGACAGTGTAGGCTACTTCATCGAGTATGGAGCGCATCGATTCACCTTCGCCACCGATGTGGGGCATATCACCGATACAGTGGGCAGATATATCTGTCAGGCAAACCACCTTATCTTAGAGGCTAACTACGACGAGGAAATGCTGCGCTTTGGCTCCTACCCACCTTTCCTGAAAGAGCGAGTAGCCAGTTCCACCGGTCACTTAAGCAATCGAGAAGCAGCGGAATTTATCGCTACACACTACACGCCCGACTTGAAAGATATCTGGCTTTGCCACCTCAGCAGAGATAACAATCACCCTGAGCTGGCCTATAAGACTTTAGATATTCGTTTTTTTGAGGAGGGAATCAGAGTAGGTAAAGACGTAAATCTCACGCCTTTAAAGCGCACTACACCTTCTGACCTATATGAGTTCGAATAATTTTTTCAAAAAATAATTGCTCAAAAGTTTGTCAGGTTAAAAATAAAGCCTACCTTTGCAACCGCAATCGAGAAACAAACGGTGGTTTGATAGCAAAAACTCGATAGCTGAGAAGATGACTTGGTAGCTCAGTTGGTAGAGCAAATGACTCTTAATCATTGGGTCGAGGGTTCGAGCCCCTCCCAGGTCACTCAATCGTAGTGGAAATTTTGTGAACAATGACTTGGTAGCTCAGTTGGTAGAGCAAATGACTCTTAATCATTGGGTCGAGGGTTCGAGCCCCTCCCAGGTCACACCAAGGAAAGGTGGTAGAGTGGTCGATTACAGCGGTCTTGAAAACCGCCGTACCGAGAGGTACCGGGGGTTCGAATCCCTCCCTTTCCGCATAGCAAAGGAGGTTCTTCGAAAGAGGATCCTCCTTTTTTTGTTATATATATCTCCCAAAATACCATCCAGAAACTAAGGGGCAAAAATTATAGCAAGAAAGGCTATAGAGTTTGAAAAATGTATTCTACCTTTGTTTTATTAAAATAGCGAATTAAAACAGTTTGTACATGAAACGCATGTTCATCTTTTTGACTTTCTTTTGGGGAGTTTTTGGGATAAATACTACCGCAGAGGTGAAACACCAAGCAGTCCCCAACGAGATTGTCCAGCTAACTGACAGTTTGAGAAAGCTCTACGCTCCAGACCAACGATTGGAACTGTTTGAGACAGACTATACCTGTGAAGATCAACACGTCATGCTACGTGGGGTCACCACCTCTCCTACCGCAAAAAAGGCGCTATTGGAGGGGCTGGCAGAACAACATTACGACGTGATGGATTGCATGAGAGTTCTACCTGATGAGAAGACCTTGGGTGAACAGATTTATGGCATTGTCAATCTATCGGTTTGCAACCTGCGCTCAACGAATGATTTCTCCTCCGAAATGGTTACCCAAGCGTTATTAGGTATGCCCGTCCGTCTATTGCGAAAAGAGGGGTGGTATCAGATACAAACGCCTGATCGTTACATCGCCTGGGTACATCAAGTAGGCATACATCCTGTGACTCATGCGGAGTTAGTTACATGGAATCAAGCAGAGAAATTGGTCATTACCGCCCACTATGGATTTGTATTCAGCGAACCTAACGACAATGCGCAAACGGTCTCAGATTGCGTAGCAGGCAATCGTTTCAAACTGTTGGGTAAAAAAGGACGCTATTATAAGGTAGGCTACCCTGACGGACGAGGGGGATATGTAGCGAAAGCAATCGCACTACCTGAAAAACAATGGAGAGCACAGCTGAAGCAAGATCCGGAGAGTATCTTGCAGACAGCCAAAAGTCTCATGGGCATTCCTTATCTTTGGGCTGGAACCTCCTCAAAAGGAGTGGATTGCAGTGGATTGGTACGTACGACCCTCTTCATGCACGATATACTGATTCCTCGCGACGCCTCGCAACAAGCTACTCAAGGGGAGCGCATTGAGATCGCTCCTGATTTCAGCAATCTGCAACCGGGTGACCTGCTCTTCTTCGGACGGAAAGCTACCGCAGAACAAAAAGAGCGGGTGATACATGTGGCTTTCTATTTGGGCGACAAACGATTCATCCACTCGCAAGGAGACGTGCGTATCAACAGCTTTGATCCCGCCGATTCCCTTTTCGATGCATATAATTTAGGACGCCTGCTATTTGCCGCCCGGCTACTGCCCTACATCGACAAACAGCCAGCGCTCAATACCACCCTCACAAATTCATTTTACCATGCTGAACCGTAGAGATTTCTTAAAGACAGCGGCCTTCGCCACTGTAAGCAGCGGATTGCTCACGCAGGAGGTATCCGCCTATACCCCTCATCCGTTCCATATCAATCGGTTGGCAGGGGCCCATCCACGCATGTCCTTACGCTTCTTCCCCTACGAACTGAAGTTGCGCCATGTGTTTACGGTAGCCACCTACTCCCGCTCCACAACGCCCGACGTACAAGTGGAGATTGACTATGATGGCATTACCGGTTACGGAGAGGCCTCTATGCCTCCCTACCTGCAACAAGAATTGGGCTCGTTAGAAAGCGTGCAAGCCTTCTTAGCCCAAGTGCAACACATCATCGGAGACTTTCCCGATCCCTTCCAGATGGAGGAGATCCTTAACCGTGTCGATGCTTTATCGACAGGCAATACCGCTGCCAAAGCAGCGGTGGACATCGCCCTGCATGACTTAGTAGGCAAACTTTTAGGCGCTCCTTGGTATCGCATTTGGGGACTTGACAAGGAGAAAACGCCCTCTACCACCTTCACGATCGGCATCGACACGCCCGACGTGGTGAGGCAAAAGACCCGTGAATGTGCCGAACGATTCAATATCCTCAAGGTGAAGTTAGGACGAGACAACGACAGAGAGATGATCGAGACCATCCGTGCTGTCACCAACCTGCCCATCGCTATTGACGCCAACCAAGGCTGGAAAGACAAGCAACAAGCACTCGACATGATCTGCTGGCTCAAAGAACGGGGAATCGTCATGGTGGAGCAACCCATGCCCAAAGAACAACTCGACGAGATCGCCTGGATCACCGAGCACAGCCCACTCCCCATCTTTGCCGACGAATCGATTCAGCGGCTCAAAGACGTAGCTGCTTTGAAAGGAGTATTTAGCGGCATCAATATCAAACTGATGAAATGCACCGGTATGCGTGAGGCTTGGAAGATGCTGACGCTCGCCCGTGCCCTGGACATGAAAGTGATGATAGGCTGCATGACTGAAACCTCTTGTGCCTGTTCTGCAGCCGCCCAACTCTCTCCAGCTGTCGATTTTGCCGATCTGGATGGCAATCTCTTGATCGCCAACGATCGCTTCAGGGGCATGGAAGTAATCAAAGGTAAGATTACGCTACCCGATCGCCCCGGTATCGGCGTAGAACCGATAGCTCAACAATAAACACAATCTAAATAGCATAAAAGGAATCGCAATGAAACACCTGATTTACTTGGCAGCCCTTGCCAGTCTGTTAATGGCCTGCCAAGGTAAAAAGCAAACAGAAGCCTATGCGCGGGAAACCGACCTACAGGAACGGTTGCGCATAGATTTCTGCCGGACAGAGCAAGAGGTACGCAACTATATCCAAACCTACATCCCCAATGTAACAGATGAGCAGCTGAGAGACTGGGAAGCACGCAACGTGTTGGAATGGAAAATGATCGATGGAGAGAAACGTTATTTCCGCAACGCTGGCCCAAACCTCTTCCGCGTGGATTCCGCATGTCATGCCATCAAAGTAGCCAAGGAGGGTGCGCCACTCAGCGACAGCGAATTGGTGAATCAAGCCCATCTGCCCAAAGTAATCGAAGCGGTTCACCAAACACATACCACGATTGTCGAACCGAAACGGATGCGCATCACCTATACCCTCACGGTGAAGCCCGATGCTGTGCCCGCCGGTGAAGTCATCCGCTGTTGGCTTCCCTATCCCCGCACGGACGTAGCTCGTCAAAGCGAGGTTAAGCTGCTTGCTACCAGTGAGCCAACCTACCAGCTCGCTCCCACCTCTTGTGCCCATAGCACGCTTTATATGGAGAAAACAGCCCAAAAGGGAGAACCAACCCGCTTCTCCGAGACGTTTGAGCTCACCAGCTCCGCCGAATGGCATGACCTGCACCCGGAAGATATACAGCCGTATGACACAACGACTACCCTCTATCGCACCTATACGGCAGAGCGAGAAGCACATATTCGCTTCTCACCTCGCCTGCGTGCCTTGGCCAAGCAACTCACAGCGGGAGAAACCAATCCCCTGCTGCAAGCCCGTCGTCTTTTCCGCTGGGTAAACGATCAATTCCCTTGGGCCTCCGCTCGCGAGTATTCCACGATAGACAACATTCCTGAGTATGTACTCGACAACGGACATGGCGACTGCGGGCAGGTGACCCTGCTCTTCCTCACGCTTTGTCGGATTTGCGGCATCCCCGCCCATTTTCAGAGCGGCTTCATGCTCCATCCCGGTGCCTGGAACCTGCACGACTGGGGTGAGATCTATTTTGAGGGTGTGGGATGGGTGCCCGTAGATCAATCGTTTGGCATTTCCACCTTCGCTCGCGATGAGACTGAGACTTGGTTCTTCTTAGGCGGAATCGACTCCTGGCGCATGGTAGTCAACAACGACTATGGACAGCCTCTCATACCCAAGAAGCAATACCCTCGCAGCGAAACCGTTGACTTTCAACGAGGCGAAGTAGAGTGGAACGGAGGCAATCTCTATTTCAATCAGTGGGATTACACGATGGAGATCACCTACGAGCATCCATAAAGATGAGGCAGAACCGTCATTCACAAACCAGCAGTAAATATATGTATTACGATAAAATGATAGACATGAAAAAGAAAGTACTCACTGCGTTAGCACTCAGTGTGGGTGTCTGGGCAAGTGCCGAGACATTACCCGTAAACACATTCCAGTATGCTGGGCCCTTCACGCTCAAGCAACCCTTCATGCTCGACAGCGTAGATGTGAACGCCAAGCCCTTTGCGGCGGAGCGTTTCCTCGACACCCCGCTCTCGTTCGATGCCTTGGGAAATGCCGAACATGTCGCCACATTGCCTACGGCCGCTGAGGAATGTGCCCTCCATTTAGCCGCTTTCCAACTGGAAAATAGCGCCTATGCCGAGGCCACAATCAAGGTGGAAGGACTAAAGCATTATCAACTCTATGTAGATGGCGAAAAAAAGGAGAAAGGATCCCTCAAATTAGAGCCAGCCAGCCATGAGATCGTGATCAAATACCTCACTCAGGCCGGTGAGTCCGCCACACCTCAGGTGAGTGTAGAGAGCGAAAAGAGCTCATCCATTACCCTGCGCGACAGCGGGAAACGGATGTACACCCTCAACGATGTACTGCACGGCATACGCATGGCTGGAGCCTCGATCTCAGCGGATGGCAAATACCTCATCACCAGCTACCGTACCAACAAGGTCGGCGGCCAATCGGAAAGCATCACCAAGGTGACCGAGGCCACTACCGGAAAAGTAGTAGCCGAACGCACGGAGAACCTCCGCTGGATGCCCAAGAGCACGGCTTATTACTACACACGCAACGGCGTGGACGGCAAACAGTTGATCACTGTCGATCCAGCTACGGGCGCTGAGAAAATCATCGCAGATCGCCTGCCCGAGGGGCGCTTCCAATGGGCACCGACTGAGGATTACCTGCTCTTTACGTTGACGCAAGAGGGACCGGCTGAACGGAAAGATGTGTATGAGGTCATCGTCCCCGACGACCGTCAACCCGGATGGCGCACCCGTTCCTACTTAGCGAAATATGACTTGCGAAACGGACTGATGCAGCCGCTGACTTTCGGCTTCCACAACGTATGGGCTAACGACATATCAAGCGACGGCCGCTACATCTTGATGGCCACCCAAGAGGATAGGCTAACCGCTCGTCCAACTACCTTGACCTCCATCTACCGGCTGGATGTGGAGACGCTGCAAGCTGAGCTGCTGGTCGAGAAAGACGGTTTTATCAGTCGAGGCATCTTCTCGCCCGACGGGCAGCAAGTGCTCTTCACCGGATCGCCCGAGTGCTTAGGAGGCATCGGTAAGCAGGTCAAGGAGGGCCAGACACCCAGCATGTACGACCATCAGCTCTACGTGATGCGCCTCGCCGACAAGCAGATCACGCCTGTCACACGCAACTTCAATCCCAACGTCACCCAGACTGTGTGGAACAAAGCGGATGGAAACATCTATTTCACCGCTGAGAATCGAGACTGCGTCAGCCTCTACCGCATGGACGGCAAGAGCTTCCGCATCGAACCGATCTCCATCGGCGAGGACATCGTGAAGTCTTTCTCGCTGGCCGCAGCCGCTCCTGTGATGATCTGCTATGGCGAGAGTGCCGCCAACGCCGAGCGCCTCTACACCCTCAATACCAAGACGAAGAAAACCAGCCTCGTGCGCGACCTGTATGCCGAGCAAATGGCCGATATCGCTTTTGGAGAGACAGGAGCTTGGGATTTCGTAAACTCCCGTGGCGACACGATTTGCGGCCGCTACTACCTCCCGCCCCATTTCGATCCGAATAAGAAATACCCGATGATTGTCAATTATTATGGCGGTTGCTCGCCTACGAGCCGAAATTTCGAGGGACGCTATCCGCACCATGCTTACGCTGCCTTAGGCTACGTGGTTTACGTGGTTGAGCCAAGTGGCGCAACCGGTTTCGGGCAGGAATTCTCCGCTCGCCACGTCAACACCGCCGGCGATTACGTAGCGGATGACATCATCGAGGGCACCCGCCGCTTCTGCGAAGAGCATCCCTTCGTCAACACCAAGAAGATCGGATGTATCGGTGCCTCCTACGGTGGATTCATGACACAATACCTGCAAACCAAGACAGACCTCTTCGCTGCGGCTATCTCTCACGCCGGCATCAGCGATCACACCAGCTACTGGGGTGAGGGCTATTGGGGCTATTCATACAGCGAGGTATCGATGGCGAACAGCTATCCTTGGAAAGACAAGGCGCTCTATGTCGATCACAGTCCGCTCTACAATGCCGACAAGATCCATACACCGCTGCTCTTCGTCCATGGCGATGCCGACCACAACGTACCTGTTGGCGAGAGCATCCAGATGTTCACCGCCTTGAAGCTCTTAGGTCGTGAGACGGCGATGGTGTTGGTCAACAACCAAGATCACCACATCCTCGACTACGGCAAGCGCATCCGCTGGCAAGCCACGATCTTCGCTTGGTTCGCTAAATGGCTGCAAGACGATCCCACATGGTGGAACGCCATGTATGCGCCGAAAGCGTTATAAATGATTGCATAACGATGATAGGGGGTGTATCAAATCTATTCATTTTGATACACCCCCTTGTATTTCGGTGCCCAATCCTTTGCCCAACGAACTATAATTCTTCCGGCAACGAACAGTGACACATCCGGAAGGTATTTTTCTCCAGTTAGGGAAAAATGATGCAATTGCTGGGCGACACGACGTTGCTCCTACAATGCCGTTCGTACCAAGTATGGCGTGTCCCCCTCAACCAAGCGACAGACAGCATCCCCGTAGGAGAGAGCAAGACCTTTTACTGTGGCACACGCGATGAGGGCCTTCTGGTTCTGAAACCGGAGAGCCAACAGGTTTGGCAATTTAAACATAAACCGGGTGAGGGACAGTTTACCATACCCGGCAACTTAGTGAACGAGCTTTATTGCGATAAATTCGGCAACGTGATGATGGGCATTGTCGATCATGGCTTGGTATCGCTCGACGAGGTATTCATGCGTACTTATACCCAACAGGGCGCTGGCTTTGGCAAAGGGCCTATCGGAGGCTCTATCATGAGCCTTTGCGCAGAGGGCGACCACATTTGGATCGGCACCTATTATGGTCTGTTCTCTTACGATCCAGCCGCCAACCAGTTTATCGCCTATAACCAGCAAGACGGAGCACTCCCCAATGAATACATCCGCACCTCCTCGCTACTCACCGATAAGCATCTCTATATGGGTGGTGTGAAAGGGATGGTGCAAATCGCATATAACCATGCCGTCCCGGAAAAAGATGCGCCCTCTTTTGATATAGCTGAGTGTACTCTTGACGGACAGATAGTAGGTAATCCCTTCTATCACGCAAAGAAAGAATTGGTGCTTCCTTACGAAAATAACTTTTTCCTGCGCGTTATGACCACGGAGAAAAGCCGCTTCCGCATCCGGGAAATTACCCTCTTGACCCTCTTGATCGTTGGAGGCATTGTGTCGTTTGTCTTCTACCAAAAGCAGCAACGGCTGAAACAGGAGCTGGCCCAAAACAGGCGGCGCATCAACGAGGAGAAGATTGATTTCTTGGTGAATGTGAGTCATGAGTTGCGTACGCCATTGACCCTGATTTACGCACCTTTGAACCGTATGTTGCAACGGACGAAACCCGACGCCTGGAACTACCGCATGCTACTCACGGCCTGTCGGCAGTCTGCCCACATAATGCCTTGAAGCATAGCCCTGAGCATACAACGATCACCGTCAAAACCGAACTGGATACAGACCTCAAACTTCTTCTTCACCCTGCCTTTGCGGCAAGCAGCTGTCAAAGAAGAAGCAGCAGAGCCTATTCTGTCACGGCCCACAGCGCAGCCCTCCCTTCCCGAGACAGCGGAGGTTGCCGCAGAAGAGCAGACGGGAACAACGGCCAATCGTTCCACATCGCTCCTGCCCTATACCCTCCTGGAAGGCGAGATGGGCATGAGTCGCGCATCACTGTTCAACAAGATGAAAGCAATCACCGGCATGGGCTGCAACGAATATATCATCAAGATTCGTATGGAAAAGGCTATCCTAATGAAAAACATATAGGCAAATCTGACAGCACTGAGCACCCATTTTGATGCATCTTTGCACTGTGAACGATACGAAACGATTTCGTGATTGAACACAGAATCAAATAAAAAAACAAACATTTAAAACATACAGATCATGGGTGCAGCAGTTTTATTTACATTGATTATTTTACCGATTCTTTTCAGCGTGGTATTCGTAATGGTATTAGTTATGGGTCGTATGAATCTCGCTGCATCTGAGCCTGTATCTGAGTATGCGGTTGAAGAGATCTATGTCTCCACCGCTATCTTAGCTTTTGAATAATCTATAGGAGATTACATGACATAAATAATTATTGCCAAAATCGTTTACACATCTATCACAACTACTTAAATTTCATTTAGTAGAAATAGAAAGGAGGCCTGTCGAGAGACGAAGCCTCCTTTCAATGTATAGGAATGCTATTTCAAGCTATTTTAACTCCACCTCCTGCTCGCCTGCATGCAGCGGATAAGACTGACCTTTCCAGACAAACGTACCAGTCGTTCCCTCAGGAAGCGTCAAGCATGCTTTTCCTTGCCCTTTCTTATTGAGCTGATAGGCCGCACGAATCTCTCCATTGGGATGAGGCATACTGCCGGAAACCTCGCGCAACTCACCCAAAGAGGGGGCGATGCGCACATGAGAGAAGCCTGGAGCGTCGCTGTCGATGCCCAAGACAATCCGATAGAGCTCAATGTTTGGGCTGGCTCCCCAAGCATGGCAATCAGAACGTGATGGTTCGGGCATCTCCGCCCATGTAGTCAGCCCTAATGCCATCTGATCACGCCAGATTTGCAGATTGTCAAGATACAAATCACCCAATCCAGCCACCTTCATGGCCTGATTCAGGTAATAACGGAAATAGATCGTGCACTGCGTCAAGGTACTGTCTTGCAAAGTACGTAGCATGACCGCACGAGCCTCCTCTCCCTCCGTCAGCCCAGCGATGATAGCCAACGCATTCGCATGTTGGGAGAAGTTCCGATGATCATGGGTATCCGCAAAAAGTCCTCGACTCGCATCCCAATACTTCGCCCGGAACCCTTCTCGGATAGCTTGCGCCAGGGCGGTATAATGGTCAGCCATTTCCGATAATCCCATCGCCCGCTCCATCTCAGAGGCTCGCTCAAGCGCAAGGAGATAGAGCAAATCTTGCAAAGCAGAGTTGCCCTGTGGCTCCCGGATAGGCTCTCCACTCTCCAGTCCGGCACTCCAATCGAGAAAGAACCAATGTGGGATGTAATCCAAGCTATGATCCGGTTTCAGCCAACGCTCATACCAAGCTAACACCTGCCGATAAGCCGGCAATAGCTGCTTCATAAAAGGCTCATCTCCTCGATACATCCAATAATCATGCCCCATGCAAATCCACCACAACGAGAAAGAAGGAATGAATTGATGCAAGCTGGATGGATAACGACTCATCGTGATGCCATCCATCACCATCGACTGCCTTCCCTGCTCAAGGGCATTTTTCACCATATAGTGATCGGCAGTATTATACAATGAGATCATGGCTTGGATGCGGGTATCCCCGAAATATTGCAATTGCTCATAGTAAGGACAATCCATATAGGTCTCGTTCGCACAAAGACGGGCGGTGCGCCACCCGATCTGCAACATCCGATTCAACTCCTCATGACCAGGCGCACTGAAAGTGGTCTCATTGGTAAATGGATAGGCAGTAAAGGTGCCATACAAGTCCTCCAGCACCAACGGTTCATCAGCCGTCTTGACGCATAACTCCACATAGCGCCACGTACGCCACCAAAGCGAGGTGAAGGAACGCCCCTTTCCCCCATCGGCAATGAGTTTATCCGCATAGCCAATAAACTCTTTATGAGTGATCTCATTACGGTCTCCCTTGGCATTGAGTTGATAGGATTTCACCGTCTGCTCCGGATCACCTTGGTAGAGTGCTTCCGCATAGGCAATACGCAACTCCGCCGCCTTACCTCCGCTGAAAGCCACGGTGAAATAGCCCGTCGTCAAAGAGTCATTGTCCAACAACAATCGAGCCTCCGTATGCGCAGGGATCGTCAACGCCTTGCGCAGCTTTGGAAAACCTTCTGGACTCCGCACACCTTCAGCTGCTCGTACACGGCTTAAACGCTCTAAGCGCAACTCCATCGGGGGAATGGGTCTGGGCACCAAGAGTCTTCCCGGATAGTCCCGGGTACCTTTCATCGCCGCACGCAGTCCCACTACTGCCGGTTGCCAACTTCGATCATCATAATCGGGCTGTTCCCATCCCCATGGATAACGAGAAGCATCCAACAGCTCACCGGGGCCAGCTACATAATAACCCAACACCTGCCACTCGTTCCAGGGCGAGTAGGCCTCATTTCGCCAACAACGCCAGGAGGCATCCGTATTGACCTCTGCCTCAGCCTCTGTATTTCCCTGCACCAAGAAGCCCGTTTGATTGAAGCTGATTTGTGCCACAGGACGCTGCTCCGCATAATTCCAAACAACAGCAGCCAAGGTGTTTTTCCCTTCATGCAAATAGGGTGCGAGATCAACCGTCTCAAAATTCCAATTATAAATATCACAACGAGCCGGTCCCAAAGAAACAAGCTGCCCATTGACATACAATTTATAGCGATTATCGGCAGATACATGCACCACGTAATGAGCAGGTTGCTCCTTCAACACGATCTGTTTCCGAAAATGGTACACCCCATATTCATTCGGAGCAGTATTCGGACAGGCAATCCAATGTGCCGACCAATACCCCGAACGTAAAGCGGGATTCAAGCATGCCTCTTGATACCCCGATAAACTAATTTGCGCTGAAAGCACAAAAGCTTGCAGCGCAAAGAATAAACTAAATAAGCAATTTCGCATGTTATACACTGTTTATAATTTGACTACTTCTCCATCCAACAACGCTCCACCACGATGAAAGGTTGTAATTGATAAGGTTTAGGAGCGATGGCCCGATCTTTCCAAAGGTAGAAGAAACGATCGATCGGGACAGCCGTATAGCCATCTTGCCAATGATCCATCGTGTCATAAGGATCGGCAAGGATCAACACATCATCCCCTCGAAAGTCAGGCGTACCATTGTTATCCAATCCGATCAAACAGACCCAATGGCCATCCCAGTCGCTCCATTCCGCGATGACCGGTCGTCCTGCCCGCAAATGTGTTTCCAACCAAGCGGCAAATTGCTCTACGGAGTGAAACTTAGGGAACAGATTACCTCGATCACAAGCGGGGAAAGGATCCCCCTCCTTGATAATCTCCTCTTTGCGGTATCGTCCTCGAAAGCTGGTCTCCACCACACAGACCCCTTTTAACTGATCGAAATAATGAAACATATTCTCCAACTTCGTACCGTAATCCAGATACCGCATAGCCGATCCGGGGCAAGCTCTCTCCTTAGTCCGATCGACATGCGATCCCATTGCTACCGCTAAACTATACTCGGTCGCTTCCGGATCTACTCCTAAATAGCGCATCGTGAGCAAAACAGTCACACATCCGCAAGACCATTCCGTTGTCTGTTGCATCGTAGGGAAATGAGGCAGGATCAACAAGGTATCGTTCGATTTCAAACGGTAATAATCCAAATGGTGAAAATAGGGAGAATCGGCGTTATTGCCTTTTCCACGATACGCATCTGCTCCACCCACAGGATCCAAGTCTTCACCCTCATACAGATCCACGCCGACCACCGTTCTTTCAGGCATCGGCCCCTCTGAAGCTGATTGGCAACTGAATGCCAACCAGCCACACAACAACAGTATGCATAAATGAATGATCTTACGCATATAAGGAATTAATTATCCATGCAAGATATCATATAATAAGCCGGCCAATGCCGCACCTACCAACGGGCCAACCACCGGGATCCAAGCATAATCCCAATGACTGCTACCTTTTCCCTTGATAGGCAACAAGGTATGGACGAGACGAGGTGCAAAATCTCGAGCTGGATTGATGGCATAGCCCGTAGTACCACCTAAGGCCAAGCCAATCACCCACACCGTAAAGGAGACAGGGATCGCCCCCACAGAGCCTAACCCGATAGGAATCGTACTGTTGCTGCCATAGGTCAACTCACCATCGGTGATATAAAAGACCACGAACATCAACGCAAAGGTTCCCACCACCTCACTTAAGAAGTTCAAGCCTTTGTTGGCAATGGCTGGTCCTGTACAAAATACGCCTAACTTGGTATCTGGGTCGTCCGTCGCATCAAAATGGTCTTTATACACTAACCAAACCAATGTCGCTCCCAACGCTGCTCCCAACAACTGCGCTACAATATACGGTAACATTTGATCCACTGGAAAAGAACCACCAATAGCCAAACCAATGGTCACCGCAGGATTAAGATGCGCCCCACTATAAGGCCCGGCCACCACCACACCGATAAATACACCCAAAGCCCATGCAGTCGTGATGGCCATCCAACCGGCTCCGTTTCCTTTCGTTTTAGCCAAACAGACGTTGGCCACTACTCCGGCTCCCATCAAGATAAGGAGCATCGTGCCTAAAAATTCCGCAATAAATGGAGTCATAACTTATCCTGTTTTGTTTATTCTGCCCAACCTTGCGCACGACCTACGGCCTTACGCCATCCTGCCAACAAATGAGCGGCCTCGTCCTCGGCCATTTCCGGCTTAAAGATGCGATCAAGGCTCCATTGTTGTTTCAATTCATCAATATCCTCCCAATAACCGACCGCCAAGCCAGCCAAGTAAGCCACACCCAAAGCAGTGGTTTCCAACACCTTCGGACGAATCACCGGACTATGGCAAATATCCGACTGGAATTGCATCAAGAAATTATTTGCGATCGCTCCTCCATCTACCCGGATTTCCTTGGCATGGAAATGCACATCGTTCTCCATAGCCTCCAACACATCATGCACTTGATAACAAATACCTTCCAAAGCGGCACGCGTCAAATGTTGCGCTGTCGTGCCACGGGTAATGCCCACAATAGCCCCTCGCGCATATTGATCCCAGTAAGGAGCTCCTAATCCAGTCAAAGCCGGGACAAAATAGACACCGCCATTATCGGGCACTGCCTGCGCCATCTGTTCCGTTATCGCCGCACTGGGCACCAAGTTAATACCATCGCGGAGCCATTGCACCACAGCTCCACCCACGAAGACACTGCCTTCCAACGCATAGGTCAACTGATCGCCCAATTTCCAAGCGATGGTTGTCAACAAATTATTCTGAGAATGCACGGGTTCTGCTCCCGTATTGAGAATCATAAAACAGCCTGTGCCATAGGTCGTCTTAATCATACCCCGATCCACACAAAGCTGACCAAAGAGCGCTGCTTGCTGATCACCCGCCATACCAGCCACCTTGACTCCTCGTTTGAAAATGGGGGAAGAGGTCTCGCAATAGATCTCACTGCAACTCTTCACTTCCGGCAACATCGAAGCAGGAATAGTAAATAGGTCTAACAGTTCCTGATCCCATTGCAATGTCTTGATATTGAAAAGCATTGTGCGTGACGCATTAGTCACATCCGTAATATGGCAGGTGCCTCGGGTCAATTTCCAAACCAACCATGAATCTACTGTGCCGAAACAAAGTTCTCCTCGTTCTGCCCGCTCCCGAATTCCTTTCACATGGTCAAGAATCCATTTGATTTTAGTAGCGGAGAAGTAAGCGTCTATCACCAAGCCCGTCTTCTCATGGATGCGCTCAGCCCAACCCTCTGCCTTCAATTGCTCACAATAGTCGGCCGTACGTCGATCCTGCCACACAATCGCATTGTAAACCGGGAAACCAGTCTCACGATCCCAAATGATGGTGGTCTCTCGCTGATTAGCAATACCTATAGCCGCTAAATGCTCCTCGGTAAGATCTGCCTTTTCCATCACCTCCTTAATGACGGAGGATTGGGTGTACCATATCTCGTTTGGATCATGTTCTACCCATCCCGGTTTCGGGAAATACTGTTGAAACGGCTTTTGAGCCACTGTAATAATCGACCCCTGATGATTAAATAAAATCGCACGAGAACTGGTCGTGCCTTGGTCGATAGCCAATACGTACTGATTATTCGGATTCATGTCTTTCAATCTATTAGATTCAACAATAAAAAATCAAATAGTTTTAAGACCCCAAATATATGAAATAAATTTAAGAAATTAAGATTTTACTCGAACATTTTATCAATTCCACCCGTATCAGGCGTATTTGAGGGCATTTCCTTACCCTCTTCCTCCTCTGTTCCACAAGGATCGAGATAGCGTTCAGGAATATCAAAGCTCTCTGCCTCCGAATAGCCTAAAGATTTGTCGGCATAGACCTTCTGCATATAAAGCGCATAGATCGGCAACGCCATGCTGGCGCCCTGCCCTTCTGCCAAACGGTCGAAGTGAATGGAACGATCCTCACCGCCTACCCAACAGCCCGAAACCAAACTCGGCGTGAAGCCCATAAACCAGCCATCCGAGTTGTTCTGTGTCGTACCGGTCTTGCCACCCATCTCCGCCTTGATGCCATAACGGAAACGGACACGCCCACCGGTTCCGCCGTCGATAACACTACGCAACATGTGCAGCATCTTATAGGCGGCCTCCTCGGTCAAGACCTCGCTCATCTGCGGGGTGAAGTTGGCGATCGTATTGCCAAATGAGTCCTCAATGCGGGTGACATACTGCGGCTCTACCCGGATACCGTGATTAGCGAAAACCGTATAAGCACCGACCATCTCACCAACGGAAACGTCCGGCGTACCCAAACAAACCGAGATCACCGGATCAATTTGGTTTTTCAAACCGAAAGAATGAAGCAGGCGCACAAAAGTATAGGGAGAAAGCTGGCTCATCAAGTAAGCCGTCACCCAGTTATCGGAATTTTGCAAGCCCCACTTGATCGTGACCATCTCGCCCACACGTTTGGCGCTCGCATTGCGAGGTACCCACAAACGACCATTCTCATCCATCAACTGTTGCTGCACGTGCAACATCTGGTCGCAAGGACTGATGCCCTCAATCATCGCCAACGAATAAAGGAAAGGCTTCATGGTAGAGCCCACCTGCCGACGACCACCATTCACCATATCGTATTGGAAATCGTTGTAGTCAATGCCACCCACATAGGCTTTCACATGTCCGGTACGTGCCTCCATCGACATGAAAGCAGTACGCAGGAAACTCTTATGATAGCGAATCGAGTCCATCGGCGAGAGTAATGTGTCAATCGGGCCGTTCCAACTGAACACCCGCATATCCACTGGTGTGTCGAACACCTTGCGCATTTCCTTCTCGCTCATGCCCTCCTTCTTCATGGCCCGATAGCGATCCGTCTGGTGCATGGCCCGCATCAGCATCGTATCAATCTGACCAGCACTCACGTCCTTGGAGAAAGGCGCATAGCTCCGATCTTTTTTCTCCTTGAAGAAAGCCGGTTGCAAATCCTTGCTCATGTGCTCACGCACAGACTCCTCCGCATAACGCTGCATACGCGAGTCAATTGTGGTGTAAATCTTCAAGCCATCCGTATAGAGATTGTAGAACTCCCCATCCGCTTTCTTGTTCTTATTACACCAGCCATAGAGCGGATTGGTCTCCCAAGAGAGGGAATCCTCGCTGAACTTTTGCGATTGCCAAGAGGCATAGTCCTTTCTATTAGGTTTCTTAGCCGTCATCGTTAAACGCAGATACTCGCGGAAATAGGGGGCCAAACCATCCTTATGATCCATGCGGGTGAAATGCAACGTCAAAGGCAAGGCACAAAGCGAGTCACAATCCGCCTTACTCAAATAACCTGCCTTCTCCATCTGGCGCAAGACCGTGTTACGGCGACCCAGCGTCCGCTCGTTATGACGTACCGGATTGAAATAAGAGGGGTTCTTACACATACCCACCAATGTAGCGGCCTCCTCAATAGAGAGTGTCTTCGGGGTCTTACCGAAATAAACCCGGGCAGCCGACTGAATACCGACCGCATTATAGAGGAAGTCAAACTTATTGAAATACATATTGATAATCTCCTCCTTCGTATAATAACGCTCTAACTGCACGGCGATTACCCACTCAATTGGCTTCTGGAAGAGTCGCTCCATCATGTTGTCAACGCTGGGTGAGAAGAGCAACTTCGCCAACTGCTGCGTAATGGTACTACCACCGCCGCCACTCTTCTGCATCAAGATGCCTCGCTTCACCACCGCACGGAATAGGCCTTGCGCGTCAATACCGCTATGCTCCGCAAAGCGGACATCCTCCGTAGCGATCAACGCCCGCACCAAATCCGGCGAGAGATCCTCATAATTCACATAGATACGATTGTCTTTGCTGTGCGCATAGCTACCCAAAGCTTTTCCATCCGCAGAAATCACCTGCGAGGCGTATTTGTCGATGGGATTCTCCAACTGCTCCACCGGGGGCATATAACCGATTGAACCATTGGCAATAGACACAAACAACATGAAGGCTACACCAACTATCGCTACATACAACACCCAACTAAGGGCGATAAAACCTTTCGTTATCTTCGAAGCCATTACAAAATTCTAAATCAAAGTCGGCGCAAATATAAGGATTATATAGGAAACGGCCTTTTACATAGTATTATTTAACATTTCATAATGGGCGAATTTTCAAAGGGTTAGACTACGAATACAAGCATATAGCACTGTTTATAAGGGTTACAAGTTGTCGTTTTTCTCACTAATTTAGCTGCAACATAAAGCATTTATTTATCATAAACAACCTAATTATCATGTCGAAGACGTATTTGAACCAAGTAGAGAAGACCAAAATGTTGGTCAATGGATTATCGGACAACCAAACTCTTGTGCGCAACGTAGGCATCAGCGACGAGCAAGTGGCCGAATTAAGCCAAATCGCCGCTGAAGCAGAGGTGCTAAACAAAGCGGTCGATGACCTGCGAGCTGCTTTAAGCGTGAAAACGCGAGAGGCTAATCGGAAATTAGTTGAATTACGCGAAAAGACGCTGGCCGCCAAACGGGTGATCAAACGCTGTTATGAGCCGGAGCGCTGGCAAAATTTCGGCATCTTGGACAAGCGGTGACTCGTTGCCGAACGGTGCACAAAAAACGATGGGCAAAGAATGAAAATCCGTTGCCCATCGTTTTAAAATTTGTTGCCCGTAGTTTTGAAATCCGTTGCCCATGGAATTTCATTTCGTTGCCCGTGGTTTTCGGAAACAATGGGCAATGTTTTTTGAGTCCTTCAGCAACGCTGTAAAACGACCGTTTGCCAATAGCTTATTTACCGATCTCCGTCAGATAACGCTCCGCCTCGATAGCGGCCTTGCAACCACTTCCCGCCGCCGTAATGGCTTGACGGTAATGCGGATCCGCTACGTCACCTGCCGCAAAGACACCGGGAATACCCGTGCGGGGTGTGCCGTCGATCGTCATGATATAGCCTACCTCGTCGGTCTTCACCCAAGGTTTGAATACATCCGAATTGGGTTTATGGCCGATTGCCAAGAAGAATCCATCGATCGCAATATCCACCATCTCCTCATCGGGCTCTCCCTTACGCTTCACCAAGTGGGCACCCTCTACCCCATTCTCTCCAAACAGACCGATCGTGTTGTGCTCGAAAAGCACGGTGATCTTGGGATTGTTCAACACCCGCTCCTGCATCACCTTGGAAGCACGCAGATAGGGCTTGCGCACAATCAGATAGACCTGCTTCGCCAAGCCAGCTAAATAGATAGCCTCCTCGCAAGCGGTGTCGCCACCACCCACCACGGCTACCGTTTTCTTCCGATAGAAGAAGCCGTCGCAAGTGGCACAAGCAGAAACACCCATACCGGCATATTTCTGTTCATCTTCCAAGCCTAAATATTTTGCTGACGCACCTGTCGCAATGATCAAGGTCTCTGTCTCGATGGTCTTCTCATTGTCAATCATTACCTTATAAGGAGCCTTGGAGAGGTCGGTAGCCGTAACGATGCCATAACGCATATCCGTACCGAAACGCTCTGCCTGCTTCTTCAAATCTTCCATCATCTGCGGGCCTGAGATACCCTCCGGATAACCGGGAAAGTTCTCTACCTCCGTCGTGGTAGTCAACTGACCACCCGGTTGCAAACCCTCGTACAACACAGGTTGCAGATTAGCCCGAGAGGCATAGATCGCTGCTGTATAACCTGCCGGACCTGATCCTACGATCAGGCAGCGCACTTTTTCATTATTCGTTTCACACATGTTTCCTTACTTATTCTATAAATTACTGATTACGCTACTTCCACTGCCGGACCTCACTCAACGCAAGTCCACCACTTCCGCATCCGGATAATCCGCCTCATTAAAAACAAAGAAACGATCCGGTTGGTTCTGATTGGTTTGCAACTGACTGATCTGCACAGTGCTGTTGGTGCCATTCTTAGCACTGACCACCATGCGAGTAGGCAAACCGCTGTTTTTCTCTAACTGCAAGACCACCTTCGTCAAGTCACTTTTTTTCTTTGGAGTCAACTCTATATCATAGGCCATCTTACCATTGGCCGCAGTGCTCTCTCCTTTATAAACCGCAGTGAAGCCCTTCTTATAGGTGCGCAGCAACAGCGCCGGATTGGTAAAAGGTAACTCCTCCGCTGTGGGTGTCGTCACATTCACCTCCTCATTATGCTCCACATAGCTCCACTGCGTTTGCCCGTCAAACCAGGTGATCGTACCCGGCAAATCCAAACGGAACTTATCGTCGCGCATCTGGATCGTGCCCTCCATACGATCTCCTCCCCCAGCACCGGAAGTCTGCAAGGTGAAAACCGCCTTGATCCCATTGGATTGTGTATATTGAGCCGCGGCCTTATCCAACAACGTAGCCGCATTTTGCGCATCCGCACCCAACGAGAAGCCAAGCAACAGCGCCAAGATCAGCCCAAGGGTAGTCAGGCAACGACACATTTCGATTTGATTCACTTTCTTCATGCTTCTATTTTAATGCGTTTAACAGCTGCTCCAACGAATACTCATCTTGAATCAGGACCTGACGCGCCTTGCTACCCTCGAAAGGCCCGACAATGCCGGCCGCCTCCAACTGATCCATCAAACGGCCCGCACGGTTGTAACCGATCGCGAACTTGCGTTGGATTAACGAGGTAGAGCCCTGCTGCTGGATGACGATCAAGCGGGCAGCCTCCTCAAAGAGGGGATCACGATCAGAGAGATCCACATTGCCACTGCCCTTCTCCTCGGCACCTTCGCCTACATATTCAGGCAAGAGGAAGGCCGTCGGATAACCAGCTTGCTCACTGATGAAGTTGACAATACGCTCCACTTCAGGCGTATCCACGAAAGCACACTGCACACGGGTGGTCTCTCCGCCTTGTGAGAAGAGCAGGTCGCCTCGACCGATCAACTGGTTCGCACCCGGTGCATCGAGAATGGTACGCGAATCGACCATCTGCATCACGCGGAATGCCATACGGGCCGGGAAGTTCGCCTTAATAATACCCGTGATGATATTGGTAGAGGGACGTTGGGTAGCGATAATCATGTGAATACCCACAGCACGCGCCTTTTGGGCGATACGGGCGATCGGCGTCTCGATCTCCTTGCCCGCCTGCATGATCAAATCGCCAAACTCATCAATGATCACCACGATAAACGGCATGAACTTATGTCCCTTCTCCGGATTCAAATGGCGAGAGATGAACTTGGCATTGTATTCCTTGATATTGCGCACATGCGCTTTCATCAACAGCTCATAGCGATCATCCATCTCCTTGCAGACAGAGTTAAGCGTCATGATCACCTTCGTACAATCGGTAATCACCGCCTTGTCCGCATCAGGCAACTTCGCTAAATAGTGACGCTCCAACTCCGCATAGATACCAAACTCCACCATCTTCGGATCGACCAAGACAAACTTCAATTCCGACGGATGTTTCCGATAAAGAAGGGAAGTGATGATGGCATTCAAGCCGACTGACTTACCCTGGCCTGTCGCACCGGCCACCAAGAGGTGGGGCATCTTGCAGAGATCGAACATGAAAATGTCATTCGTAATGGTCTTACCCAACACCACGGGCAGATCATATTTAGACTCTTGGAACTTACGAGTAGCCACCACCGACTGCATGGAGACAATCTGCGGATCCTTGTTGGGCACCTCAATACCGATCGTTCCCTTTCCCGGCATCGGGGCAATGATACGAATGCCTAACGCCGAAAGGCTCAAGGCTATATCATCCTCCAAATTCTTAATCTTGGCGATACGCACACCGGTGTCGGGCACTACCTCATAGAGCGTGATGGTCGGACCTACAGTCGCTTTGATAGTCGCTATACTGATACCAAAGCTCTCCAAAGTCTGGCGAATGCGTTGCTGGTTAGCCTCTTGCTCATCCATATCCACCTGACGATCGGTTACGTCATATTTCTTCAACAGGTCGAGCGTCGGATTGCGGAAGGTAGAGAGATCCAGCTTCGGATCGTAATCGCCTTGTCCCGAAGCGTCATACTCCTCGTCGCCTTGCGGCACCTCCACCGTGAAATCCGTTTGCGGTGTCGAGTCAGGTTCCTCTTTAGGATCCTCCTCCACGAAATCGGGCTCTTTAGCAATCGTCACCTCAAAATCGGTCGACCGTTTTCGTTCCGCCTCTTCGCGCTGTTCGTCCTGCTTACGCAGCTCAGCCTCAGTATCAAACAACGGTTCCTCTTCCGGTCCCTCAGCTATCGACCCATCGGTAGGCTCTTCCTCCACCTGAGAAAAAGGTTCAGCAACGACCGGCTGTTTCTCCTCTTCTTCCATCCCCGTTGACGCAGGATTAACAACCGTTTTCTCATGCGTTAACCGCCGTTTTGCCCAGCCAAAAGAGAAGACTTGCTGCAAGAAAGGTATCGTTTGCTTGCTGGTGAACACCGCGATAATCAGCAAGGTGCCCAACAGAAGCAAGATCGTTCCCGGAATACCGATGTTCGTAATCAGAATCTCGGAGATATAATAACCATGCTGACCTCCTAAATAAATAAAGGTATCCTCATAGCCACTGATGAACACAAAGGCAAAAAAGATGGAGCCCCAAATCAGGGTAGCCGCACTAAACAAGAAGCGACGCAGCAGAGAAACCTGTGTCAAGTTCATGAGCTTGGCCCCCAATGAACCCAAGAAAAAAAGAATCATGAAAGAGGAGATGCCGAACCAACGGTTCATCAACAGGTCGGAGAGGTAAGCACCACGCACACCGGTCCAGTTCTCCACCGTTCCTCGGTTGGCTACTAAGTCACTAACGGGAATATTCTCGATTTTGCTTTGATCCGCCGCTCCCGTGAAGAAGAAGGAAATCAATGAAAGCCCCACGTAGATCGTCAAAAAGGAGAGAATCAACCCTGTAATAAAGCGGGTACGCTCATTCGTGAAAAAGGCCTTGAGGCTGGCGAACCACCCCGTACCGGTGGTGGTTCGCTGCTTATTGGAAGTTGTCGTTTTCTTTGCCATTGCTGCTTTAGTCTGTTTCGTAAATGCCCGCAAATGTACAAAAATTAAATGGTTCGGTGAACCTCATGTCCCTGTACATAGATCGCGCTGTGCGGACGGGCCGGGCAAAGGTGCTCGCAAGCGCCACAGCCAATGCAGGTCTCCACGTTGACCAC
>JALFJR010000108.1 GCA_022775005.1 Parabacteroides sp.
TTCCTGAACTTCTGTATGTTTCTGCCATATTTCCTTAAGCAAAGTCTTATCAGCAGTTTTCTTTGCCAGATTCTCTTCTACTACGGCTCTTCGGCTTACAACGACATTGCGGTACTCTTTGTTTATCTTTACTACTTTAACGCTGATTGTCAGACCCACGAATGTTTCCAAATCGGCTACTCTTACGATGTCGGTTTGAGAACCAGGCATAAATGCTTCCATTCCGAAGACATCCACAATGGTACCTCCCTTTGTACGACACTTAACGTAGGCTTTTACCGTTTCGTTGTTGTTAAGGGCTTCATTAACCTTGTCCCAGGCTTTTGCAGCTCTTGCTTTCCTATGTGACAGAATCAACTGACCAAGACGATCGCTCTTTGATTCTATGTACACATCAACGGCATCCCCTACCTTCAACTCTGGATTATAGCGGAATTCGCTTGATGGTATGATGCCATCAGTACAATAGCCTATGTTGACTACAACTTCACGTCTATTTATGGAAATAACTGTGCCAGAAACTATTGTGTTTTCAGCAACATCAACAGTTCCTTCACTTGATTCATCTGTTGATTGAGAAGAAGCTTGGTTTTCAGAAGCGTCCCAATCAAAGTCTTCCAATGGAATTACCTTCTCCATATTCTTGTTCTATTGCAGAATATAATCTTCGGGTGATACTATCTTACTAAAGTTTCCCACCCCAATAAAGAGGGTGGAAAGTAACAGTAATTCAAATTTTCTTCGTAAATTAGAGGTCTCAATCAGCTGATTTACAAATGGAAAATAAGGATACTGTTATAGATGCAAAAATAGGCAATTTGAACGAACTTACCAAGGTCTTATCCGTTAAAGAACAAGCCCAAGAGCAACTTTTAGTCGCTATGCAGGCATTGGACATCGGTACAATCGTTCGGAATCTCAAACTCGAGAAAGTCCAAGGCTATACTTTGACCTCCCTCTTCATTACGCTCCTCATCGTGCGCTTGTGGGGGTGCCTGTCAACAGTAGCCGCACGACAGACGGCAGACTTCTCCACAAAGGTCTGGTCGCATCTTCTGTGCGATGCGGACGATTATGACATGCCCGATTTATGCCAAACATTTTTTAGGCGTGCGTTAATTCGTCCGAGAGGCATTGATTTATAGACTATCTACCGAAGGAAACCATCACTCAAATAGCGGAAATGAGGGATGGGAAACTTCAGTAAATTACTGTTCGCTACTGGGCAAAACAAAACTTAGCTTAACCTCCTCCGCATGAATCGCCTCATACTCTTTCAGAAGCTCCTCGAAGGCAGGTAGGTTGCGGATGTTGTCGAGCATCCGATCACGACGGATATGGGCGAACCGTCGAAAGCCCCGGTGAAGAGATTCTCGTAAATAGTTGAGTGCCTTCTTCTGCTCTCCCATCTCGGCATAGAGACAGGCCGCATCATAATAATCTCCCTCATCACCCTTTTCCAGCACCTTGTTGAGCCAAGTTATGGCCGTTCCTTTATCTCCCAGATAGTAGTAGGCATAAAAAGCGCATTCCGCCTTTTCTGGTTCTGTCTCAAGTGCTATCACCCGCCGAAAGTCCTCCTCCGCACGTGCCTGCTCACCCATACGCATATAGATCACACCTCGGTTGAGATAGGCATACGCATAGGTTGGATCTAATGTGATACTCATTGTGAAATCGTCGATCGCTGCTTGCGACTTACCGGTATGCTCTTCGAACCAGCCCCGGGTATAGTAGGCCAATACTTGATCAGGCTCCCGGGCAATACACTCACTCATCGCTAAGATTGCCTCTTCCGATCGTCCCATGTGGTCGAGCAAACAAGCTTTCAGGTGAAGATACCGATTCTCTTCCGCATCCAATAAGATAGCTTGGTCGCAGAAACGCAAAGCACTATCAAAATCGCCAAGTTGATTATAGCAATGGGCTAACCGATAGGCATCGTCTGCATCATCATCCAACGCAAAGCTCTCCTCATAATAAGGTATCGCCTCTCGATACTTTTTGGCCCGCTCATGGATGACACCCAAGTCATAAGCGAAGTAGCGTGCCTCCGGCTTTTTCATTTTCTGCACCTTTAGCTTGTTTACGGTCAATGTGAAAGCAGAATCGGCCAGCAGCAGGAGGTTATAGAAGGCCTTATCGCCATGATCAAGATCCAAAGCGCAGATCACATCATCCAACGCCCGTTCATATTGCTTCATGGCGATGTAGCAATCCGAACGAAAAGCATAGGGCTGGTCATAGTTGGGATAGAGCTTGTTGACGTGGTCGAATCGCCTAATCGCCTCCTCATATAAGCCTTGCGCTTTGGCATTCCGCCCCAACCCCATGTAGCCCATCGCATCGCTCTCGTCTAATTCAATCATCCGCTGGTAATCTGCGTCCGACTGCGCATAGTTGCCCTGCTCGTAGTAGAGCTGTGCCCGTGTCTCATACAGGCGAGTTACATCGGGAGCATGCAGGATGGCTTGCTCTAAGTCACGCAACGCCTGAGTGGTATCAGCCAGTTGTAAATAGACATGCGCCCGTGTAGCATAGATATACGATCTATATTCCTTGTCTTCCAAAGGAATACTCTCGATAGCTACATTGACGGCAGCCAAGGCATTGCCGTATTCAGCCGCCCGATATTGGATAACCGCCATGTGTGCGTAGGCATACCCATTGTCGGGATGCTCCTCTAATTCTTGGGTGAAATAGGTCATCGCCAGTTCCAAGCTGTCGTTCTCTAATGCCGTGAGTCCTTGAGTGTAGTTCTCGCTTTCTATACGATTGGCCTCCTGCGCAGATAGGCCACAGGCACAAAGCAGCGATAACATACCTGTGAAGAGTTTAACTGTCTTACGTTTCATAACTTATTCTTTGTTTTTTAATTTGCATGCAAAGAAAGCGACGGGTTACAAACGAGTCAAACTTTTCCGATTACTTTGTATGAAGCGATTCTTAGGATGTATGAAATGGCGGCACAAACACGGTTTCATACATTTTCCGTCGTCGCTCGCTTGGCCATAAGGTAGAACATACGTACATTTGCCCAGCAAAGAGATAGATTCATGCGGAAACAGCTTGTTATATCCACCTCCACAGAACTGGTGCGTATCGCACCGGATCATGTCGTTTACATCAGCTCGGATGGTAACTATTCTACCCTCGTGCAGACCGATGGTGGCACACGCATCTTGACGCACCAGCTGGGACAATTGGAAAAATTGATTTCCAATCAGTTGGGTAAAGAAAGCAGTCTCTTCATCCGAATCGGCAAAAGTCTCATTATAAACCGCTCTTTCATCTATTATATCAATATCGCCAAACAGAAACTGACGCTTTCTGACGTGGAGCGATTTGATTACACAGTTACTGCCTCGAAAGAGGCATTGAAACAGCTGAAAGAGCTGATAGAAAAGGAGGATTAGCAGATATGTCACGATTATCACAATACGCAGATGATTTTTTTGAAGATTTCAACGACGATCAGATTCGCGTGATAGGTCAGCCGGAAAAGCCAGACAAACCAAGATCACCGATGAGATGGGATGTGCTGATGTGGATCATGGTGCTTATCGGCATCGGCTATCTTACTTGCCTACTGGTAGAACCTGATTTTCGCCCCGACTGGATGAAAACCAAGGTTGAGTCAGAAGAGACCGTAACACAGGCAGAAGAAACGAACACTAAGCAGCAAGAACAAGAAATAGGTACTGCCGTTGGGACTTCGACACCGGGCTTCATGGAGATTCGGGATACTTTGATCAATGATATACCGCTGAAGCTGTATATTCCTTATAATGCTGACATGACCTTGCAGATAGGAGAAACGGACATGCAGGATCCGGCTATCATTTTTTCTGCCCATGCTGCCGATGTCAGAGCCGATAATGGCGCAATCGTAGGAGCCTTTGTGTTGAAGGGCAAACCCCTCTCCTGGGGATTGTCTAAGAAAGGCTTTTGCGCAGTGATCGATGGCCAGGTTACCATAGGGATGGCCGATAACTCGCCACTTTTTGAGGAGGCTACCGAGAAGGGAGGCTACTTTTTCCGCCAATATCCGTTGGTGAGTGATGGGGCGTTGGTAGAGAATGAACCCAAAGGCAAATCCATTCGTAGAGCCATCTGTGACCGCAACGGAGAAATCTTCATGGTAGAATGTTTATCCCGTGAGTCTTACCACGACTTCGCCCAAGCGCTGGTTGACCTCCATGTTACCCAAGCGATCAGCTTGGTAGGCTCCTCTGCCTATGGATGGGCAGTGGATCATGAGGGACAGCTCCATGAGTTTGGTCTCCAAAGCAACCGTTCCTTTTATCGCAAGAGCAAGTATCAAATTTCACATGTGGTTTGGAGGAAGCGATAGGAAATTAAAGCTATGTCTTCATTATCTCGTCCTCCATTAGAAGATATTCAAGGCGATAGAATCCACTGTGATCAAAGGCCAGATCACACAAAAGATCCAGACATTGACCTCATTAAGTCATCCCCTATTTCTTGGCCAACCACAGAAAGAATAACACGCACGTGATTTAGGTTGATTCTAAGACAATAACCATTTCCAAATGGGAATGGCTTGGATCGTATGATTCTCCAGAGGAATCTCCTTTTCTTCATCACGTGTGATAATCAGGCCTTGATACGCTGGAAACACTTTGAGAAAACGGGTGATACCTCCTATTTCACGTTCGTAGGTGGCGGTATCACCTAAATTATAAGCTACTTGTATCGCCAATCTTTCAGATGGAACACAGAAATCTATTTCAATGGTTTTGTTATAATAATACAGTAAGGTATCTTCAGGAGTGTTTCTGAATCGTCGGTTCAGTTCGATGGCTACCATGTTTTCCAACAGCTTTGTTTCTCCATTGTACAAAAACAGGTTGAGTAATCCGTTATCTGCCATATACCTCTTTTGAATCGTCATCTGCTCAGTCGTGGGCGACACCAGATTCGGAATAGGAAAGAAAAGATAGGCCTCCTCTAAATACTCCAAATAATCCTTCAATACAGGTAAACTGATACTGTCACCTGTTGATTTGATGATATGTTGTAGCCGACTCAGGGATGATGGTTGCATAACACTATCGGCAAGTTTCTTCGCCAAGAGACGGAATATCCTCGTGTTGCGGATATTGTTTCGTTCTACGATGTCACCAATCAGAATCTTCTGGTATAGCGAGTTGAGGTATTCCCGTTTATCTATCATGTCAAATGACTCTGCAATTCCTCCATTGGAGAAGTAGGTAGCGAAACTTCGTACGATCGTTGCACGGGCATCTGGATGATATTCCCAGTTCTGAGCTACATCAATTTGGTGATACTGTAGGTATTCTCTGAAAGAAAAAGGAAAAACCTCTCTTGGAATATATCTTCCTCCTAATGACGAAACAATTTCACGACTCAGCATACGAGCATTACTTCCGGTTATCATCACACGGTATTTTGAGTCGGCTAATCTTCTGGCAAATTTTTCCCAACCAACTACATTTTGTATTTCGTCCAGATAAATCAAAGGTTGTTTATCTGGATATAACTCCCTGTATGCCTCAAGTAGATTGTCCAACTCTTCTGTTTGCATACCTAAGAGTCTTTCATCTTCAAAATTGATGTACAGGATGTGTTCGGCTGTTATCTCCTTTTCGTGAATCTTCGTCTGTATGTCTTGATAGAGCAGATAGGATTTGCCGGCTCTGCGAAGTCCAACCAGCACATAATTTACCCTTTTCTCAAATCGCATGGCTCGGGTTATTAACTTATATGTGGGTATAGCAACTTGCTTTTCGACAATGATCCTTTTCAGTAACTGCTTATTCATGCTGAATATATTTGAAAGTTTACCGTGCAAATATACAGAAATATTATCAATTATACTTTATGATAATATCTATTTGATTACTTTCAATCAATTAAATGATTGCCCTTATTTATATCCTTCTACTGGAAGGGGCTTTAAATAAGAAATGGTCATTTCTCTAATCGAATAAATGCCGTCCCTTCATTTTCCCGGGTAAACACCTGTAGCAAATCAATAAACTGATACTACCGGCACGGAATTTAAATTTGATTGTTGCCATAATAATAGTTGTTGTATCTTTGCCACCGGAAAAAACGAATTAGCGATGCAAATAGACGAACATACAGGTTTGGTATTGGAAGGAGGCGGGATGCGTGGTATTTTTACCGTCGGCGTATTGGATTATCTCATGGATCATCAATGCTACTTTCCCTATACCATTGGGGTATCAGCCGGTGCGAGTAACGGTATCTCTTACGCCTCCCACCAGCGTGGACGCTCCCTCTTCTCAAACACAGAGTTGCTACGAAAATATAATTATATCGGATGGCGCCATTTCCTCAGCGGTAAGGGTTATATCAATCTGGATTTCTTGTTTCACATCTACCCCGATCGCTATTACCCGTTTGACTTCAAGACCTATGCTCAGGCAAAGGAACGATTCGTGATGGTGACCAGCAACTGCCTTACAGGCGAGGCGATGTATTTTGAGGAAAAGCAGGATGAGAAACGTCTGGTGGAGATCTGTAAAGCTTCCTGCACCTTGCCTGTGCTCTGCCCAACCACATACGTAGATGGCATCCCGATGGTGGATGGAGGTGTGTGCGATGCCATTCCCCTTCGTCGAGCCATCGCCGACGGCTTCCCGCAAAATGTGGTCATCTTAACTCGTAATAAGGGATATCGAAAAGCGGACAAAGAAGTACACTTGCCAAGGTTCATTTACCGTCAGTATCCTACCCTACGTGAACAACTACGCACCCGCTATCACCGCTACAATGCTACACTGGATTGGATTGACCAATTAGAGGCGGAAGGAAAAGTAATCGTCATCCGTCCGGAGCGTCCGCTCCAAGTGGATCGTAC
Source organism: Parabacteroides sp. (assembly GCA_022775005.1). Classification (GTDB taxonomy): domain Bacteria; phylum Bacteroidota; class Bacteroidia; order Bacteroidales; family Tannerellaceae; genus Parabacteroides. Next base: position 6,872 of record JALFJR010000108.1, read on the forward strand.
GAGCTGCAATATTCCCCAACTACAAGCACTCTATCAGGAGGGATACCAATTAGCGAAGCGGCTGCTTCCTCTATTTTAAGAGTTTTAGGAAACGTTTGGGTATCAATGAGAGTGCCTCGACATCAGCTTCTCGGTTACCCTCAGCCATCGCCTTGCAAATGGCATGATCGCGCATACCGGCTCCGGGATGTGCTTTAGCCACATCTGCGGCATGCGCCGCAATCTTTGCCATGATCAACGATTTGTAATAGGCACGTTTGTCATCCGCCTTACCTCTCAACGCCTCCTCGGGCTCCGAACAACAGAGCAAGGAGGCTCCCTGCCATGCGGCTTGCGCTCCACCAATCGCCATACCGACCGCATCAAATCCGCAGGCCGCATTGGTCAGTAATGGGCCAGAAGTAAAAATCGGAGCCCCATGCCCCATATATTGAATCTCTTTGATCTGTCCCTGAATCTTGTCCATCGGCGCATGCCCTGCTGATTCTACCATTGTCTGCACGTGATGGTCCCACGCCCTGCGCACCAGCTCCCGAATACGTTTCAACTCCTCCTGACGCAATGAATCAGCCACCGCATCATAAATGGAGACAGCGCGCATCCCATCGCCTAAGCTCAATGTGACATCGTAGCTACTGAGTATCTCGCACAGCTCATCGAAATGGACATACAGGAAATTCTCCTCCCCTTTGTGCTGTAAGAACCAATTATCCCAAATCCGATACTCCAGGGAACGGGGACGCAACAAACGTTGGCGCAACAGCTCACACTCCCTGCGCAAGAGCGAAGGATAAAGACGCACAAAGTCCACACCTGTCTCGCACAGCGCAATCAGCCGATCCCGGAAAAGGGACCAATCCAGCTCACCTCCCCAAGCCGCTGCTAACAGAGGATTTACCCCAACGGGTATCGGACAGCGACGCAACAACACTCCACGCAAACAGTCCGTCTCCTCGACCGAACGCTCCTCCTGCTCAATAAGAGCCGTCAAGGTGTCACATCCCATCGCTAAATAGTTAAGCAGTTGCTCCTCGATCTCGACGATTGGTTCCTGCGTTCCCCTATGGTAATTGATCGGACTATTCACTTTCACCAAGAAACGGTTTCCAATAATCATGGGTTCCAGCTCGACATGGTTGACATTGGCAGGGATCACTGCCCGTCCGGCAGCCACCTCCTTACGCACGAACTCTGGCGTGATGTAGCTTTTCAATCCCAAAGTCTCCACTTGCTGATTCTCACGAATGGCGACATACTCCATCTCTGGCGTAATGATCCGCTTCTTGGCATAATAAAGCTGGGTAACAGTTCTGCCTGCTTTCGCTCGGTAAGCACCGCTCGCCTCCTCCCGACAAAGGTCTTTTCGCTTCGCATAGCTCTCCTCACGGATTGGAGGCAGCCCCCCTAATTCTCCTCGTACAAATAAAGGATCGGAATAGGCTCCACTCGTGTCATAAACCACCAAAGGACTATTGGGTTTAGCGATCCGCTCTCCCGACGCAGTATTCAGCACCGTGTCCTGCAACAAAATCCTGCGCATCCCAACACGTATCTTATTGACCTTACCGGAAACATAGCATTTCTCCGAACGAGGAAATTGTAACATCGCTTTTTGTTTCATCATCTATTACGCATCGTTTTTATGCGCCCTATAATAATAGTAACGCTCCATTACCTCCCGAACATAGAGAAAAGTCTCTGAACCACGCAGATACCCATGTTTACAAACAGGATCATTATAGTACTCCGGATCATTCTTTAACCGGATATACTCTGACACATGCTCCCAACGGTTTGGGTCTTTGCCATATTTCCGGGCCAATCGTTGCGCATCATACACATGGCCAATCCCTGCGTTATAGGCCGCCAACGTAAACCGGATCTGCTCCTCAGCATCGGTAATATCCGAGAAGCCTTGACGAAAATGACGCAAACAATCCACCCCCGTTCGTATGCCCACATCGGGATCTTTCAGCTCATGCGGAGTCACTCCCAATGCCTTGGCCGTATTGGGCATGATGCCCATCAATCCCTCCGCACCAGCCCATGAGACTACCGACGGATTGAAACGTGACTCTTGGTAAGAAATGGAGGCCAACAACCTCCAATCCCACCCGATCAATCCCGCATGTTTCTTGAATAACGCATCATAAGGAGAGATATGCCCTCCATGAATCGGAGGAATCTCGGTATGCAAGGGCTGTTTGCTCAACTCAAAATAACGCTTGGTAATCGCCTTGAAAGAGGTGCCCTTCTTGTCGGAAGCCCACGTGTTAATCGCATCGGCCAAAAGTGGACTCGAACGACGAACCACCCACGAACATCGTTGGGGGAAGCTGATTTTCAAACCAATATGTAGGTTCCAAAAATAGGTCTTATTTAAACGGGCCACTTGATCATCAGTAACCGTATAGGCTATCTTGCCCTGCGACACCTGTTCAATCAAATCTTCTGTGGTGATCGAATCGGCTGTCACCTCATGGATCAGAATACCACCACCCAGCTCCTCGTTGAGATTCGCTAAGCGTTCGGAAAAACGGGTATTCGCCTTGACATACACCTCCTTGCCGATTAGTTGAGTAACATCGGTCAATGGTTTACGGCCCTTCTCCTCCCGTTGAACCAACACCTGCTGACTGACTCTCTCCTGTCCGCAATAAATAGTTCCGGCCTTTAATTGTTGATGAATCGGAATGGGAAAAGCGACCAGATCAGCCACTCCCTCATTGAGCATCTCGATCAAACGGGCCGGATTGGTTGCCACCTTCACGGTCAGCTTCAACCCCACACGCTTGGCAAAGTCTTTAGCCAGATCATACTCATATCCCATATCCTGCATCTTATACTGGAAATAAGAGGTAGAGCTGTAGAGCGTTACCGCCACTAACTCACCCCGTTCCTGCAACTGAGGCAAGTCTGCAAACAGAGCAACCTCATCCTCTTTATGGTCGGTATGTCTGGAACATGCGAAGAGGAAGAAACAGAAAAAAAGGATACTATATCTATAGACCTTACCCATTCCTAACGACTCACTCCTGGGGTTGCTTCATCGACAGCAGCACAACATTCTCCACATGATGGGTATGAGGGAACATATCCACCGGCTGAACCGCCTTCACCGCATACTTCTCGCTCAACAACTGCAAATCGCGAGCCTGGGTGGCCGGGTTACAGCTGACATAGACAATGCGTGTCGGCTCAGCGGCTAAGATGGTCTTGATCACATCGTCGTGCATACCGGCACGGGGAGGATCCGTGATGATCACATCCGGATGGCCATGCTCACGGATAAAGTCGGCCGTCAAAATGTCTTTCATATCGCCCGCATAGAACTGCGTGTTGGCAATGCCGTTAAGGGCAGAGTTCACCTTTGCGTCCTCAATCGCTTCGGGCACATACTCGATACCAACTACCTTGCGCGCCTGACGAGAGACAAAATTAGCAATCGTACCGGTGCCTGTATAGAGGTCATACACGCACTCCTCACCGGTCAGCTGGGCAAAGTCACGAGCTACCTTATATAAATTATAGGCTTGTCGACTATTGGTCTGATAGAAAGATTTGGGTCCCACCTTGAAACGCAAGCCCTCCATCTCCTCGATGATGTGATCCTTGCCTTTGAACACCAAAATCTCCTGATCCGTGATCGTATCATTGCACTTCTCATTGATCACATACATCAACGAGGTAATCTGCGGGAAACGCTCGGCCACGTAGCTCAGCAGGGCCTCCCTCCGCTCCACATCCTCATGGAAGAACGACATCACCACCATCAGATCGCCTGTCGAAGCGGTACGGATCATCAAGGTACGGACAAAACCCTCCTGCGCACGGAGGTCAAAGAAGGGATAGCCCTCATGCGTGAGGCAATACTCCTTGATCGCATTGCGGATCTGGTTAGAAATATCAGCCTGCAACCAGCACTTCTGTATGTCGAGCACCTTGTCGAACATGCCGGGGATGTGAAAGCCCAAGGCGTTCATGCATTCGAACGTATCGCCCGAGGCAACCTCCTCCTCGGTCAGCCACTTCTTGTTGGAGAAGGTAAACTCCAGCTTGTTGCGGTAGAAGGTAGTCTCCTCGCCGCCCAGGATCAGCAGCCATTGCTCACTCTGCACCTTGCCGATGCGAGTCAGGTTGTCATAGACCTGCTTCTGCTTATAATAGATTTGATCCGCATAGTTCAGATGCTGCCACTTGCAGCCACCACACACGCCAAAATGCGCACAGAAAGGCTCCGTTCGCTTCGAGGAATAACTATGGAAGCGAATCACCTTGCCCTCAGCGTAACTATGCTTCTTACGTGTCAACTGAATATCCACCACATCGCCAGGAGCCACAAAAGGCACGAAAACAACCATCTCGTTCACCCGTGCGATAGCCTTGCCCTCAGCGGCAACATCTGTAATGGTTACCTGCTCTAAAACAGGTAATTGTTTCTTTTTTCTTGCCATTCGATCAGGAATTACGTCTTATTAGAATAGGCCACAAAAGTACGGACATTTTCGCGAAAGACAAAGGGAAGAGCAAGGAAAGCTAACAAATGTCGGCACGCAAAGGTAATGAAATATTTAGGACAGACAAGAGAAAGAGTTATATAACATATAAAACTTTTAAAAGAAAAGCGCCACTGAAACTAATTAATAACATATATTTGCACCGTTGCTACGCTGAGAAAACAAAAAACAAGGCATCAACAAAAGTAATCTACGAAACTGTTTTTCAATAGGCAACACAAATAAGATTATTAATTTATTTTCTATATCATGGAAAGAAAAAGAGTTTACAAATTCGGCAACGGACAGGCCGAAGGAAAAGCAGACATGCGTAACCTGCTGGGTGGTAAAGGCGCGAATCTCGCGGAGATGAATTTAATCGGAGTGCCCGTACCTCCTGGATTCACAATCACGACAGAGGTGTGTACGGAGTATTATGAAATGGGCAAAGAGAAAGTGGTTGCTCTCTTAAAAGACGACGTAGAGCAAGCGGTTGCCCATATCGAAACATTGATGAATTCTAAATTCGGCGATGTAGCCAATCCGTTGTTGGTTTCTGTGCGCTCAGGTGCTCGTGCCTCCATGCCGGGTATGATGGACACCATCTTAAACCTGGGATTGAATGATGAGGTAGTGGAAGGCTTGAGCCGTAAGACGGGCAACCCCCGTTTCGCATGGGATTCCTATCGCCGCTTCGTACAGATGTATGGCGACGTGGTTTTAGGCATGAAGCCGACCAGCAAAGAGGATATCGATCCGTTTGAGGCTATCATCGAGGAGGTGAAAGAGGCCAAAGGCGTGAAATTGGATAACGAGTTGGACGTTGAGGATTTGAAACAACTCGTACAGAAATTCAAGGCAGCCGTGAAGCAGCAGACCGGACAAGACTTTCCGACCTGTGCTTACGAGCAACTTTGGGGTGCCATCTGCGCCGTGTTCAACAGCTGGATGAACGAGCGTGCGATCCTGTATCGTAAGATGGAGGGTATTCCTGATGAGTGGGGTACAGCGGTAAGCGTACAGGCCATGGTATTCGGTAACATGGGTGATACCTCAGCTACAGGTGTTTGTTTCTCTCGCGACGCGGCGAATGGTGAGGACCTGTTCAATGGTGAATACCTCATCAATGCGCAAGGCGAGGATGTGGTTGCCGGTATTCGCACACCGCAACAGATCACGAAGATTGGCTCTCAACGCTGGGCAGCGCGTGCGGGCGTCTCTGAGGAGGAGCGTCTTGCCAAATATCCCTCCATGGAAGAGGCCATGCCGGAAATCTATAACCAGTTGAACAGCATTCAGGAGAAACTGGAGGAGCACTACCGGGATATGCAAGATATGGAATTCACCGTGCAAGAGGGTAAGCTCTGGTTCCTGCAAACGCGTAACGGTAAGCGCACCGGTGCGGCCATGGTGAAGATTGCGATCGACTTGCTGCACCAGGGCATGATCGACGAGAAGACCTGCCTGAACCGCATCGAGCCAAACAAGCTGGATGAGTTGCTTCACCCCGTCTTCGACAAAACGGCCGAGAAGCAAGCGAAACTGTTCGTGAAGGGTCTGCCTGCCTCTCCGGGCGCGGCTACAGGCCAAATCGTCTTCTTCGCGGATGATGCAGCGAAATGGCATGCCGATGGCAAACACGTCGTCATGGTGCGTATCGAGACCTCTCCCGAGGATTTGGCAGGTATGCAAGTGGCTGAAGGTATCTTGACCGCTCGTGGCGGTATGACCTCTCATGCGGCTGTTGTCGCTCGTGGTATGGGTAAATGCTGCGTATCCGGTGCGGGTGCTCTGAATATTGACTACAAGGCAAAGACGGTTGAGGTGGATGGCGTCAAGCTGAAAGAGGGTGACTTCATCTCTATCAACGGTACGACAGGACAGGTCTATGTCGGCGAGGTGGAGACCAAGGCCGCTGAGTTGTCTGGCGATTTCGCTGAGCTGATGGATCTTTGCGACAAATATACCAAGTTGCGTGTTCGTACCAATGCCGACACCCCGCACGACGCAGCTATCGCACGCAGTTTCGGCGCCGTAGGTATCGGCCTTTGCCGCACGGAGCACATGTTCTTCGAGGGTGAGAAGATCAAGGCAATGCGTGAGATGATCTTGGCTGAGGACGCTGAGGGTCGCAAGAAGGCCTTGGCAAAAATCCTCCCCTACCAGAAGGCTGACTTTAAGGGCATCTTCAAGGCGATGGCTGGCTGCCCGGTGACTGTCCGCCTGCTCGATCCTCCTTTGCACGAGTTCGTTCCCCACGATCTGAAGGGACAGGAGGAGATGGCTGCCGCTATGGGCGTTTCCGTGAAGTATATCCAGCAGCGTGTGGAGGCACTTTGCGAGCATAACCCGATGTTGGGTCACCGTGGTTGCCGTCTGGGTAACACCTATCCGGAGATCACCGAGATGCAGACCCGTGCGATCTTAGGTGCCGCCTTGGAGCTGAAAGCTGAGGGTATCGAGGCAATGCCGGAGATCATGGTGCCGTTGACCGGTATTTTATATGAGTTCAAGGAGCAAGAGAAGGTGATCCGTGCGGCTGCGGAGCAGCTGTTTGCCGAGATGGGCGATCGCATCGACTACAAAGTAGGTACGATGATCGAGATCCCGCGTGCGGCATTGACCGCTAACCGCATCGCATCCAGCGCAGAGTTCTTCTCATTCGGCACGAACGACTTGACGCAGATGACCTTCGGTTACTCTCGTGACGATATTGCCTCCTTCTTGCCGGTTTACTTGGAGAAGAAGATCTTGAAGGTCGATCCGTTCCAAGTATTGGATCAGAATGGTGTCGGTCAATTGGTACAGATGGCAACTGAGAAGGGCCGTGCGATCCGTCCGGATCTGAAGTGTGGTATCTGTGGTGAGCATGGTGGCGAGCCTTCATCCGTGAAGTTCTGCCACAAGGTTGGTTTGAACTACGTAAGCTGCTCTCCGTTCCGTGTGCCTATCGCACGTATAGCAGCGGCCCAGGCAGCTATAGAGGGATAAATCCGAATTAACTTAAAGATTATATCAGGCTGGTAGAGGGAAACTTCTACCAGCCTTATTTATGATAATCAATCACTTATAAACAATCAAGTAGCCAGATGGAATGATTGATTCAACAGTTCTTTCTTTTATTGACTACCAAGTGATGATTTTGTCCACGCATTCGTAAGAAGGCAGTTCCCACTGAATATAGATGGGGACGAGAGCAGAGTTGATTTGTTGATGTACCACACACGTTTGCATTGTTATGTCGCAATCGAATTGAAGGTTGTGGAGTTCCAACCAGAATTTATCAGCAAACTGAATTACTACATATCTGCCATAGATGATTTGGTAAAGATGCCAGAGGACAATCCTACCATTGGACTTCTTCTCTGTCGTTCAAAGAACAACACAAAGGTAGAATACGCTTTGCGCGGGATGACTCAGCCTTTAGGCGTGGCCGCCTATAAGACAAAAGAGTTAATTGAAAATTTGAAGTCATCACTTCCTTCTATAGATGATTTGGAGAAGACACTCAACGAATAAATCAAGATGGAAGGAAAAAGGGATTAAAATCTCATTTTTTCATAACCTCTGCCACGAAATTGCGTAGCCTTCGTGTACTTTTGCAGAAAAATTCGATTTTATATGGCAGACAATGATAGAGGGCAAAGCCTAATTACCAAATACGTCTGGGTGATAGAGACCATCTATCGCAGACGTAAGATCTCATTCAAAGAACTGAACGAGCTGTGGCTGCGAGATGACATCAGCAGAGGGGTCGGTATTCCCAAGCGCACCTTCGACAACTGGCGTTATGTCATCTGGGATATGTTCGGTATCAGCATCGTCAATGAGAACCGTGGAGAATATCGCTACTATATCGAAAACGAGGAAGACATTAGTAAAAACGGACTTCGTTCTTGGCTATACAACACTTTCTGTGTGAGCAATGCTTTGGCGAACAGCCAAAGCATTAAAGACCGCATCATTTTGGAATACGTGCCGTCTGGTCAGAACTACCTTCAGCTCATCATTGAGGCTATGAAGGAGAATCGTGTACTGAACATGACCTACCACAGTTATTGGAAGGATGAGGAGAACAACTTTGATATACAGCCATACTGTGTGAAGTTGTTCCGTCAGCGTTGGTACATGGTCGCTCGAAGTATCTATTCATATTATTACAAGAAAGGGCCGCGCATCTATGCCCTTGACAGGATTCAATATCTTCGAGCTACAGAAGATAAATTTGAAATGCCAAAGGATTGGACTGCCAAAGATTTCTTTGAAGGCTGCTTTGGCATCATAGC
>JALFJR010000015.1 GCA_022775005.1 Parabacteroides sp.
GCAGCTCCACCTACAACGGCTACCAGTGGGACGAGGTTATGTCAGCCATGTCAGACGTGTTCCTCTGTGGCGGTGACTGCGTGGAAGATGTCAACAGAAGTGAGTGCCACCTGCGAGAATCACCTGAAGTCCGGATACCGACGAGCCACACAATCGGACGTGCCATATAACCACCTAAAAAAGTACGCTCCATTTTGACTGTTGCACTGAAACGCTGAAACGCTTCCGGGAATTTTCCAAAACTGGAAAAAACAATATCCAAAGTGGAAAAAATGGGAAGGGAAATTTTCCAAAACCATACAATCAACTGATTTTCATTGGATAAAATATTGGAGAATATTCCATACCAAATGGAAAATCATTCGCCAATGCCCCTTCAACACCTATGCGTTACTTTGCCATTGGAAGTAGGATGGGTCGCTCCCAACCTCCGCTTCCCGGCGGATGATTCACCACAGAGACACCTCCAAAGGGAACGCGGCCAACCAGCCGACGGAGACCTTCTCGGGTGTCGTCTGTGGTTCAACCCGTCGGCCCTTTTACACATGGAAGAAAACAAGAATCTTCAAACCCCACCCGCCGAGGTGGATGCGTTAGTGAACAGTGTCGCTCAGCAAGAGAGCGAGGAGGAGCGCCAGGAGCGGGAACGCTTGGCGAAGTTGGAGGCGTGCGTGGTCAGCTTACGCACGAACTATCCGCCCGACGATGATCTGCTGGAAATCAACGAGGAGCGTTGCTTTGCCCGCAAGGAGCTGATCGCCATCAAGGCGAAGGCGAAGCAGGGCAAATCGACCTTGGAGATGATCCTGATCGCCGCCCTGCTCTGCGGGCAGTGGCACTACGTGAGGCGACTCGCCGACACTCGCCCCCGCATGCTCTACATCGACACAGAGATGAAACCGGCTGACACCCAGCTGATGAACCGTAAGGCGATGCACCTGGCAGAGTTGCCCGAGACGGAGGATGTGCCGGAAGCCACCTTCATCAACTTGCGCCGACAAACCGCTGACGAGTGCCAGCAGGCGCTCACCGACCTACTGAAGAAATACCGTCCGGACATCGTCTTCATCGACGGTATTGTCGATCTGCTGCTCAATTTCAACGACTTGGAGGAGAGCCAAGCGTTGATACGCAAGCTGTTGGCACTGGCCGAGGAGTTCAACTGCTGCCTCGTCAACGTCTTGCACACCAACAAGGCGACCGACGACCACAACATGCGTGGTCACCTCGGCTCCTTCCTCACGCAGAAGGCCTCCTTGGTGTTCAACTGCAAGAAAGACGCGGCGAGCAACATCGTCACCGTCAGCTGCACGGAGAGCCGCCATGCCCCCATCGCCGACTTCACCTTCGCCTTCGACCATGAGGGTTATCCCACCTCCGCTGAGGCGATGCTGCAAGCCATGAGGGAGGAGAAGGCGGAGAAACGCAAGGAAAAAGCGATGAGCAAGCTCGATGAGAAGCAAGACTTCATCAAGCAGGTACTGATGGAACACGGCGGCATCATGGATAAAGCCGATTTAATAAAAATAATCAGTCAGAAGTTCAACATCTGCCGAGCCACGAGCTACAACTTAATCAAGAAGTTAGACCCATCTCAATTCAGCCTTTCAAAAGATGGGAAAGCACTCTTCAGTTTGTCTAAAGATTTGTCTAACGAACAAACTGAACTGTCATTCGAATGACAGTCGGCTACTCGATTTTGTCTTGTCTAATTGTCCAATTGCGTATATATATATACGCATTGGATTAGACAAATTAAATGCTTTTTTCACGTCTAATTGAATGTCTAAATATGTACAAATACACCTTATCCAAATACGAGGCAGGCGGGCGAAACCGCTACACCTGCCCCCGTTGCGGGCAGCGGAAATGCTTCTCCCGCTATGTCGATACCGACACCAACGAGCCGTTGGAATACAACGTCGGCAAGTGCGACCATGTGAACAGCTGCGGCTATCACTACACCCCCTCGGAGTTCTTCCACGATCATCCCGCCCGAAAGCCGACCGGCTGGCAAGAGATGACAGGGACGAGGACTGCGAAGCCGCTTCCCACGCCTCCCCCACCCCGTCCGCTCTGCACGGTCGATCCCACCTATGTCCGCCGCAGTCAAAGCCCTCGCTCACAATTCGTCAGCTGGCTGACCATGCGCTTCCCGGAGAAAGCCGAAGCCATCCAAAAGGCGTTATGCGACTATCGCTTGGGAGCCACACGGGATGGAGGCGTCATCTTCTGGCAGATCGACCCACAAGGGAGGGTGCGCAGTGGCAAGGTGATGCACTATGGCACCGACGGGCACCGCACCGGCAATCCCTATTGGGTGCACACCCTGCTGCAACGGCAAGGGCAGCTACCCACCGATTGGACGCTGACGCAGTGCCTCTTCGGGGAGCACCTGCTCAGCCAACGTCCCGCCGACACCGTCTGCTTGGTGGAGAGCGAGAAGACCGCCATCATCTGCGCCCTCTTCTACCCCTCCTTTCTCTGGCTCGCCACGGGTGGCTGCGGGCAACTCTCCGTCGAGAAGCTCAAACCGCTCGTCGGTCGCAAGGTGGTGGTTTATCCCGACAGTGGTGCCCTGGAGAAATGGGAGGCTCAGCTAAAGCTCACCAAAGGGCTTAGCTACACATTGGTGCGTCAGTTGGAGGCCTATCCGTCCAACACCGACTTGGCCGACCTTATGCTGCACGAAGTGCCCATCCGTCAAAAGCCGGAGGAGACACCTTCCACAACGCCCTCAGAAGCGGCACAAGCGGCCTCCGACCCCGTCAGTGATTCGTTGGCCACCAACGCCGTAGCCTCCCCGCAGAGCCAAGCAGAACAGCTCTGGGAGCAGATGCAGCAAGCCGATCCGGCTTTGGCCGCCTTAGCACAAGCTTTCGACCTGATTCCCGTCAGCACGGAGGGCAACTGCCCCTTCTGATCCCTTCAAAAAGCCGATGGGCAACGACGCAAAAATCGTTGCCCATCCTTTTCAAAAACCATCTTCATCTCCCTAAAAAACATTGCCCATCGTTTGCCAAAACGTTGCCGATGTTTTTTCCAAACCCTCACCATCGTTTTCCACAGCAATGCCCATGGGAAATGGCTCACACACGCACGCCATGCGTTACTGCTCGATCACACCGTCGGTCATGGTGTACTGCTGCAAGGAGCCCTCTTGCGCCTGGATGCAGAGATAGATCAAAGGAGCCTCGCCCGTACACTTCGTGCAACGGCTCACGGCGGGCGCAATCCGCACGACACTGCCGGATTGCACAGGAACCTCGTTGCCATCCAAGGTGAAGATGCCCTCGCCGCTCAAAACGATGTAAAGCTCCTCGTTCAGCTTGTGATGATGGAAGAAGGGAACGGCTTGACCCGGAGCCAATGAGCCGAAAGAGACCTCCATGCCGGTGGTACCGATCACCTCTTTCAAGAACGCCTTGCCCTCGAAAGTGGAAAGATTGCCTACTGTGGCTACGTTGTAGCCCTTGCCTGACTGTTGTAATGTTGCCTGGTTCATAATTTCTGTGCTTTAATTGATTCTTTGATACTGCAATATTACGACGCTTTGCGGAGGTTCGCAAGAGGTTACCTTTCCGCAAGTAGATTACTCCAAGGTTACTTTTGCTGAGACTCAACCTCCATCCGTTTCCCCTTTTAGGGATAATTAACAATGTCTTGACGGGTATGCACCGAAATATTTCTCATGTCCTTTTGAGTCAATGATACCCAAATTCTAACCTCAGATGATATGCGTAGAGACGTTGCGTGCAACGTCTCGGAAATACCATCCAATAACCATGGAGACGTAGCACGCTACGTCTCTACAAAAGACCATCCATGTACGAAATACGATCCTTTATCCCCCTATTTACGTTCCAACATTACCATAAAAAAGGGGATCACGAATAGGATGAACCTCATGTATTATTCATACCTTTGTCGAAAACAAATAAAAACCAAACCTGCTATGGAAGAACTGTTTCAAAAAAGATTCCGCATCCCCTCGGCGAGGGCATCATGGCACAATTACCGTGAGGGCATGTATTTCATCACGATTTGCACTCACCAACAAAAAACCCATTTTGGTCGCATCATCCCCCGCCCCGGATTGGAAGAAAACCAGTTGGAGTTGACGGAGGTGGGGAGGTATGTAGAGGAAAATTTACAGCAAATCACCAGCCATTATCCTTATGCTGAAATTCCAGTTTTCGTGATTATGCCCAATCATCTCCATTTCATTATTATCATCGATTCCGCTGACGATTCAAACGGCAATGATGATTCCACATGTAGAGACGTTGCGTGCAATCATTCCAACGATACCTCTAATCGAGACGTTGCACGCAACGTCTCTACGGGCAATGGATGTCAAATACACATGAAAATTTCTCCACAGAAAGGATCTTTGTCAACTGTTATCCGTGGATTCAAATCCGCCATCACAAAATATGCCCGTGAACGAGGTATTGCATTCGCTTGGCAAACCCGGTTTTATGATCGTATCATCCGTAATCAAAACGAATTGAATGCCATTGCAACATACATCGAGAATAATCCGTATAAATAATGCGCACATCCGACACCAAAATGAGACATTTTCAAGAAACCAAACAAAGCATTAACGATTGAATTATACATACAATTCGATAACCCTATTGTCAAAAATCAATCCGCATATATCACTTACGTAGAGACGTTGCGTGCAACGTCTCAGACATGTGAAAAACGTCTCATACATGCGAAATCCCATGATTATAGTGTCTTCAAAATGCCATCCTGAATCATGGAGACGTAGCACGCTACGTCTCTACATTTGATAGGTACGTATGATTCAATGATAGATATTCTGTTGCATTTATTTCCATATAAAACAATTTATTACACTCAAAATAAGCACCTAAACATTTTGACATTCAGGAGATTATTTGTATATTTGTAGTGTAACAATGAGAGAGTTACAAGGTTTATTGTTTAACGTTTAATGATTGTAAATCTATGAGCAAAATGAAAGTGAACGCGGCTTTCCAGAAAGTCGCTATCCTGAAAAAGGAAGGGTATGTCAGCCGGGCGGTCACCTACTCGAAGATCGACGGCGAGGACGTGTTGGAGTATGCGGCGCAGAACTCCGGTATCAACCAGGCGCAGTTGTCGGCGGCCATGTACGCCATCCGCCAGTCGTTTATCAACTTCCTCCTGAACGGCCACAGCGTGGAGCTGCCCGGCGTGGGCATCTTCCGGGTAGGCGTGAACGCCAAGATGGTGGACGAGGCTTCGAAGGTGTCGGTCGATCAGATCTATCGCCGGAAGATCCACTACCTCCCCTCCATCGCCCTGAAGGACAAGCTGATCCGCATCTCGTTCAGCACCGATCCGACGGAAACGACCGCCGAGGAGGAGCCTACGGAAACCGAGCCGGAGAGTCCGGACATCGTGTAGCGCAAGAGGAGCTTCGGCTCCTCTCGCTTTCCGATTATCTATTTATTGTTTCACACTTAAAAAGTTAGCATCATGAAGAAATCAACTTGGGAGGTTATCCTCAAAATCATCATCGCCGTGACCTCTGCCGTAGCGGGAGCGATCGGTGTCAGTGCCTGTGGATTATAGAGAAGCCACGCCTAAATAGGCGGCAACTCCTTCGGCACAGCGTTCGCCGTCGATAGCGGCGGAGACGATGCCTCCGGCATAACCCGCTCCCTCACCACAGGGGAAAAGGCCGGCCACGGTGACGTGCTGATAGCTCTCCCGATCGCGCAGAATGCGCACAGGCGAGGAGGTGCGTGTCTCGACACCGATCATCGTGGCCTCGTTGGTGAGGAAGCCTTTGGAGACCTTGCCGAAATAGCGGAAGCCCTCCCGCAAACGGGTGGTGATGAACTCCGGCATCCAGAAATGGAGCGGAGAGGCCAACAACCCGGGGGCATAGGAGGAAACGGGCAGGTCGAAGGAGTTGCGCTTCTGGATGAAGTCGGTCATGCGCTGGGCAGGTGCCGTCTGCCTACGACCCCCATTCTGCCAACAGAGCGCCTCCAAACGCTCTTGGAAAGCCATCAACGCCAAGGGTGAATCGGGCGACACAGGCGTACCATCCGGCTCGTAGAGGGTCTCTCCGCCTGTCAAGGTGGTGTAATCCTCAGGGTGCAACTCGACCACCATACCGGAGTTCGCCCACCGAGAGCCACGGTTGGAAGGCGACATACCATTAACCACTACCTGATTAGGACCACTGGCGGCAGGCACAACAAAGCCTCCGGGACACATACAGAAGGAATAGACACCTCGCTCCTGCACCTGCGTCACGAAGCTATACTCCGCTGCCGGCAGGTAGTCGCCTCGTCCCTCCTTACGGTGGTACTGAATCTGATCGATCAGCTGTTGCGGATGCTCTAAACGGACACCAACCGCTAATCCCTTCGCCTCGATAGGAATGCCCGAGGCGTGCAGGTAGCGATAGACATCCCGTGCGGAGTGGCCGGTCGCCAAAATCACAGGGCCCATGAAGGTCTCACCGCTGTTGGTCTCCACGCCGATCACCTTGCCCTCCCGCAGGATAAAGCGATCCATACGGGTTTGGAAATGCACCTCTCCGCCACAACGCAGGATCTGCTCACGCATATTCTCAATCACACGGGGCAGCTTATCGGTACCGATATGGGGATGGGCATCGACCAAGATAGTAGGGCTTGCCCCATGCTGACAAAAGACATTCAAGATTTTATCGACGGAGCCTCGCTTCTTGCTGCGGGTGTAGAGCTTACCGTCGGAATAGGCACCGGCTCCTCCCTCGCCAAAGCTGTAGTTCGACTCGCTGTTGACGGTGTGCGCCCGGCTGATCTGCGCAATGTCTTTCTTCCGTTCGTGCACGTCCTTTCCCCGTTCGAGGATGATCGGACGTAACCCCAACTCAATCAAGCGCAAAGCGGCGAAAAGGCCACCCGGCCCTGCGCCTACCACCACGACTGATTGCGCCCCTGACACATCCCGGTATTCCACCGATTGATATTCGGGTTCGGTCGGCTGCTCGTCGATGAAGAGCCGCAATTTGAGATTGACGAAGATCGTGCGCTGACGGGCATCGATCGACCGTTTCAACATACGCACCGCCTGAATCCGATTGACGGGCACAGCGGTTTCCCGTGAGGCGACCCGCTTCAACGACTGCTCGTTGGCTGCCTCCTCCGGTACTATCCTGACTTGAATTTCTTTGATCATACGTTCTTTTAATTTATCCAAACAACCGGGCAAACGCCTCTTCCACCTTGCGCACCTGCACAATCTCGATCGCCGTCTTCGCCGTGTCGAAACCCTTCAGATTGTTATGGGGGATCAAGATGGTAGAGAAACCCAATTTCTCCGCCTCCATGATGCGCTGCTCGATGCGATTCACCGGGCGAATCTCGCCGGAAAGACCGACCTCGCCCGCCATGCAGATGCCCGGCTCGATGCTGATGTCTAAGCTGGAGGAGAGGACCGCCGCCAACACCGCCAGGTCTATGGCCGGATCGTTCACCTTCAACCCGCCGGCGATGTTGAGAAACACATCCTTCTGAATCAACTTAAAGCCTGCCCGCTTCTCCAACACCGCCAAGAGCATGTTCATACGGCGCAGGTCAAAGCCTGTGGCACTGCGTTGGGGTGTGCCATACACCGCCGAACTCACCAAAGCTTGCGTCTCGATCAGGAAGGGACGGATGCCCTCGATCGCCGCCGCAATAGAAACGCCACTCAATCCCTCATGGTTTTGCGTCAGCAAAAGCTCGGAAGGGTTGCTCACCTCTCGCAAACCATTCTGTCGCATCTCGTAGATGCCCAGCTCCGCCGTGCTGCCGAAACGGTTCTTGATGCTGCGCAGGATTCGATACATGTAATGCTGATCGCCCTCAAACTGCAACACCGTATCGACAATATGCTCCAATACCTTAGGACCGGCGATGCTGCCTTCCTTGTTGATGTGTCCGATCAAGAGGACAGGGACACCGCTCTCCTTGGCATACTTCAGGATCATGGCGCTGCACTCACGCACCTGCGAGATGCTGCCGGGAGAGGATTCCACCAACTCCGTAAAGATGGTTTGAATAGAGTCGATGATCAACAGATCGGGTTGGATATTCGCCGCTTGCGTAAAGATCTGCTCCAGGTTGGTTTCACAGAGGATGAAGCATTGCGGATTGTCGTGCGCCAACCGATCAGCCCTCAGCTTCAACTGCCGGCTGCTCTCCTCGCCAGAGACATAGAGCGTCTTCCACTCCGTCAACCCCAAGACGGTTTGCAGCACCAACGTCGATTTACCGATGCCCGGCTCTCCGCCGATCAGCACCAAGGAGCCCTTCACCAAGCCGCCACCCAGCACCCTGTTCAACTCCACATCGTGAAGGTCGATGCGTTCCTCCGACTCCGTCGTGATGTCGCGCAACAGCTGGGGACGGTTATGTCCCCTTTCCACCATGCCCGGCACAGGGCGTTTGACGACCGGCTCTTTCGAGACAATCTCCTCCACGTAGGTGTTCCACTCGCCACAATTGGGGCACTTCCCCACCCATTTCGGCGAGGAAGCCCCACAATTGGAACAAATATAAACCGTCTTAGTCTTTGCCATTACACACCCGGTTACAGGATCACCATTTGTACAGCTCTACGGTGCCATCCGCTTTCGACAGCTCCACTAAAGCATGTTCGAAATAGAAGTTTCCTAACTTCTGCCCCGTCTTCTCGTTGTACATACTCTTCAGGTGCGGACGAGCATCTAACGCTTGGTTGGAAACCGCCTCGTCGTCCACGCAAGTAGCCTCACCCGAGATACGGATCCACTCCCGATCCTTGCCTACTGATACGATCTCGACATGCGGATCCTGCAAGATCTGCTGATAGACACCCTTGCTCTGCCCTACATGGAACCAGATCTTATCTTGGAAGAAAGTCACGACACCTGTCGGGCGTACACGAGGCAATCCCTGCTCCACCGTAGCCACAAAGAAGGGCATACTGCCTTTCAAGAACTCCATCGTCTTGTTGATCGCCTCCGCAGGAGCCAACTCCACCGCCTTTACACCCAAACCGGTCGCACCGGTTGTCGCATCGGTCATCTCCGCATAGGTGGTCGATTTCGTCGCCACCGTTTGTGCGGGAGCCGAAGCCGTGGCCTCGTCGTCGCTTGTCTCCACACTCACTTTCGCTGTGCAAGCAGCCAATAAAAGAGCTGCGCACCCTGCACTCCAAAGATACTTTTTCATACTACTCACCTTGAATGGCTTAATACATTATAAATTTGCTAATCGCTTACTGACTTATTTCCCGACGGTGACGATCTTCTGTCCGATCGCACAACCTTTCTTCACCTCGGAGCTGCCCTTCTCCTTATAGAGGAAGCCCCGGAACATGCCTTGGCTGTTGTAGGGCATGGCAAAGTTGCCCTTGCGATCCACGGCAATCAAGCCACCATTGCCCGCATCCGTATTCAACTCTTGGTGAATGATGTAATCGGTTGCCTGTTCAACAGACTCATTCAAATATTTATACCGCGCGCACACATTGAAGGCGACAGCATGACGGATGTAATACTCGCCATGGCCGGTGCAAGAGACCGCACAGCTGGCGTTGTCGGCGTAGGTACCCGCACCAATCACTGGTGAGTCGCCAATGCGTCCCCACTTCTTGCGCAGCATACCGCCCGTGCTCGTTCCTGCCGTCAGGTTGCCCTGCTTATCCAGCACCACGCAACCGACTGTTCCGTTCTTCTTGCTCTCTGCCTTGAACTGCTCCACCCATTTCATGGTCTTCGGCGTAGCGAAATAGAGGTTGTCGTCCACCATCTCCAAGCCCTGCTCACGGGCGAACTCCTCCGCACCGGCGCCGCTCAACATCACATGGGGCGATTGCGTCTTCACTGCGTAGGCCGCATTGATCGGGTGCTTCACATGCTCCACACCGGCTACCGCTCCAGCGGACAGGTCCTTGCCCTCCATGATGGCCGCATCCAGCTCAAACGATCCATCGGCAGCCACGGTAGCTCCAATACCCGCATTGAACAGGGGATTGCCCTCGAAATAGTTGATCACCGCTCTCACCGCCTCGTGACCCTCGCCACCAGCCGCCAAGATCTTATCACCTATCATCAAAGCTGAATCCAAGGCGTTATAATACTGCTGCGCAATCTCCGGCTTTTGCTCCAAAGAACCCATCGCTCCGGCACCACCGTGCACCACGATCACATACTCACGCTCTTGCGCCACCGCTGCTGTAGATGCCAACAAGGCAGCAGCCATCATCCATTGTTTCCATCCATTCTTTTTCATATTCGTCCATTTTTTTATTTGTTTGTTGTTAATTCGCAGGATAATTCAACACCACAGGTCCCATCAATCCGCTCTTCCGCAACGGGGCATTGGCTTTAGGGCCGGAAATCGTCCAGGTCTTACGCTCCGCCTCGGGCAACCCCGCATCATACACCAAGCGGTTGAACCAAGTGCTGGTCACCTCGATCGTCAGCTCATTCTTTCCTTTCCGCAAGGCCGACGAGAGATCCACCGTGTAGGGTGCACACCACAAGGTGCGCAGCTTCTTTCCGTTCAACGTGACTGTGGCAATCATGTCCACCTCTCCCAAATCCAACCAGCAAGGTGCCTCGGTCGCCTGCTGATCCCACTGGAAGGTAGTGGTGTAGGTAGCCGTTCCAGAAAAGGCTTTACCCTCCGCCGAAGGCAACAGGTCGCACCAAGGCTTCAGCTCCTTCACCTTCAGCTGGCGAGGAGCACCCCATCCGTCGGGGAAAGACAACGTCCATTTGCCTTCCAACACTTGCTGCTTCGTCAACGCAGGCACAGCCTTCGGCTGATCCGCCTTGCCCGGTGCGTTGAACACCACGAAGCAGGAGCCCGCCTTAGGCAAGCTCAGCTCCACCTGCGTGTAGTCGCCTTGCGGCGTAGCGGCAAGGGCACGGCTCTCGCCCGTCACCGGGTCCCAAAGTTCCACCGATCCTCCCGCACGGAAAGTCAATGTCCCTTGGAATGCCTTGCCAATTGGTGCGCAAACAAAGTACCAATCCGCACCCGCTGTCTGTCGATGCGTCCACAAAGCCCCTTCACCTTTCACGTCCGGCTCCAGCTGCAGGGTTCGTAATGCCTCCTCCAACGTACAATTTTCCAACACTTTACCTTTACCTACTGTGCGTACGCCCATCGGCTGATCGCCCCACAGCTGCCGCACCAGTTGCTGAAACGCCTGCTCCGCAGCCTCGCCACCGGTCAGTGTCGCCATGCCTTTCGGGGCATTTCCCACGACAATCGCTCCCGCCTCGACCAAAGCCAAGAGCTTCTTCACCGTAGCGGGCAACATCCGCTCCGTGTCGGGCATCCAGAGGAGACGATAACTCAATCCCTCGGGCGTCACCAAACGGCCATCCCGCACAGCAAGGCGATTCAACAGCACATCCGGATTGCAATAATCATATTTATACCCCGCAGGGAAAAGTGCCTGCTGATCAGGCTTATGATTCATCTCATCGCCCAAATACCACAATACGTCTGACACCGGTACACCTCGCTCCAGCAGATAGCCGCAACGAGCCAAGTAACTGGTCAGCTCCGGCATGTGCTTCCACCAAGTTTGCCCCCGCAAGAAAGGCGTTCCAATCGTCGATCCAAAAGAGGTGCCCGGTTGCAGGAAACCGATCTGAGGATTATGTGTATAGGTATGGAATACGTTGTGCGTCACTCCTTCCACGAAATGGAAATTGGCAATCTCTTTCAGCATCTCCCAATGCTCATCCCAAGTCAGCGCAAACGAGGTGAACGACTCCGCTGCCACCCGAGGCTTGCCATACAAACGGGCCGCTGAGGCAGTCGGCTTGATCGGCTTGAAATTCAATGAACCGACGTAATTGGTCATGGTCGGTTGCCAGAACTCACACATCGGCACGTCGGCATACTTGAAGAATTTCATTATATCCGTAGGAAACACATCGCCCGAAGCGGTCTCGTAGGCGATAGAAAGCCCCTGCTCCTTCGCCAAGGTCGCCATTCGACCAAAGAATTTATTCACATAGAGATCGTCGATGGTTTGCCGCCAATCGAGTAAGAAACGATCCGTCGTTTCCGGGTCATCCACCACATAGCCGAACACGGCGGGCAGCCATCGGCGCAAGGCGTAACCCGACACCCGCTGAAACTCCTGCTCCATCGCCGGTGTCCAAGTCTGCGTCTTACATTCCCAGCTATCTAACAGCATACCATTCAGCAAACCGCCCTGCAACGCCCCGGTAGCCAACTTCCCGATGTAACCCGCAAAATGGGCATTCGGCCCTGACTCCGAGAGTTTATCGCACTCCCAACCGGTGCCCTCAGGAGGAGCCGGAGAGTTCTTCATGCCCGTATTGACATGACCGATGCGCAGAATCGTCCACGTCCCCTCTTGGGGAGCTGTCCAACGCAAAGATCCGTCTGGCTGCATGGAACTGGTTATATCTTGTATTTCAGAAGCCTTCACATAGGATAATGGAGATTGCCAAATGCCATCTGCCGAGCGGTCAATGGAACGAAGCGTCCAACCCGCCTCCGACTCCCAACTATTCTTGCGAGCCGCACTGTAAAAGCGAACGCTACTCAGTCTCAGGTCATGTGCGTTTATGATTTCCAACCGATAGCGATCTGCCCCCGAGACCTCTTGACAAGCCATTGTGAAAGGACTGCCATCCTGCCAATTGCTCTGCGGAAGATCCGTTGAGGCCACCTCCACGGGATTGCCTAAACGAGGCAATGCCAGCAAACGCACCTTCACACCCGGCTCATAGACCCAGTTGCTATTCATGCTGTTAATGGCAGGCAACTCCAACGTGCGCACCACGGTTTCCTCCGGGAAACGTACCTCCACCCAATGCGGATTCGTCGCCGTGGCGGGCGACAATTTGAGACGTGTACCCTTGGGATCCGTAAAACAAGCCAGCCAATCTTCTTCGTCATTACCCTTTACCTCGATCGGCTGCAACGGCTTGCCCGTGTCGCCCAAGGGTGTCGGGAAAGCTAAAACCGTTACATCCCGATAATCGCGCCACTCTTCCACAGTCGATTCAGGAAGGGGCAACTGCGCCGTCACGACATCTCCAGTCGCATGCACGTCTGTACGGCTATACACCAAATGGCGCATGGCGTTAGAGGGAGCGATCCAAGGTCCTCCCGACATAGCCCATCCGGGGCAGTTTTGCATCGTCAAGCGCAAGCCCAACCGGCGGCACTCCTCCGCGGTATGACGCACGGCATTCTCCCACAGCGGACTCAAACAGGCAATTTGTGGATCCACACCCGGCCATTGCCCACCAAACTGCCCATGAAAAAGCTGTACGCCCGAGATTCCAGCCGAAGCGATCGCCTCCAAATCAGCAGTGATCCCCGCCAAGGACACATTGCCACCAATGTAATGAAACCAGGTCTCCGGATAATAAATCTTTTCAGGTTGCCGGAAAGCAGCACGATCTTGCTCCACAAAAGGACGACTCAACGCCTCTCGATCCGGTACGGCTGCTACTTGCGCAGAAACCCAGTTTCCACCACCTACCAAGGCCACAGCCACTGCCCAGCATATATGTAAACTATTCCTCCAGTTCATTGGATTGCCTATTTATTATATCTCGCAAAAATAAGACTTTTCTCTCTTTCTTTCCCTCATAATATCAAAATTGTTTCAAGAGGAAAGAGGGATTGATCCGCATACAGACGGAAGCGGAGAAGCCGGAGCCGCTGCTCGCTGAAATGGGCAAGCCATCCGCCCCTCGCAACTGGTCCGAAAGACGTTGAAAATAATCTACCTCCACCACGAAATAGAAGCCCTTACCTAACGAACGACCATACTCCGCTCCGAAATAGAGCAACTTAGGACGCAAGAAGGTTGCTCCCGGATCGGTCAATGAGGCAGCACTGAAATAGGGATTACCGAACAACGAGATGAAATCCTTCGCCTGCCAATAAGCTCCCTTCAAGCGGAAATCACGCACTTCTGCCGAGAGACAAGCATACACCCCATAACCGTTATCCAAAGGCCAAAGCGATCCGGCTTGCTGGTAATACCCCAACAGATCCACCTCGAAACCCATCCGTCGCAGATAGCGATAACCCGGTTGCCAACTGACGCCGACTCCCACCGCCCCATTCATCAAGGTCTGCACCGATTGTGTCGTGATCGTGTCGATCTCCCCTCCTCGATGCTGCACCAATGCCTGTACCGGCGAATAGAAATGGAACAGGGCCGAAGGATCGTTGTACTTCACCCGCCCGGAAAGACCAACCGTGAAAGCCTCCTGATGCGTATCTTCCTTGAAAATAAAGCTTTGCCAATTCACCCAGGCATCCAAATCGAAACGCCGTGTACGGTAAAGCACCTGCAAACCCATCTCGGGATCGCAGGTCAAGTTCAACTCCGGATTATACAACGGTGCGATTAAACGGTGATTAGCTGCGCCATAGAGATTGCCCAACACCACATCGACCTGCTCTGAGAGTGCCATCTGCGCCCGGAAATAGGGCAAGATATGTGTTCCCTTTTGATATTGATTCCCTTTCCATTGCGCAATGTCTTGGTAAGCCATGCTGGGATATTTGTTCGCCCCATGATACACCAAAAGATGCGCACCTAACTCCAACTTGACACGTTCCAACGGATAATATACCAACTTTGGCTGCAACCAAAACCCCGGTAGCGAATAGCCCTTCACCACCTTTCCGGCGTATTCATTATCTTTGAAAAAGCTGAGATTATCCAGCTCCACCGACAGTTGCCGCACACGCTCAGCCGCCACATGAGGATCAGAGATATAGGCCCCTTCCGTCCCTTGCGCACGCACTACGCCCTGCCATAGGGCACCAACCAACCAGATCGCACCATAGCACAAACCCCGCATAATCGCTCTTTTCATCGTTCCATTTCTTTGTTCATCGCCTCGCGAACTTAGCGAAAAAAGCGGGAATTACATGTTGTCATAGCGCATTTGTCCTATTTTGTTTCCTTTCGGACAAATATAGTCGCCTCAATATGTTTCACTATTACTGAAAAAGGACTACCTTTGCGGGGTTATTTTTGGGAAAAATAGATAGGTATGGATTATGCGATCATTGCCGCAGGCGAAGGATCTCGCTTAGCGCAAGAAGGGGTAAAATGGCCGAAGCCTCTGGTCAAGTTGAACGGTATAGCATTAATTGATCGGTTAATCGACGTGTTCCTTCGGAATAACGCCAGCTCCATCAACATCATTGTCAACGAGCAAATGACTGAGGTGCAAGACCATTTGAAGGCTTTGCGTTTGCCCGTTCCCTTTCATCTATTGATTAAGTCAACGCCCAGCTCCATGCACAGTTTCTACGAGTTGAGCCGAGTATGGCAGGGCGAGGAGATCTGTTTGACAACGGTGGACACCATTTTCCGGGAGGAGGAGTTCAGCGGATATATCCAAGCCTTTCGCCAAGAGAAGGCATTGGATGGCTTGATGGCCGTCACCGATTACATCGACGACGAGAAGCCGCTCTATGTTCAAACCAACGAACAGTTGGACATCGTCAACTTCCTCGATCGTTCGAACGGCGAGTGCCGTTACATCTCCGGGGGTATCTATTGCCTGCGCAAGCCAGCGATTGGCGTGTTGGAGAAGGCGATTCAAGAAGGCATGTCCCGTATGCGCAACTACCAGCGTCAGTTGATCGCCGAGGGGTTGCATCTGAAGGCCTATCCTTTCAGCAAGATTATTGACGTAGATCACGCAGAGGACATCGTGAAGGCGGAGGCCTTCGTACAAGCATAAAACTTACGACAAAAGACAGACGAACGAACAAAATGAAGGAATTAACATTAGCCGGCATCCGGAGAGGAAACCAATTCTCTCCGAATCATGTGGGAAACGATGCCGCCATTTTCGCCTTGACGGCGGAGCACCTGCGCAAATTGGGATGCAGAGTCAATGAGCACATCGAGTCAGATCTGCTCTTAGGCGATCCCAGCGAGCGCGGTATATTTAATATGGTAAGAGATTGGAAATCGATTCATAAATTGCAGGCATTGGAAGATCGAGGTTACTGCGTGGTCAATTCTGGCTACGGCATTGAGAACTGCACCCGCGAGAAGATGACCCGCTTGCTACTCTCCAACCATATCTCTCATCCTCGGAGCTTGATTCTCCAAACCACGGAGGACCCGATCGCCCCGATGGAAGAGGCGGGCTTCTACAACTGCTGGATCAAGCGGGGTGATTTCCATGCGATCCACCGTGAGGACGTGACCTATGTGCGCAACCCGGAGGAGGCACGCACGATCTTGAAAGAGTATGCCATCCGTGGCATTCCCTCCGCCGTGATCAACGAGCACTTGGTTGGCGATTTGGTGAAGTTCTACGGCGTGGCCGGTACCGACTTTTTCTATTGGTTCTATCCCTCAAACATGCGCCACAGCAAGTTCGGGTTAGAGGCGATCAATGGCACTGCCAAAGGATTGCCTTTCGATGAGCAAACCTTGCAATCGCTTTGCAACGAGGCGGCCAAGGTGCTGCACGTGGAGGTGTATGGTGGAGATTGCATCGTGGACGAGGAGGGGACGATCCGACTGATCGACTTCAACGACTGGCCCAGCTTTGCCCCTTGCCGAGAGGCAGCCGCCCCTCACATCGCCCGTCGCATCTTCGACATCATGAGCGAGCGACTTTCATAAGTTCATACACGACAAATAACAATTTCACAGCATGAAAGAACAGCAACAGAAGCCCAGTTTGGAATCGACCTTGAAGTCGATGGACACGGAAGAGTTTATCGACATCCATTTCTATCGTCCGATTGGCTATCAGTGGGCTTTGTTTTTCAATAAATTGGGTGTTACACCCAACGCCATTACCGTGGCCAGTATCTTTATCGGTATTGCCGCAGGTATCTGCTTTTACCCGAAGGATCTGACGATCAACGTGATCGGTATGCTTTTGCTGATCTGGGCAAACTCTTACGACAGTGCCGACGGACAATTAGCCCGTATGACCGGACAGAAAAGCGCACTCGGACGCATTCTCGATGGCACGGCAGGCGACTTCTGGTTTATTGCCATCTATGCCGCTATCTGCCTTCGCTTAACCCCCGAATGGGACATCTGGATCTGGCTCTTAGCCGCCGTGACCGGTTGGTTTCACAGTAAACAGGCAGCAATGGCCGACTATTACCGCAACATCCACCTGCTTTTCCTCAAAGGGAAGTCGGGCAGCGAGCTCTCCCACTCTCCGCAGCTGAAAGAGAACTTCAAGAAGATGAGCTGGAAGAAGGATTTCATCTACAAACTTTTCGAGATGTTCTACATCAACTATACGCAAGGACAAGAGGCATGGACACCCCGTTTCCAAGCGATGATGCAACGCATCCGCACGAAGCACAACGGGCAAGCACCAGCGGATTTCTGCCAAGCCTTCCGCCTGCGTAGCCTTCCGTTGATGAAATACACCAACATGCTCTCGTTTAACACCCGTGTGATTGCCCTCTTCGTGAGCCTCTTCATCGACATGCCCTGGCTCTATTTCGTGTTCGAGATGACCGTGCTCAACAGCATGTTGCTCTACATGATTCGCACCCACGAACGTATTTGCAAAGAAATGATTGAAAGTTTATGATTGACACAACCAAGATAAAGGGTCTTCTTTTCGATTACGGAGGAACGATCGACAGCAACGGGCTCCATTGGGCCGAAGTGATCTGGCAGGCATACGAGGCACTGCAAGTACCTGTGAGCAAGGAATGTTTCCGCAATGCATACGTCTATGGCGAGCGCACCTTGGGCAAGAACCCGATCGTGCAGCCTCACCATACCTTCTTGGATATGCTGCGCCTGAAATGCGACCTGCAAATCCAATGGTTGCAGCAGGAGGGACATCTTTCCACCGAGGTAAATCCCGCTGATGAGATCGCCACATGGTGCTATGCCTATGCCCGTAAAGCCATCGACCAAGCACGTCCCATCCTAAGGCAATTGGCGGAACGCTATCCGTTGGTGTTGGTTTCCAACTTCTATGGCAATATCGAGAGCGTACTTCACGACTTTGATTTGGATGGATTGTTCGGATCGATCGTAGAGTCGGCTGTGGTTGGCGTGCGCAAACCGAATCCCGCCATCTTCCAAATAGGTGTGGATCGTTTAGGTATGCAGTCGGAAGAGGTTGTCGTGATCGGCGACTCGTATGACAAAGACATCGTGCCCGCCACCCAAATCGGCTGTCAAACCATTTGGCTGAAAAGCATAGGCTGGGCCCCCTATCGAGGCGACGAGACAGCCGATGCCGTACTCGCTGATTTCCAAGAGCTGAAAGCTATTTTCGGACTTTAGCCCCTCCCCGCTCCCATCGGAGCACACGGATAGGGCGATCAGCTCCACCTACCAACCGAGGGGAGCAGCAGGTCTCACCCATCTCCTTGAATCCGCACTTCTCCATCACTCGACCAGAGGCTGGATTATCCACATAATGGCCACTAATCAGTGAAGGAATGGTGGTCGTGGAGCATATATGTTCCAACAACAAACGCAAAGCCTCGCTACAAATACCCCGGTTCCAATAGGGTTTTCCTACCCAATAACCCACCGTCGGTTCATCCGGACGAGCCGGCAAATCACATTCACAAGAAGGGCCATAGCCAATGGCTCCAATGGGCTCTTGGGTTTCTTTCCAAACAATCGCCCAAGTGGTATCATTATGAAAAACAGTCCGGATAATCTCCAAGCTCTCCTCCACAGAGCGATGGGGAGCCCAACCGGCACGAGGTCCGACCTCCGCATCGGATGCGTACTTAAACAGCGCCTCCGCATCCTCCTCTCGCCAAGGGCGCAGCAGAATCCGATCCGTACCTAACTGGGCATAAGCTACCAATCCAGGAAGCGTGGGATGATCGCAGAAAACGGTTTCTTCCCCCTTCGCATGAAATGTCAACAACTTGAGGATGATCAGCATATCACCGCCTCCACCAATTACCATAATCAAGGCGATCACAAACCATCCCAAGTCATTCATCGCAATAGCGATAGTCGCAGGCAGAAAACCAACTACAATCGTGGGCATCGCCGCACCTAAAAGATATTGGTTGCGGGTCAGCGGTTCCGTGCAAGCGCAATAGGGTGTCAACATCGACCAGATCACACCAAACTGAATAGCCTTGTAGCGATGCGGGGCAAACCATCCGAACACTGCCCCATGAATCAACTCATGCAACACCGTGAGCAACAGCACGACAGCCACCACGACTAAGGGGAAAAAGGAGGCATCCGCCATGCTCGATTCCTCATAATCCATAGGCGTGAGCACCGTAAACAATCCCATCAGCACCAGCACAAAGGGCATCGTCACAAGCAATCCTAACCAATTCGCTTTCGCCACGCTCACCGTCAAATCGTGTCGTACATAGCCTTCCGCTATCCGTCGCTCATTCTCCGCATCAAATGCCACTTTTCGGCGCAGCTCTGCTTTAGACAATTTTCTCTGCTTCTCTTTCATCTCTTCTTACTCAACTCCTAACAAAAGTAACGTAAACATTTCAGATAAAACCGACTACTCCTAAAAAAGATGGGCAACGAGTGCTTTTTCGTTGCCCATTATTTTCCAAGACATTGCCCATCGTTTTTCAAAACATTGCCGATGCTTTTTCAATGCGTTGCCCATCGTTTTTCAAAATCATGGGCAAAGAAAAATCAAAACACCGTAAGGGCAAAACCACTATTTCTGCAAAGGAATCTTGTTTACCCGACGTTGATGGCGACCGCCCTCAAAGGCCGTATCCAAGAAGGCATTGACCATACTCGTTGCGGCTACATTCGCCACGAAACGCCCTGGCATAACCAACACGTTAGCATCGTTGTGCTCACGTGCCAAGCGGGCGATCTCCTCGCTCCAGCAAAGTGCAGCACGCACGCCTTGATGCTTGTTGAGTGTCATACCAATGCCGTTGCCCGTGCCACAAATCGCAATGCCAGACGACACCTCAGCCGTCTCAATTGCAGCACCCAACTGATGAGCAAAGTCAGGATAGTCGCAGCTCTCAGTAGAGTAGCAACCATAATCCTTATACGATAACCCCCGTGCGTCGAGCACAGTCTTCACAAACTCTTTCAACTCGTAACCTGCGTGGTCACAACATAATCCTATTATCGCCATGCTTTATGCTAAAAATTCCTTTACTTGTTGATATACATGCTGTGCCGTGAAACCGAGCTTCTCATCGAGCACCTTATAAGGGGCAGAGAATCCGAATGACTCCAAGCCCCAAATCTTACCGTTAGGCCCTACCAAGCCCTCCAAGGTAACAGGCAAACCGGCTGTCAAGCCAAATACCTTGCTTCCTGTCGGAATGATAGACTCCTGATATTCCTTGGATTGCGCACGAAACAGACCTTCCGACGGAGCGGATACGATACGCAACTTGATGCCATCCGCACGCAACAACGCCGCGCCCTCTACCAATGTAGATACCTCTGAACCAGAAGCCACCAAGATCACGTCGGGATTCGCATCCTCATTGACAATGTAGGCACCCTTCTCTGCCTGATAACGATCGGTCTCAGCCGGCAAATTGTTGATATTCTGACGAGAGAAGATCAACGCTGTCGGTGTAGAAGTATTCTCCATCGCCAACTTCCACGCTACGGTAGCCTCCTCTACATCGGCCGGGCGAAGCACGAGCATAGAGCTCTTGCCCTTATGATTCTTCAATTTCTCCAACAGGCGGACCTGAGCCTCCTGCTCTACCGGCTCATGCGTCGGGCCATCCTCACCGACACGGAACGCATCGTGTGTCCAGATGAACTTCACCGGCAACTCCATCAACGCAGCCATGCGCATCGCAGGTTTCATATAGTCAGAGAAGACAAAAAAGGTACCGCAAGCAGCGATCACACCTCCGTGCAAGCACATACCGATGCAGATACAAGCCATTGTCAACTCAGCCACACCTGCCTGGAAGAAAGCACCGCTGAAATCGCCTTTCACGAACGCATGGGTCTTCTTCAAGAAACCATCGGTCTTATCAGAGTTGGAAAGGTCGGCCGAAGCCACCACCATGTTCTCCACCTTCTCCGCCAAAACGCCTAATACCGTTGCTGAACCCGCACGAGTTGCCTGATTCGGCTTCTGCTGGATAGCTGCCCAATCAATCTCAGGAGCCTTACCAGAGAACCACTGCTCCAACTTGGCCGCCAAATCGGGATGCGCCTCACTCCACGCCTTCTTCACGGCGTAACGCTCTGCCACGATAGCCTCCAATTCCGCACGACGCTTCGCATAGATGGCCTCCACCTCGGGGAAGATCGTGAAGGGATGCTCCGGATCACCACCCAAGTTCTTAACGGTCTCAGCGATAGAAGCACCTGCCGCAGAGAGCGGTTGACCGTGTGTGCTCACCTTATTCTCATAGCTGCTCTGGTCGGGACCCATAGCGCCCTTACCCATCAGCGTATCACCGATGATCAATGTCGGACGCATGCTCTCAGCCTTTGCCTCCGTCAAGGCCGCACGGATCTGCTGAACGTCGTTGCCATTGATATGCAAGACTTTCCAGCCCCATGCCTCATATTTCTTCTGTACGTCCTCCGTATCCACCTCGTCCACTTTCGTAGAAAGCTGAACGTTGTTGGCGTCATAGAACATAATCAAATTGCCCAAACCTAATGTACCAGCCACACGACCCGCACCCTGCGAGATCTCCTCCTGAATGCCACCATCGGAGATATAAGCATAGATGGTCTGGTTCATGACCTCCTTACCCAAGCGTGCCTGGAGGAACTTCGCCGCGATAGCGGCACCCACCGCATAGGTATGTCCCTGTCCCAAAGGGCCTGAGGTATTCTCGATGCCTCGGCAGACATCCACCTCGGGATGTCCCGGCGTCACGCTACCCCATTGACGGAACTGCTGCAGCTCCTCCAACGTGTACTTGCCGCACAACGCCAAAACGCTATACAACATTGGCGACATGTGACCCGGATCCAAGAAGAAGCGGTCACGCCCCTCCCACTTCGGGTTCTGAGGATCATATACTAAAAACTCCGAGAACAGCACGTTGACAAAGTCCGCGCCACCCATTGCGCCACCCGGATGGCCGGATTTCGCTTTCTCCACCATAGATGCAGCCAGGATACGGATGTTATCCGCTGCTCGGTTCATCACTTGAATATCGTTCATGATTTATGTAACAAAATTATTTTCTGCCGCGAAGATAGCCATTCTATTTCATTTATTAGGAATTATTCATAAGACAAAAAGAAAAAACTCACGTTTGCGCCCAATGAGCGCAACACTGTGAGGTAAAAATGAACCCCATAGTTCACACGCATCAACCCCACGGTTCACGCTCAGGAACTATGGGGTTGACGAGTACGAACCGTGGGGTATTCTGACAAGATGCTATCTGATCACTTCTTCACATGGAACACATAGCTACCTGCCTCTAACGGCATTGCAACTTGTCCATTAGAGAAGGAAGCCTGTCGAGCCAGTGCTTTGGGTAGCGATTTGCCATCCAATTGGATGGATGTGAGGTCTTTCGCCGGCAAACGAAGGGTGGCCTGTGTGTTGGCGGGCACGACGAAACGATAAATCACACCATCGGCTGTCACTTCCCAACCACTCTCGATACGTCCGTACGGCGAATCATAATGGCCTTTCGCATACTGTAACGCACCCGTCGGATCGGCCAACGGCTGGAGATAGAAGTGCTGGAAACCGGGACGTTCCTCATCCCGTGCGATGCCCAGCGAACGCTGCATGAGCCAGTTCGTGACGGAACCAAACGCATAGTGATTGAACGAGTTCATGGAGTTGTTGCCGCCAAAACCATCCTCTAAGGTCATGGAGTTGAGCCGCTCCCAAATGGAGGTCGCTCCTTGGGTAACCGGATAGAGCCATGAGGGATAGCCTGTGCTGGTCAACAAGCGATAGGCCTCCTCCACCCGGCCATTCTCCGAAAGCGCCCATGTGATCCACGGCGTGCCTACAAAACCGGTCATCAAGGAATAGGCCGGATAACGTTTGCCATCATCGCCCACACTTTCACGAGTCACCGTCTTCACCAATTGCTCGGTGAATCGCTCTTTGATAGGTTCCTTCACGATGCCCAACGCCAATGGAATGGCGTAGGAGGTTTGCGTGTCGATCTTCACCCCTTTCCGCTTAGGACCATATTTACCTCCCATGAAAGAGGAATGCTCCTCACCGAAACCGGTCCCCACGGTTTCACCCGTTGACGGATCTATATAATAGGTATTGATGAAGTCGATGCGCTTCGCCCGCTGCTGCGCATAGTAAGCCGCATCCGCCGTCTCGCCCAACGCTTTAGCCATACGCTCCATCAGAGCCAACTCATAAGCTAAGTAGGAGTCGAAAATCAACGAGTTATCATTCTTCTGCACCTCAAAACCTAACCAGTCGCCTAAGTCACCCGGGCTGTCATTCCCCCGGAAATGGCCCTGTACCGGATCAATGTATTTACGGAGTACCATCTCTATGTAGTCTTTCATGGCTGGGTAATGTTCCCGTATCGCCTCCAGATCGTTGTATTGCACGTAGCTTTGGTAAGGAGCGACAATGCCCACACTCTGCCACATCGGACCACCAAAACCTCCGCCCACCGGTGCGATTGCCGCAAAAGCGGAATCTGGCTCTTGGGTATCTCGCAACGCACGAAAGTGGCGACGCATGAATTGTGCACTGTTGCAAATGTAAGCGATTGTCGGGGAGAAGACGGAAAGGTCGCCACTCCATCCCATGCGCTCGTTGCGCTGCGGGCAATCGGTCGGGATGGAGAATAGGTTGGCCATGGAGGACCATTTCACATTCTCAAAGAAGCGATTCAGCAAGGGATTGGAAGTCTCGTAATTGGCCGTAATCTCTTCCACGGAACTAAGCACCACACCCTTGACATCCGAGACAGGCAAAGCCTGCGGAATGCCCGTAATCTCCACATATTGATAACCATGATAGGTTGAGCGAGGCTGATAGGTCTCCACACCTCCCTTAGCGATATAGATGTCTTGCGCCATAGCCGAACGGATATTCTCCAGCATGATCATCTCTTCGTTGCCCGCATAAGCCGATAGTTTGGGATATTTCACCTCCGCAAAGCGCATCACCACTTTTGTACCTGGTTGTAAATTTCGGAAAGTAACGCGAGGCACACCGGGCATATTCTGGCCCATATCATACACATACACCCCTTTGCGAGGCTCTTCCAGTCGCTGGGCAGTGATCACCCGATTCTCCCGCACGGGATTACCCATCTGACCAACCAACTGGAAATCAGAATAATCATCTGTAGCCGGCCACATGCCATTGCTTCCCTGTGGAATGACATCCGACAAAGCGACCTCTTCCGCTGGTCGCCAATCCGTTGGCTCAGCGATGCGCGCATCATACACCTCCCCTTGGAAAAGGCTGCCGTAGCGCACCGGCCCCTCCGTAGAGAACTCCCAACCTTGCGGCTCCGTCACGATCGTCTCTGTAGAGCCATCTCCGTAGGTCAATACTAATTTCGCTAAAAGCGACTGCCGATCACCGAAATAGTTCCAGTTAGAGGGTTCAAAAGTGGCGTTTCCACTCCACCAGCCCTCGTTGAGCTGCGTCATCCAACGGTTCTCGCCTTGACGCAGCAAAGGTGTCACATCGTAAGTTTGGTAAAGCAGCGTCTTGTTGTATTGGGTCATGCCAGGATTCAAGTAGTCTTCCGTCAAGCGCTGGCCATTGAACGTAATATCGTAAATACCCCTGGCTGTCACATAGAGACGAGCTTTTGTTGGGTTCCCTTTCGTTTGGAACTGCCGACGAAGCACCACCGTTCCGGTCTCTTTCGGGGAGAAGATGCGTCGCTCTCCGCTCACGGTCGCATCCTCTATAGCCGCCAAAGTGTGTCGAGGACTACGATAGTTCTCCACCCTTCCCTCCGTGAAACGGGCCGTCTCACCCTGCGGCACCTCGAAGCCCATATCACCCAAAACCGGGAAACAAATATAATCTCCGCTGTTTCCCATCGGATTAAGCAACACATCTCCCACTTTCTCGCCATCTACGGAGAGTGTTGTCCGCCCCGAGTTAGCCGCAATCTCCACCGCATGAGGCTGCTTGCGATTTGTCTCATTGATCAACGAGCGAGGCACACCCACACTCTTCAACGGTTGGTCTGCCCGATCCTTTTGGGTATAGCCCACCCGATAGACATGCACCGTAGCACTATCTTCGTACGCTAACTCTACCTTTATATAGGATTGGTCTTTCCCCTGCTGTTGCCCCAGGATGTTCTTGTTCGCATCCATCAAACGAGGATCATTCGCCCCGAAGAGAAGAGCCGCCTTCCGCTCCATCTCCACCTTGTAGCAGATGCGGAAAACCGATTGATAGGCACTGTAAAAAGGCATGGCTGACAGATCGCCCCCGATCCAACGGGCGCCTCCCCAAGCGGCAGCCTTGTCGGAAGTCTCCATCAAGCCGGTCTCAAACCATGAGGTGGCCGTTTGTTTCTCACCCTGCTGATTCCACACCTCCACCGTCCATTGGTAGCGAGTCTCCGGGCGAAGCATCGTTCCCGCATAAGGCACTGCCAACGAGGTGGAATCATCTACCCGCCCGGAATCCCAGACGATCTGTCCCTGCTCGTCCATCAAGGTCAGGCGATAAGCCGCCTGTGCAGCACCTCGCTCCTCCGAACGCATCTGCCAGCTGAATCGAGGGCGTGCCTCATCCAACCCCATCGGGCAGGAGGTATATTCTGTCAAGAGATTAACGACTTGAAAATCCGCAAAAGCGCTTAGACTCGTCACTAAGCCGACACAGGCCGTGCCCACTTTCCTCAAGAATGATCTTGTATTACTCATAATTGTTACTGTTTTGTTCATCTCTGTTTCATGGCTTAACCGTTTACAAAGGAAAGAAACTCTCACGCAAAAAGCAAGAAAAAGCCCGTGAATTGCGCATTCGGAAATAAAAGCCTACTTTTGTCCTCGCATTCTGTATTGATTCAAGTCTATGATCGTATGTATCGCCGAGAAACCCAGCGTGGCCAAAGAGATAGCCAAAGTATTGGGTGCCAACACCAGTCATAAAGGATATATGGAGGGAAACGGATATCAAGTTACCTGGA
The DNA here is from genome assembly GCA_022775005.1 of Parabacteroides sp. Lineage (GTDB taxonomy): Bacteria > Bacteroidota > Bacteroidia > Bacteroidales > Tannerellaceae > Parabacteroides. Next base: position 26,094 of record JALFJR010000015.1, read on the forward strand.
CCTTCGGCCATCTATGCACCCTCAAGGAGCCACAGGATTACACCGATAATTGGAAACGGTGGAGCCTTGGCTCACTGCCCATGATTCCACCCCGTTTCAGCATCAAACTGATTGAAGACGCTGGTGGCGAGGAGCAATTTCACATCATCGAAGGACTGATGCGCCAAGCGGAGAAGGTGATCAACTGCGGCGATGCGGGCCAAGAGGGGGAACTAATCCAACGATGGGTCATGCAGAAAGCGGGATGCCAATGCCCCGTTTATCGCCTATGGGTATCTTCGCTGACGGAAGAGGCCATCCGGGAAGGATTCAACCAACTTAAGGAGCAGAGCGCTTACACTAAGCTGTATGAAGCAGGGCTTTCGCGTGCCATCGGCGACTGGCTGTTAGGCATGAACGCTACCCGGCTTTATACCTTGCGCTACGGTAGCAACCGCCAAGTGCTCTCCATCGGACGAGTTCAAACCCCTACTTTAGCATTGATTGTCAATCGACAAGCGGAGATCGACCATTTCAAGCCTGAACCTTTTTGGGAGCTGAAAACGATCTATCGAGGTGTGACCTTCTCCTCCACGAAAGGCAAATTCGCCACCAAAGAGGAGGGCGAAGCCTTTTTGGACATCGTGCGACAGGCCGACTTCGAGGTGGCAGCGATTGGCGAGAAAAAGGGCAAGGAGTTCGCCCCTCGCCTGTTCGACTTGACCTCGTTGCAGGTGGAATGCAACAAGAAGTTCGCCTTCTCGGCGGATGACACCTTGAAACTGATTCAATCGCTGTATGAGAAAAAGGTGACAACCTATCCGCGTGTCGATACCACCTTCCTGAGTGATGACCTTTATCCAAAAGTGCCGCAAACGCTCAAAGGATTGGTCGATTATACGGAGCTGACCGCTCCCCTTTTGCAACTCAACAAGTTGCCCAAGAGCAAACGAGTGTTCGACAACTCAAAGGTGACCGATCACCATGCGATCATCCCGACTGGTGTACCGGCGAAGGGATTGAGCGATGCCGAGCAGAAGGTGTATGACTTGGTTGCCCGTCGCTTCATCGCCGCATTCTACCCCGATTGCGAAATCTCCACGACCACCGTACAAGGGAAAGTGGGCAAGGTGGAGTTTAAGGTATCGGGTAAACAGATCTTGAAACCGGGCTGGCGAGTGGTGTTTGGTGCGGATCAGAAAGACCCAGACAGCGATACCCCCGAAGAGAACAACGGCGTGCTGCCTCATTTTGACAAAGGAGAGAGCGGTCCACACCAGCCTCTCTTGAAAGAGGGAAGCACACAGCCGCCCAAACCCTATACGGAGGCAACTTTGCTACGTGCCATGGAGACAGCCGGTAAGTTAGTAGAGAACGATGAACTGCGAGATGCCTTGAAAGAGAATGGCATCGGCCGCCCCTCTACCCGTGCCGCCATTATCGAGACGCTCTTCAAACGGCATTACATCCGCAAGGAGCGCAAGAACCTCTACCCGACTGCTACGGGCGTGGAGCTGATCGCTACGATTCACGATGAGTTGTTGAAGAGTGCAGAATTGACCGGCCTGTGGGAGAAGAAGCTGCGCCAGATCGAGCGAGGCACCTACGAGGCTCGCACCTTCCTCGACGAGTTGAAGCAGTTGGTGCATCAGGTGGTTTACAATGTCCTTTCCGACCAAAGTGGACGCACCATCACGATTGAGCAACCAGCTACTGAACCCGCCAAGAAAGAACGTAAGCCCCGCTCCAAAAGCACGTCTGAAACAGGTGAAAAGCCACAAGCAAAGCCCAAGCGCACAAAGAAAGCGGAAGCCACTGCCTCCCCTACTACTGACAATTCAGTACCCCATTGCCCGCTATGTGGCAAAGGCACCCTGTTGCGTGGCAAGAGTGCTTACGGCTGCTCCGAGTACAAAAACGGGTGCACCTTCCGCCTCGATTACACCACCTATGGCAACAGTCTGACGGACCAGCAGCTGATAGAGTTGATTGGAAAATGGACAAATCAGGCATAGGATAGGCAAAGAGCTGGCCAACTGGGCTGACTGTTCCGAAGTTTTTTCGTACGTTTGTGTAGTTTTAGAAAAAGAGGAAATGCGATGAACATTCAACAATTAGAATATATATTAGCGGTGGATCAGTTTCGCCATTTCGCCAAGGCTGCCGAGCATTGCCACGTCACACAGCCCACGCTGAGCATGATGATCCAGAAATTGGAAGACGAGTTAGGCGTGAAACTTTTCGATCGAACGGCTCAGCCAGTCAAGCCCACTCCCGCAGGCACGAAAGTAATCGACCAGGCACGCATCGTACTCTATCAGACCTCCCTGATCAAAGACATCGTGAAGGAGGAGGAACAATCTCTGCAAGGTACATTCCGATTAGCCGTATTGCCAACAATCGCACCTTACTTGCTGCCCCGTTTCTTCGCGCAACTGACAGAGCGCTATCCGGATTTAGACATTCGTATCTTGGAGATGAAGACCGCTCCCTCGCTCGCCGCCCTTCAGCGGGGAGAGATCGACGCAGCCATCATCGCCAATCAACCCAAAGAAACACAACTGCAAGCGCAAACCCTGTTCTACGAGCAATTCTTCGGGTATGTAGCCAAAGGAGATCCACTATTCAAGAAATCGTTGATTCGCACGGCCGACATTAGCGACGAGCACCTATGGCTCTTGGACGAGGGACACTGTTTCCGCGACCAGCTGATCCGTTTCTGCCAGATGGAGAAGGTGAAAGTGCGCCAAGCAGCCTATCGCTTAGGCAGCATGGAGACCTTCATGCGCATGGTGGAAGGCGGCAATGGCGTGACCTTTATCCCCCAATTAGCCACCCTCCAACTGAGCCAAGAGCAATTGGAACTGGTGCGCCCCTTCGCCATCCCGAAACCTACCCGGGAGATCGTATGGGTTACCCGAACCGATTTCGTCCGTCATGCCATTACCCAAATCCTTACCGACAATATCCGGCAAGCGGTTCCCAAAGAGATGCACACCCTGCAAGTGGGACAGAAGATCGTTTGAAAAAGAGCGAGGGAAACAACCTAGTATATACAAACTAAAAGAGAGTCTTTTCGCAAAGACTCTCTTTAAAGGCTTTTAATAGGTATTAGTCTTTAAGGCAAAAAGATTGTTTAGGTTATCTGACCGCAAAGGTGCAGCATTATTTAGAATTGACCAAATAAAAAAATATATTCTACAACATATTTACACAGGTTTGTAGCCTATCTCTTCATCCGACCGCCCTATTTTAACAGATTTATCCGAATCAAACAACATAATGCTTAGAGGCTCCAGTAGCACATCTGCTGGATACGTCCTCTAAAAATTCCTTTCAAATCCGCAAAAACCACTTTTTCATTCGCCCATGCCAAAAAGTCGGCCTCCTCCAAACGCCGATAGGCCTCATGCGCTACCGCTAAGACAATCGCATCATATTTCCCTATTGGGCGCTCCAAAAGGTGAATGCCATACGCACGCTGTACCTCCACCGGAGAAGCCAACGGATCCACTACATCCACCAATGCACCAAAATCGTTCAACTCAGCCACGATGTCAGCCACCTTCGAGTTCCGGATGTCTGAGACATTCTCCTTAAAGGTCATGCCCATCACCAATACCCGAGAGCCAACGATGTTCTTTCCCTGCGAGATGATCTTCTTCACGACTTTCTTGCCAATGTAACGCCCCATGGAATCATTGACAAAACGTCCGGAGTTGATCATCTTCGGGTGATATTGCAACTCCTTAGCCTTGTGCACCAAATAGTACGGATCGACTCCGATGCAATGCCCGCCGACCAAACCAGGTGAGAAGGGGAGAAAATTCCATTTCGTTCCTGCCGCTTGCAGCACATCGTATGTATTGATTCCCATTCGGTCGAACAGGATAGAAAGTTCATTCATTAAAGCGATATTGACATCGCGCTGTGTATTCTCAATGATCTTAGCCGCCTCCGCAACCCGAATGGAAGGGGCTTGATGTAGCCCTGCCATAATCACAGCGCCATACACATGGGCAATCTCCGCCAACGCCTCCGCATCACAACCGGAGACAATTTTCACCGTATTCGTGAGCGTGTGTACCTTATCTCCCGGATTGATACGCTCCGGAGAATAGCCAAGCTTGAAATCCACCCCGACCTTCAACCCGGAGAGTTCCTCCAACAAAGGCAAGCAATCCTCCTCCGTGCAGCCGGGATAAACCGTAGATTCATATACCACGTAATCGCCCCGCTTCAGGCAAGCCGCCACGGTACGGGTAGCCCCCAACAACGGACTCAGATCCGGCTCATTGTGGCTGTCAATCGGTGTCGGGACGGCAATCACAAAGAAACGAGCCTCCGCCAACTGTTTCCGATCAGCCGTGAACTGGATGTCTCGCCCAACGAAAGCCTCCGCAGGTAACTCTCCACAAGGATCTTCTCCCCTACGCATACGAGCCAACCGCTCCTCATTAATATCATAGCCAATCACTGAAAATCGCTTGGCAAACGCCATTGCCAAAGGCAATCCAACATAGCCCAATCCCACTACAGCCAGCTTGGCCTCCTTTTCTATCAACGCTTTAAACATGCACTTTTACCTTTCAAAACGACCATAAATCTGTGTGTACCGTCGCCTCCATCCGCCGCTCTTCCGCATCGGGCAAAGCCGGGAAGAAATCAATACCCGTCACCTGCTCCACGCTATCAATCGGCACCATCAACTGCCGGAGGGGTGTCGTTCCGTAATCCCGGTTCTCAAAGAGGAAACCGACGCCCTCCAATTGGTTGTTCACCACCATGCACAGCACCTTATAGAATTGACGCGGCACGCCTACCCGGTTCTTCCCTAAGCGACTCAACTCCTCATTGGGAATCACTGGCCCCGTAGCGATCAACACCGCCCCGTTCTCTCTCGCCCACAAGCGGATCTGTTCCTCCAACTCTTTCCAGATGCCTCGGTTCAATCCGGGTCTCTGCGGCGTGATATTGCTGAGATAGAAAGACTCACGCATCGCCTTTTCCGACCATTTCATATCGCCCGCAGGCGCTAAATGGCCTCGATCGAAACCGGTACGGGTATAATCCTCGTTGGTAGCGGAGGCTCCCTTTACTAACGGATCCACCACAAACTTATTTTGTCTTTCCGCCTTATCGCTGCGTGCCTCCTTATCGGTCAGCACATAAGCCACCCAATTCGCTATGCGATAGTCTGCATTATAAGATACGGTATAACCCTCATGCTGAATGACCTGTTCAGCACGTTTACGTTTGAGTTGCGGGAGCTCTACCCCTTTCGGGAGGGGTGTGATCGAGGCTCGTTCCGCTTTCGTACTGGAGGATGCCGTTGTCTTTTTAGAAGGCTTCGAGGTAGTGGTCGCTGTTTTCGGGGTCTCCTTTGTTGAAGGTTGGGCAGCGGTTGCGGTCGCCTGTTTTTCCGTCTGCTTTGAGGTAGCCTTTTGGGTAGCATTCGGTTTTGTGGAGGCCTCAGCTATCGGCTTTTCTGTTACCGCCGGTTGAACACGCTCCACCGGTTGCTGGGAGAAGCGATCATACAGATACAAGCCGCCAATCCCTATCGCCAATACCGTACAGATCATCAGCAACAAGCGCCGCATCAGATCCGCCGCAAACGAAAGTTTCTTCTTCTTATTCTTAGTCGTCTTACCACTCTTTTTTGCCATACGTATTATTTCGTTCATTCGAAGTGGCAAACTTACGGAAAAATATCGATTTCAGCGAGGACGATAGAGAAAAAGCACTACCTTTGCATACAGAATATAAGTCGTGAACAGACGATGTATATGGGTAGCGCCAAGTCCCCGCCAGCATAGCATCACTTTACAGTAAACCTCTTTCACGCATTTGGGGCAGGAAAAGAAAGGATGCGCTTTTGTGCATCCTTTTTACTTGTTAGTAATCGCCGTAATACGAATCATAGAAATAAGTTTTGCTAATAAAATAATGAGGAGGGTGCATCAACAGCATCTATTGATACACCCTCCATCGCTAAGCGTTACTCAATACCGATCTCATCCACAAACAGGAAGGCAGGAGCACCTGCGCCACCATGCCATGCCGGCAGCTTGCAACCACTGATAATCACCTCCACATAACGTGCCTTCACGGGAGCAAAAGACACCTCCTGCGGATAGAGTCCATCCTTATCGGTCTGCTTCAATATGGCGATCGGTTGATTCACCACCTCCGTAAAAGTCTGGCCATCGTCAGAGATCTTCACCTTGACATTCGAGGCACCCATGATCCAGTCGCCCTTCACCACGTTGGTGTTGAAAGAGACCTTACTAATCTCCATCGGCTCCTTCAAGTCGATCGTTGCATCCACATCCTTGCCTTGGAAGCCCAACCAACGACCGGTCTTGTAGTTCTCGTTTCCATGCAAGCCATCCGCCAAAGCCGGTGCACCGTTGAACTGATAGCCACGGCTCGGCTCCTCTTTCAACGTGATCGGTTTCATCGTCGCCTTGTTGAAAGTAACCTGCTCCCCGAAAAGACGGCTCTTGCTGCCATCGGGACGGATCACCTGCGCCTTGAAATCAGCGTTCGCCGTGATCGCTACCGGCGCTTCATACTTCGCAGAAGCAGTGGTCGGCTCAGTGCCGTCTGTCGTATAATAGATATCGCCCTTGCCAAACTTCGAGAGGGTCACGGTCAGCGCACCCTTCTCCGTGTTCGGCTCCAACACCGCATTCACATCGAAGATATGTGTAGCATAGTTGTAGTCCAAGCGATCGTAAAGCTCAGTCATCCGCACGACACGGGGCAAGAAGTTCTTATAGTCCTTCTTCTCGGGAGCGGTCCACTGCACCTCAGCCAAAGCATTCATACGAGGCAATGACATGTATTGCACCTGACGGAACGTAGGCATATACTCGGTCCAGACATTCGCCTGCACACCCACTATGTATTTTTGCTCCTCTGGTGTGAGGGAAGCAGGTACCGGTTCAAAGCTATACACCTTATCCATTGGCAGATAGCCACCAATTGCTAATGGCTCATTCGCCACGTCTGCCGACTGATAGTAGTCGAAATAGACATAGGTATTGGGAGTCATGATCACATTGTGGTGCTGCTTGGCAGCCTCGATGCCGCCACCCATACCACGCCAGCTCATCACCGTAGCGTTAGGCGCCAAACCGCCTTCCAACGTCTCGTCCCATCCGATGATGTGACGGCCACGGCTCTCCACATACTGCTCCATGCGATTAATCACATAGCTCTGCAAATACTCCTCCGCCGTGTGTTTGCTGTCACCCTTGATGCCCAATGCCTTGATACGAGCCTGGCACTTCGGGCAGCTCTTCCAACGCACCTTCGGGCACTCGTCGCCACCCACATGGATATATTCCGACGGGAAGAGGTCGATGATCTCGCCCAGCACATTCTCCAGGAACTCCAACGCCTTGTCGTTACCGGCACAGATTACATCGTCAGAAACACCCCATTTTGTCCATACCTCATACGGGCCACCCGTACAACCTAACTCCGGATAGGTAGCCAACGCCGCCAGCTGGTGACCGGGCAGGTCGATCTCTGGGATGATCGTGATGTAACGCTCCTGCGCATAAGCAATGATCTCTTTCACCTCTTCTTGCGTGTAGAAACCCTCGTAAGGTTTACCATCATACTGGCCACTGTTACGACCGATCACCGTCTCCTTACGCTTCGAGCCGATCTGGGTCAGCTCCGGATATTGCTTGATCTCGATACGCCAGCCCTGATCCTCGCTCAAGTGCCAGTGCATCCGGTTCATGTTGTGCAACGCCAACATGTCGATGAATTGCTTCACTGAATCGGGCGTAATGTAATGACGACCTACGTCGAGCATCATGCCGCGATAGGAGAAGCGAGGCGCATCCTCGATCGTCGCAGCCGGTAACGAGACATTGGCTCCCTCAGCATTCGCCGGGATCGACTTGCGTAACGTCTGGATACCATAGAAAACACCTGCTGGGGTAGCACCAGCAATACGCACACCCTGTGCATTCACCTCCATCCGATAGCCCTCCGCATTAGCGATCGAGCCATCCAAAGCCAAGACAATGCCCTTGCCTTCACCTTCAGCCGCCGTGAGTCCAAAGCCTGTCAACTCCTTCACATAGTCGGAGAGAAATTGCGCATTGGCAGCCATCTCACTGTTCCCTGTTGGATAATAGACTTTCACTGAGCTGTTCAGCACAAAAGCACTTCCCTCCGCCACCGTCACCGATTGCGGAAGCGGCACCACTTGATAATCGCCCTGCACGGTGTTTCCCGAGCAGGCCACGAGCCCGGCAGCTAACGCCAAGCCCCACAAATTTCGTATTACACTGTTCATAATTTATTGCTATTTACTCTTTTAATCCGTTGCCCATAGCATCAAAAAACATTGCGGATAGTTTTGAAAAACGTAGCCCGTAGTTTTCTTTTTCGTTGCCCATAGTTTTTCGGAGCGTTGCCCGTAGTTTTTGGAAACGATGGGCAATGTTTTCTATCACATAGGGCAATACTTTTTGAAAGCGAAAAAACCGGGAGAGAAACAAGTCCGTCCCCCGGTTTTTTACTTCTTGCAGCGCATTCAAGCACCGCTATCTCAACTTAATGTTGTGCCCACCAAAGCGGAGTGATTGTCACATCCTCACCACCAAGCAGCTGGATCGCTGTTGCGTAACCATTCGGATCGGCATTCTTCAAGCTGGTCGGATAGCGCAGACGCTGCGGATAAACTGTCATTTTCTGACCAGACTGATAAGTAGTCGGTGTCCAAGTGTTCTCCATATCCGCACCGGTGAAGATAGCCTCGTTAGCCGGGATATCGAAGAAGGGCAAGCCCAAACGACGATGATCTGTCCACATCTCCAACGCACCATACGGTGTCTGAGCGATATACTTCTGTGTGATGATCTTCGTCAATTGGTCATTCAACTTCTTACCCTTGTAGAGGATCTTGTTCGCATCCGGATACTGGTAAGTCATCGTCTTTGCCTCGTTGGTGTAACCATCCACATAGTTTACCGTCATGTTGGTCGGCTCTGTAGTGTGTGTGAACTTCACAGAGGTACCTACACGGTTGTAATCCTCAGAGTTCAAGTAAGCATCCGCAAACTGGCTTACGCCATGATGCTCGAAGCTAACCTTCACACCTGCCTCGTAAGCGGCCTGTGCCGTTGTACCTACGTTCCAACCATAAAGCGCAGCCTCAGCCAACAGGAATTGAGTCTCCCAAGGAGCCACCCAAATACGAGAACCAGAAGCGTCACGATACTGCTTGCCTAACAATACTAACGTACCGTCATAGTTGCTAACTACCTTATTCTTGGCAAACTTATCAGACCAAGCTGAACGCTGACCAGCAGGATAATAGTTCCACGTGAACTGTGCATCAATCTTCACCTGCTCGTTACCGTCCTTATCCATCATCGCATAGCTGGCATGATCCTTGACAGAGCCCTTATCCATAAAGTTCTCGGCCTGCGTATCGTTCGGAATCATCCATACCTTCAAACCACGCGGGTCAATATTGGCAGGAATACCATCCATCCAGAACTGCTTTGTGGGGTTATCCGTGTTCTCAGCATAGTGCTGATCAAACTTCATACCCAAGTAGTTCATGTCTTTTGTGTATTCAGCCAAATCGGGACGCTGCTCCGCTACCGGAATACCACCTAAACCTACCAAGATGTTAGACATCGTAGAAGAAAGAGCTACATAGTTCCAAGAACGAGAGTAAACAGGTGCCCAAGCATTCCACTGATCAAACTCCTTTACCTTAAACATATCGTCCAAAGTCGTGATGATCGGACCACGAGCAGCATCCTCGAACTCTGATTGCGCCTTAGCTGCATCTACCTCTGAAAGCTGCATTGCATAACGCATACGCAACGTGTTGCCAAACTTCTGCCACTTTGCGGCGTTGTAGCCATAAGCGGGATCACTCTTGGCCTCCGTGCCTGTCGGCTCTACACTGGTGTCAATCTGGCTGGCAGCCTCTTTTAACTCCGAAAGGATGAAATAGAAACAATCCTTCTCATTGCTGAAAGTCGGAGTCTCACCCTGGAAAGCATCCAAAGGATAAGGACCGAAGTTGTTCACAAACTCAGCGATCAAGCAGGCACGCCAGATACGAGCAAACGACTTCACGTTCTTATTAAAAGCGATGTCATGATCGCTGGTCAAGGAACTTGACTGCTCATCTACCAAGTCAATCGCCAAAGAAGCACGTTTGATCCAGTCGGTGATGTAGCTGTTCAAATAATCATGGTTGAAACTATCGCTATAACGACCTAAGCTCAAATAACCCATATCACCCGATACGCGCGCCGCACTCGCCCAGTTATAGACGAAGATACGCTCATGGATATGTGGATCTTGCTGCGCATTGACGATAGATGCGTTCAATGCGTAATAAGGCTTGACCACTTCCACACCTGCGACAGAAGGATCAACGTTGATCTCCTCAAAGTCGTCGCAAGAGGTCGTAACACCCACAAGGGCTGCACCCATTGCCAAGCCGAAGAATATATGATTCAATTTTTTCATCGTGTTCATGCAATTAAATAATTAGAAACCAAGTGTTACATTAAACAAGAAGGTACGTGATGTCGGAGAACCGGCATTCTCGAAACCGGTTGCGTTGGTTGCTGTCGCAAACACTGACTCCGGATCCACACCATTCATGTCGCTATAGATCATCCATACGTTGTTGCAGGAAACACCCAACTTCAACTGCTGGAACGGGGTCTTCTCCAACTGCTTCTTGTTGAACGAGTAGTTCAAAGCCAAGTTACGCAGACGGATGTTGGTTGCGCTATACAAGTTGGCCTCACCGATACCTAAGTTACCACTGGAGGTAGCCACAGCTGTCCAGTAATCCTGCGGAGAAACCTCGATCGTGCTCGGCGTGTAACCACCGTTGCCGTCAGCAATCACACCATCCACAACGAACTTCTCACGCTCGCCATTAACCACTGTGCAAGCAGCCACACCATTCGCCTGTAACATACGGTTCGTACCAGAATAAATGTCACCACCGAAGCGACCATCAATCAAGAAGCTCAACGAGAAGCCCTTCCAAGTGAAGGTATTGGTCCAACCCAACAAGCACTTTGCCTGCTGATCACCGATCTTCTCAGCCTTAGAAGTACCCTGCGGCAAACCTGCGGAGTTCAACAACAACTTGCCCGCATATTGACCCTCCTCGACACGCTGGAACTTCGTACCCCAGATCTCACCATAGTTACCACCAGAAACGGCATATACATAGAGGTTATCATAACCACCCAACGTATAAGTCATGCCTTCGTTCTCCTTACCCGGAAGCAACTCGATAATCTTGTTATTATTCTTAGAGAAGTTCAACTGCATATCCCAAGTGAAGTCCTTCGTTTGAACCGGAGTTGCGTTCAGCATGATCTCGACACCCTGGTTCTCAATGTTACCCGCATTGACCTTCATAGCGGTGTAACCAGAGAGAGAGTTCATCGGGATATTGAGCAACTGACGGGTTGCATTAGACTTATACCACGTTACATCCAAACCCAAGCGGTTGTTCAAGAAGCGAATCTCAGCACCAGCCTCCCAAGACTTGATCAACTCGGAACGAACATCTGTATTATATAAGGTAGAAGAGCTGTAACCAGCGTTCACACCACCGGTGTTACCCTCTGAGCCAATCTTATAAGAGTTATACAACTGATAGGGATCCATATCGTTACCTACCTCAGCGAAAGAGACACGTACCTTACCATAGGTGAACCAATCGGGAAGCGGCTTCTCCATCTTGTTGAACATGTCGCTGAACACCCAAGAGGCGCTGATAGAGGGATAGAAGAAGGAGCGATTCTTCTTGCTCAAAGAGGAAGACCAGTCATTACGGAAGGTTGCATCCAAGAATACCCAACCGTCATAGTTCAAGCCGATCGTACCATAGAGAGAGTTGATCTTCTTCTCGTTCAAAGTCTGCTCAACACTCAAGTCACCCTTGTCACCGTTGCTCATCCAGAACCAATCCGGAACAATCAATGTACCCAAGCTGTTCTTCAAACCAGTACTCTTACGTTGCATCAAGTTACCACCGAAAGTCACCGTACCGCCAATCTTATCGATTACTTGATCTTTCTGAGCCGTGAACATGAAGCTGTAGTTGTTCTCGTAGAACTTCTGGATGCCATAGCTGTAACGACCATTCGTAGAAAGCGGGCTACCTGCATACAACTTCGTCGTTGTCTCAGTGTTATACATATCACTACCGGCCTTGATCTCACCACGCAACCAGTCAGTAAACTTATAGGTCAACGATCCATTCAGCAAGAAACGGTTACGAGAGTCCTGGTTGGTACTATAATCCTTCGCCCAATAAGGGTTCAAACCACTGTCTTTCTGCCACCAACGCATCTTACCTGTAGCGGGGTCGATACAATCCTCGAACTGAGAAATATCCACTGTACTCGGCATACTGAACATAGTGTAGAAGTAGTTGTCTGAGCGGGCACCAGAGATAGGACGGTTGGTTGCTGTAGAATTGATGTACTGAACCTTTGCGTCAATACCCCAACGGTCATCCTTACCGAACGTTGAAGTAGCACGCATCATCAAGTTGGTACGATTCAATTTTGCACCCGGGATCTTAGACGCATCGTCCATACGGGTTACAGAGGTATAGACCTGTGTCTTGCCATATTGTTGAGCGAAAGAGATGTTCTCCGTCGCATTGATACCGGTATTGAAGAAGTTGCCGACATTGTCATACCAAGTCAGTTTCTCCTGATCGTTGTTCCAATTCGTTACGGTCTGACCCTCGATCTTGGGACCCCAGCTGGAAGAGGAGATGGCATCATATACACCATTGGAACCTTGACCGAATACATTCTGACGATCCGGCTTCATGAAGATAGACTCCGCAGAGATTGAACCGGAAATCGTAATACCCAGACCGGGATTCTCACGACCCTTCTTCGTCGTAATCAAGATGACACCATTACCTGCACGTGATCCATACAAAGCGGCAGCGGAAGCACCCTTCAAAACTGACATTGACTCGATATCCTCGGGGTTGATATCCGAAAGACCGTTACCCATATCGGTAGAGGGGTTCCAGTAGTCGTTGTTGCTTGCACCCGTAAAGTTATCCATCGGCACACCATCGACAACGATCAACGGCTGGTTCAAACCCGTCACAGAGTTACTACCACGCAACTGAATCTTAGAAGAACCACCAGGACCATTACTTGAACGGATAATCTGTACACCGGAAACCTTACCTGTCAAGGCATTCGCCAAGTTCGTCTCACGGGAAGCGACCAAAGCATCACCCTTCACCTCTTGCATAGCGTAACCCAAGGCTTTCTTCTCGCGCTTGATACCCAATGCTGTAACGACGACCTCATCCAACTTCTGCGTATCCTCGGCCAACTTGATCGTGCCCAAAGGCTCGCCCGTGTAGGGTACTTCGATCGTTGTATAGCCGATGAACGAGATCTGGATCACGTCACCCTTTTTCACACCTTCCAAGGTGAAATTACCGTCCATGTCAGTAATCGTACCATTGGTCGAACCTTTTACCACAACAGAAGCGCCGGCAACAGGGCCGAAATCATCCTCTACTGTTCCTGTCACCTTCCCATCCTGCTGGGAAACAGCGACACCCTGCGCAATCGGAGCATTCTCAGCGTAGGCATTCCCTACTAAACACAAAGCACCGGCGCAAAGGATTAAGCTAACTGGCTTAAATCTTTTCAACATAACGATGGTTTTAAAATTGTTTCTTTAATAAGAAGTACATTTTGGCGAAATACACTTCCTGATTTTTTGATTCATTTCAGCGTCGTTTAGACGTCTTAACTCAATTCGGGACAAAGATATGAAAAGATTTATAAACCAAACGATTTTTTTTCAATTTTCGCACCCAAATAGCATTTTTCACTTGGGTCAGTAGATTTTTGGTGGGGATAAATATGTTAGCTTAACGTGAGTTCGCTGTAAAGACGTAAGCATTCGAATGCTTACATTGAATACTTACGAAAACCCAAACAATCGGATATAAAAAATTTACGCAGGCCCATGTAAGATGAGTCTGCGTGAATGGCGATATTACAAATGGATTGATCTGATTTATTGCCGACCAGATGCGTCGATCAACGAAACAATTTTTTGGTTAAAGGCATCTGCTGCCAAAAGTTGTTCCAAAGGAATGTGCATCCGATAACGCCAATAATGACGAGATTCCGCAGGTACATTGATACGCTCAGCCTCAATGTCGGGACGTTTTATCGAATCATCCATTGCGAACCAATCTTGCAAAGGAATGATCACCAACATAGCATTTGTTTTCAAGTGGTTGGAAATAATACGTTCCGCAATAGGAGCCGTACATTCTACCGGAGCCTCTCCAATTTGCCCCAACACTTGATTGTAATAGCGCTGCGTCTTTGCCGGATCCTCTTTCCACCAATTGCGTAACGGTGTCATATCGTGAGTAGAGGTTGTACAAACCGAGTGATAAGGAAGATGGAACATGTCTGCAAACTCCCGATCGGGTGTCTTCGGCATACGCTCGATCTCCAAGCTCAAGATCTGCAATCGGTTCATTACTTCTGGTACAGTAGCCGGGATCATACCTAAATCCTCCCCACAAACCAACATTTCCGTAGAGGCAACCAACGGGGTCAATCGTTTATAAGCTTGGGCTTTCCAGAAATCATTGTGACGATGATAGAAGAAATGCCAATAGAGCTGATCAAACGCCTGACGATCGGAATGGTTCAACTCCCGATAGATGTAGGAATGATCCGCAGAGATACGAGGATGGAATCGCTCTGGTTGCTTTGGATCACGCAAGAAAAGCACCTCGTTAGCAATCGTAAACAAACCCAGCTTGATACGCTGCGAAGTAGCATCAGTCTTATCCGCAAAAAGCGCCTCAATCTTCTGCTGTGTATTGCAGAAATATTTCAACACATAATGGTTGGAGGAAGATTGCGCTAAATAAGCATCCACCACCTCATCCGTCAAATCACCAAAAAGCTCTGGCAAGAAGCATCTGTTGATATGCGGAGTGGTAAAACGCGCCTCGTTAAAAACCAAGCCAAATTGCTCAATCTCCTCTTTCGAGAAAGGAAGAGCGGGATTAAAATGACCACACAATCCCTGCACGTACTCACACGGCACCTCCCATATGCGGAAGAAACCCAAAATATGATCTATACGGAAACAGTCAAAATAGTCACCCAATTTGGCGAAACGGTTCTTCCACCACTTGAAATGATCCTGCTCCATTGCCTGCCAATCATAGGTAGGGAAAAGCCAGTTCTGTCCATTGACAGAGAAATCATCAGGTGGCGCACCTGCCTGCCCATTCATGTTGAAATAGTTAGGCTCCGTCCATGCCTCAACGCTGGTTCGGCTAACGCCGATAGGGAGATCCCCTTTCAACACGACCCCATTTCGACGGGCATAATCAGAAACCATCTTGAACTGATTGTGCAACACATATTGCAAGAAATAGTAGAAAGAGATTTCCGGCCACGCATGACTCTTCTCTCGACAGAGCGCACGGCCACGAATACGATTATACACCACATTGCCGCGCCACTGGCTAAAATCAGAAGTTCCATAGCTCTCACGCAAATAGCAATAGGTAGCATAAGGCATCAACCAATTCTCGTTGCGCATAATGAAATCCTTGAAATCAGGACGGGCCATCCATTGTATACCCTCCTGCACGAAAAATTCCCTACAATAGTCTAATTTATATTTGAGTGCCTGCTCATAATCTACGGACTCCTTCGCATTCAGTTTTCGCTGTTTATCAGCAAAAAAAGATGCCCGATCCGGATCCTTCAGCGCACCCAAACCATTCAAGTCTATATAAAGCGGATGAATCGCATAAATGGAGATCGCACTGTAAGGATAAGAGTCCACCCATGTATGGGTCATCGTCGTATCATTCATAGGCAGCACCTGAATGATCCGCTGTTTTGTCTTCTTAGCCCAATCCACCAAAAGGCGTAAATCACCCAAGTCTCCTACACCAAAGCTTTTTGTAGAGCGCAAGGAAAAGACCGGGATTACACACCCTGCTCCACGCCAAGGTGCTTGACTCTCTCGGAAGGGCTCTCCGGTGATGCAAACCGTCTCTCCTACCTTGTGTTCAGCAAGATCAGCAATTCGGTTATCGCCATTCTCCCAATAGAGCGGCTTACCCGTTTGTTCATCCCATGCGATAAATTTATATTCTAACGGATAACGAATCTGCGTAGCATCTAAGTCAATGTGCCAATCCGGCATCTGATCACAGGTCAGCAATAAAGCCTTTTGAGGATCCCAGCTACCCAAACAAGGTTGATTACCAACAATCGCCACACATTGATGCTTCTCCATACGAGGAGCGGCCACACGAATCACCAACTTCTTGTCACTATTCACCTCCCGATAATGCTGTCCCGTGACATGCGCAAACAATCCTTTTGTGAAAGCAGAAGCATAGAAAACCTTATCCTCTGGCATATTAAGCCAACTATCGCAGAATGTGTAACACGTTGAGCGACCGTCAAACTTTGCTGAATGTTTCCTCTCCCACTCCTCAAACAAAACATGGCCATCTTCCATGCGGACAAAATAGCGGTACTCGATCTGTTCCACACTATCTGGGAGTTCCAACTCCAAGGCCCATTCTCCATCGGCCACATAGCACATCTCTTTTGCCAAAACGGGTTCCCAATTCCCTAATTGAGGAATTGTGCCAACCACACAGAGCTTTTGCCCCCAAACCGTATTGTAATGAATACGAAATATTACTTTCATGGTATCTATGTTTTAAAGGTTTGTTATCCACATCGTGAGGCTCCGCAGTTGGTGCAGATCAAGCAGCCCTCCTGATAGACCAGTGTCTCCAAACCACAGTTAGGACATTTCTGTCCCTTTGCTTCCGTGCCATTCGGCAAGTATTTCTTTAAGGCACGCTCCACACCGTTCTTCCAGGTGTTAATTGACTCACTGTTTAGCTCCATGCCTTGTACCAATTTGATCACCTGATCTATAGGCATACCATAACGTAATACACCTGATATTAGTTTTGCATAGTTCCAATACTCAGGATTGAATTTACCATCCAAACCCTCAATGGTCATCTTATAGCCACGCTTATTCTTGAACTGAAAGTCGTAATGTTTCTTGCCATCCTCATCGTAACTCTTAATAATCGTACCCTTAGAAACATTCTTCGGAAGCATAAGTCCCTCCTCATCATCCGCTAAACCTGTAAAGATTTCATAAGGACGACCATTCAACAAACCGACAAACGCAATCCATTTCTCTCTATTATTTTGGAATTTCACGACATCCGCTTCCAACTCTCTCGGACGGGTAGCTACGATTACCGGTGGCTGCATACAATTACAGTCATCTTTTTTCTTCTTATTATCTGTTGAAAGCAACACGCCTGAACGTGAGCCATCACGATAAACTGTACAGCCTTTACAACCGCAACGCCAAGCTTCTACATAAAGCTCATTTACCAACTCCTCGCTAACATTGTTCGGCAGATTGATTGTCACACTGATAGAATGATCTACCCATTTCTGAATTCGGCCTTGCATACGAACCTTTGCCAACCAATCTACGTCATTTGAAGTAGCCTTATAATAAGGGGATTTCGCCACCAACTCATCAACCTGCTCCTGGCTATATTTCTTTGTGACAGAATAGCCATTTGCCAGCATCCATGTTACAAACTTATGATGAAAAACGATATACTCCTCAAATGCGTCACCAGTCTCATCCACGAAATCCACACGAGCCTCAGAATCATTAGGGTTTACCTTACGACGACGCTTATAAACTGGCAAGAATACAGGCTCAATGCCAGATGTAGTTTGCGTCATCAAACTGGTTGTGCCAGTAGGAGCAATGGTCAAACAAGCAATGTTTCGACGTCCATAACGCAACATCTCTTCATAAAGTTCAGGATCGGCCTCTCGTAAACGAGTAATGAAAGGATTCGCATTCTCTCGCTCCGCCTCAAACACAGGGAATGCACCACGCTCTTTTGCCAACTCTACCGAAGAACGATACGCAGCCAATGCCAAAGTCTTCTGTACTAACTCCGCAAAATCCGTAGCCTCCTCAGAACCATAACGTAAGTTCATCGCAGCCAGCATATCTCCCTCAGCCGTAATACCAACACCCGTACGACGCCCCTGCAAGGTCTTATGTTGGATCTTCTCCCACAAGTGACGCTCGCTTTGCTTCACCTCCATCGATTCTGGATCAGAATCAATCTTTTGCAAAATCAACCCTATCTTCTCCGACTCTAAATCAATGATATCATCCATGATGCGCTGAGCCAAAAAGACATGCTTACGGAATAAATCGAAATCAAAATAAGCATCTTTCGTAAATGGATTGACCACATAGGCATAAAGATTAATGGCTAACAAACGGCAACTATCATAAGGACAGAGAGGAATCTCTCCACAAGGATTGGTAGAAACCGTACGAAAACCTAGATCAGCATAACAATCAGGGACAGACTCACGCAATATAGTATCCCAGAAAAGGACTCCAGGCTCCGCTGATTTCCAAGCATTATGAATAATCTTTTTCCATAAGGCAGACGCATCCACCTCTTTGACATAAAGAGGATTCTCAGAATGAATCGGATATTGCTGCCGATAAGTTTCACCTTGAATAGCCGCCTGCATGAATTCATCATCAATTTTCACAGAGACATTGGCGCCTGTCACCTTGCCTTCGGTCATCTTCGCATCAATGAAAGCCTCAGAATCCGGATGCTTAACCGACACGCTCAGCATCAACGCTCCTCTACGGCCATCCTGAGCCACCTCTCGCGTAGAGTTTGAATAGCGCTCCATAAAAGGAACTAAGCCCGTAGAAGTCAATGCTGAGTTCTTCACCGGAGAGCCTTTCGGCCGGATATGAGATAAATCATGTCCCACTCCACCACGGCGTTTCATCAGCTGCACTTGCTCTTCATCGATACGAATAATCGCTCCATACGAGTCAGCCTCTCCATCCAACCCTATTACAAAACAGTTAGAGAGAGAAGCTATTTGAAAATCGTTACCGATACCAGTCATAGGACTTCCTTGTGGAATGATATAACGAAAATGATCAAACAGGCTGAACAATTCCTGTTCCGACAAAGGATTGGGATACTTCTTTTCCACTCGAGCAATCTCACCAGCCAAACGATGGTGCATATCCTCTGGAGATTTCTCGTAGATATTCCCAAAGGCATCCTTCAAGGCATATTTATTAACCCAAACCTTAGCAGCCAACTCGTCGCCAGTAAAGTAATTCAATGATGTCTTAAACGCTTCTTCAAACGTATAAACTTTTCGATCCACGATTTTCTTGTTTTATGATTTCATGATACAACTATCCATAAGGAATCAGTTCTTCAAAAGGCCTTCAATGGCTTCCACAGAAGCAGCAAAATCCTTGCTGGTCTCAATCTGATCCTTTACTGTCTTGCAGGCGTGCAACACAGTCGCATGATCTTTCTTACCCACGATCTTACCGATATTGGAGAGCGAGCAATCCGTATATTTCTTTGACAGGAACATCGTCACCTGACGTGCCTGGACGATCTCACGCTTCCGAGAGCTCGTCTGCAGCAATGCTTGCTCCAAGTTAAAATATTTACAAACAGTCTCTTGAATAGACTGTACTGTCAGTTGCTTTTTCTCCAAACGAACCGCCTGACTGATCACACGTTTTGTCAACGGTAAATCAATCTCTCTATTATTAATCACCGCATTCGCCTGCAATGAGACCAGGATTCCTTCCAAGTCACGCACGTTTTCAGTGACATTATTCGCAATGAAATTAAATACCTCATCCGGAATCACGATACCATCATGAGAAATCTTATTTTTTAAGATCTTCTTACGCAAATCCAAATCTGGACGAGAGAGCTCCGCCGTCAATCCCCATTTCAAACGGGTAATCAAGCGCTCCTCCATACCCTGCAAATCCACTGGTGGTTTATCCGAGGTCAGGATCAGCTGCTTGCCTAACTGATGCAAATGGTTGAATATATGAAAGAATGTATTCTGCGTTCTATCCATACCAATCATTTCTTGAATATCATCCAAGATTAGCACATCAATATTTTGATAGAAATGTAAGAAATCATTTGTAGTATTCTTACGAACTGCATCCGTGAACTGCACACGGAACAGGTGAGAAGAGACATAGAGGACGCGCTGATCCGGATGTAACTCACGGATACGCGTACCTATCGCATAACAGAGGTGCGTCTTACCTACTCCAGATGGTCCATAGATAAACAACGGATTGAAAGCGGTCTTTCCCGGATCTTGCGCCACAGCCTCACCCGCAGCACGAACCAACTTATTACTTGAACCCTCAAAATAGTTCTCAAAATTGTAACGCGGATTTAGATGAGGATCGACATCTTGCGCAATGACCGTAGAGAAAGGATTGAGTGCATTAGTTCGTTCTTTCGGCATGGCCGGTTTAATCGCAGGTGAAACAACCTCAGCCGGATAATCCACAGTACCGACACTGCCCGCACTGTTATCCACCATGATGCGATACTTCAATTGAATACCGTGCCCGAACACTCGATTAAGGGTCACCTTCAACACATTCATGTAATGTGCTTCCAAGAACTCATAGAAGAACGAGCTGGGTACTTGCACTGTAAGCTCCTTCTCAGGTCGTCCACCCCGCTCGCTCTCTTCGTATGCAAGCGGGACTATAGGTCGAAACCATGTCTCATATTGAGGTTGAGGCACAATATCCCTGATAATTCCCAGGCACTTATCCCACAGTATTTTGAAATCAGTTTGCATCGTTATTAATAATCCTTCCTCATTAATACTCTATCGACTTTTTGCACGACAAAGGTTAGAAATAAATTTCGAAAAAAAAAGTTGAGTTTTCCTTGCTTTTCTCTATTTTTGAATATCTCTTTTATGCTCAAAGAGTTATCCACATCTGAATCCTCAACATTTCTTTTCTCCACTAACAGAGCTTGAAAAACGCTTTCTACAATCTTTTTCAAGCATCTCAAAACGTATACGACTTCACTCCCCATTAGAGTAAAAACCGAAATACTAATCTCATTATAAACTATTTAAGTCCATCAAATCTCTTTATTAAATGGATTTGCTAATTTAGAATGAATCTAAATCAACTTTTAGAAGCTACTTTTGCTTCGATCCAAACAACGAGAAGTGGACATAACGTTTCGGATGTTCACGCAGATCCAGTAGCAAGAGGGAAGCGTTCTCCATCGTGCCGTTTAGATTATCATATAGTTGACGATCATTCAAAAGTAAACCCAAACTATTATCCGCACTATTCAGCTTATCCGTGGTCAGTTTCAGATTAGCCAAAGTTGCATTGACAGTCTGCATAGTCTCTACCAAATCCAAATCTTTCAACTGTCCACTTACCAACTCAAAATTAGCGGTAATGCCTTTTATATTCTCCATGATTACCGGCACATCCTTTGCCAACATCTGATCCAACCGACGAGAAGAATGCTCCAAACTGGCTGTTGTCTGCTCTATATGCGTCAGTGATTGCGTCAACGCAGGATGGTTTACCAAGGTTTGTAAACCTCCTAAAATAGAATCGAGCTTTGGCATCATCTGCTCAATGCCTGGAAGGAGGTTCTCCTGCACGGAGGTCATCATATCAGCTTCCATGCGTCCCTCAATCGTATCACCCGAATGGAAATAATCATCGACGAACGTATTCAAATGAATATGCAACTCAGCACCTCCCAGGAAGCTATTAACAACGGTAATGTAACTCCCCTTGTTGATACGCATCTTGTCCTCTAAACTCACCAACACAGAGATTTTCCCCGTGGTATCGTAGTCATAAGTAATCTCTCGGACCAAACCAACCTTGAAACCCTCCACAAAAACAGGGCTGGAAACTGTCACACCTTTGACATTAGAAAACGCCACATAATAATGATTCACCGGCTTGAATAGGTTCACACCTTTCAAGTAGTTGATGCCTATATACAGTAATGCTAAGCAAACGATAGACACTAATCCAATCTTTGCCTCCTTCGTGAAAACTGTTTTCATCTCTATTGTTCTAATAATCATTTATTAATATTTCACCTTCTTGCCATCTTTGAATCCAACAATGAAAGCATCCTTAAAATCCTTCAACAACTGACGACGGATCCGTTTGATCTCCGCAAAATCGGTTGTCTCGCCATACGTATATTTATATATACCCTTTTCCACGTAATAATTTACAGGTTTATAACCTTTAAAACGACTGGAGTTTGCTGGCAGCTGTTTATTGGCCGTCAGTATTTGCACCTTATAAACAGTCTTCCCTACAGCTACCTTTTGGGTCGTATTGCTTTTCGTACTCTTTTTCTCCGTCGGTTTAGACACGCTCTTTTCCTTCACCGATGTCTCTGTCTGATGCTGCTTCCGATACTGAATGTCAGCCTCACTCCCAGCAGGAGCACCACTCCCCTCTTGTATCTTCTCAGGTCGCACCGTAAACTCATCCTCAGGCGCGCTTATCAACCCAGCCTCTTGCGTCATAGCCGCCTTAGTGGGCACACTGGTCGTCACAACACCTCCCGCACGTCGATCGTAACTTCGCTTATAACGGCTAAAAGCCTCATAAATAGCCTCTGCCAAAGCATTCTGTCCATCCACTGAACTCAGGTAGTTTTCCTCCTGTCGATTGGAGATATAGCCTAACTCTACTAACACACTGGGCATACCGGTCTTACGTAAAACCAAAAATCCTGCTTGACGAACGCCTCGATCTACACGCTTAGCTCCCTTAAACGACTTTTGGATCTCAGAAGCCAACGAGATACTCTGCTCCATGTGCTTATTTTGCATGAACTCGAAAATAATATAAGATTCACTGGAGTTAGGATCAAATCCCTCGTAGCGCTGTTGGTAATTATCCTCCAACAAAATAGCAGAGTTCTCACTCATAGCCACCTCCAAGTTCTCATCCGTACGTGCCAAACCCAATGTATAGGTTTCCGTACCCTGCACAGCACTTCCTCGCTTCACAGCATTAGTATGGATTGAGATAAAAAGATCTGCCTTGTTTCGGTTCGCAATATCTGCCCGCTCATCCAACTCAATGAAACGATCTGTCTTACGGGTATATATAACCTTGACACCCTCGCTACGTTGCTCGATAAAACTACCCAATTTCAAAGCGACAGCCAAGTTGATGGTCTTCTCGTTGATACGCACTCCTCTTGCGCCAGGATCCTTGCCTCCATGACCCGCATCTATCACGACCGTGAACGACCCTGCCTCGGCAGGCATTGTTACACAAACCAAGAGCCATACCAATATCAGTCGTATGTAAAGCCTACTCCCCGTCTTCACTATTATGATCTCCGTAAATGGTTCAAGAAATGCAAATTTGAGTGCAAAGGTAATGTTTTTTACGGATAGAATCGTATGCAAGCCTCGATAAAGTTCTGCGCCATATAATAAAGGCGTTGCCAACTGACGCAAAATCATCTTTTTGAAAAGATTTGCCAGCAGTTGAGGCAACGCCTTACATGAAGGAAGAATTAATTAGTTCATTGCACCACGACCTCAATCATCACGGGGAAGTGATCAGACGGCATACGTGCTTCATATTTCTCCATATACACCTCCTTGGGGAAATTACCGCTTTTCTCCTTCTCGATTTGCTCATCGCTCTTCTTTGAACGATAAGAATCCATCAAGATGCCATAGCGTTTCACCTTAAACTCCTTGGTAAGGAACAGATGGTCAATGCGGCTCTCCGTGAAACGATCCGCATGGAAGTTGTTGAAGGTACCATTCGGCGCATAGCGGAACTCCGCTATCTGATAAGAATCTCGCATAATACCTGATTGATCCAGCAAAGTGTAGGACTCGTTATGCTGATCAACATTGAAATCTCCCGTCAAGATGGCAGGAAGATGCTCAGGGAATTCCTTCACCTTCTTTAAGATCAGTTTTGCGCTCTCTGCTCGTGCCTGCACACCAACATGATCCATGTGGAGATTGAAGAAAAGGAAAGTGAAACCGGTCTCTTTATCACGGAACTTGCCCCAGCTACAAATACGCGGTAAGGCGGCATCCCAGCCTTTGTTAGGATGATCAGTCTCAGTGGAGAGCCAAAAATCACCATGATCGAGTACCTCAAACTTCTCTGTCCGGTAGAAAATAGCAGAATGCTCACCCCCCTGTTTACCATCATCGCGACCAACACCAATGTAATCATAGCCCGGCATCATTCGCTTCAAATCTTGCAACTGCGGATACTTACCCTCCTGTGTACCGAAAATATCAAAGCCATGGAATTGGACCAACTGAGCTATGTAGGGGCTACGTTGCCCCCAGCCATTGCCATTGATCGAATCACCTTTATTCGCGTTACGAATATTATATGTACCCACGATAATATGCTCTGCCGCACCCATGCTTAACACACAGAGCAAACATAAAAAGGAAAAAATAATTTTTTTCATTGAGTAGTTTATTATAGGTTATGGCCTACGTCGCATAAAGCAATCGTAAGCCATAACACAGATTTAACTTATTTACATTTAGTAGTTGTTTACCAACCAGGATTCTGCTTCAAGTTCGTATTGAACTGAATAACCACCTCAGGTATCGGATAGAGATACTGACGTTGCGGCCATTGACGACCCGCATAGTTGTATTTCATCAAATAACCGCCATTAACCTTTTCCACGTTCAGCACGTTGTTCTTGCCCGTGCCGACATAGACACCAATGGAGGCATAGGTCTCGTCTGTAATCTTGTCCGTATCATAGAAGTAAGCATCATACGTACCATCGCCATTCATGTCCAAGGGTGCGTTCAACGCCGGAATCAAGACACCTTGCCATGGATCGTTCACCCAAAGATCACAAGCGTTCCAACGCTTTAAGTCATTCAGACGCAAGCCTTCCAAAGCCAACTCGATCTCACGCTCACGGCGTACCTCAAGCACGACCGGATTAGAAACGCCCGGATAATAAGCGGCAATGTAAGGCTCCACAGAGGTCGGCTTCGTGGTCAACGTACCGGTTTGTGCCGTACCGCCCGTAATACCTGCACGTGCACGCAACGCTCCAATCGTCTCAGCCCACTCCGCATCGGTCAACTTGCCCAGCTCGGCCTGTGCCTCAGCATAGTTCAGCAACACCTCGGCATAGCGCATCAGCGGCTGGTCATTATCATTGTTCTCACCATCATCGTAAGCCACGTCGTCCATTACCCACTTTGTAAATTGATAACCCGTCAAAGAGTGACCCTGGAAGTTAGCGGGTGTAGGAACGTAAGCGCCGTTTGCATCCTTGCGTGTATAGTCTGCGCCGCGCACCGTCTGGTTGAAACGGAGATCACGACCCGTACAATCCTCTACGAAAGTTTTGTAACTACCATCCGCATGCTTGTCGCTGTAGGGTGTACCGTCAATATTCAAATAAGTATTCATGAACTTACGACTCATGCAGAGGTGAGGACCGTAAGTCGAAGAGTTGTACCACCAGTTGGCTTGGCCCATACCCAATGTTTTATCGGTAGCAATAGCAAACATCACCTCGGTAGTCACCGTATTATCGGAAATGAAGAGGTCACGATAAGCGCCACGTCCCTCACTGTAAGGTGTGCCAGTATGCAATTTATACGGGCCCTTATCCATCACCTCACGAGCAGCAGCAGCCGCCAACTGATAGAGTTGCTCCACAGAGTACTGTGAGCAGCCAGTGCGAGCCACATCTAACTCATCATTAGCATGATACTTACGCCAAGCAGCCTCGAACAGACAAACGCGAGACTTGAAGGCTGCGGCTGTCCACTTATTCACCAACGTGGAGTTGAGTGTCACATCCGTTGTGGTGATGTGCTGATAGGCATAGTCCAAATCATCGATGATGTGACCGATGATCACGTCTCGTGAATCTTGCGAGTTATACAAATCTGGATCCTCGGCATCGTTGAACACCTTGTCAATCCAGGGTACAGGACCATACTGAACCAACTTATCAAAATAGAAACGGGCACGGAAGAGGCGTGCGATACCATTATAGTTGTTACGGATGTTCTCACTGACTGCCTCGTTGGTGTTGTTCTCCAAGAAGAAATTGATGTTGCGCAATGCGCTCCAACTCCAACTGGTAGCAGAGTTAACCGTGTAGGCACCAACTTCCATACCACTCAACGAGTTCTTCACGCCATAGTCCAATGTCTCGCTGCGGTGGCTTGCTTCGCTACGCGATGGCAATACATTATAGAAGGAGTACGCATAGGTCTGCAAACCCTTCTCGGCGCTGAACACCATATCTACGGAAGCGGATGACTGCGGTTCCTCGTCCATATCACAAGCGGTGAAGCCTGTGCTCAAGGCAAATAATGCGCCTAAAATGATATATTTCTTTTTCATATCTGAATTAGCTTTGAATAATTAGAATGTAACATTAAGACCCAAGCTGATGGACTTCATCATCGGATAATTGTAACCATCACCACTACCAGTCGTCAAGTCAGGATCGGAAGTACCGATATTCGAAACGTTGATGTCCTTCGTGCGCTTGTAGAGCGGCGACCAGGTAAAGAGGTTCTCGCAAGAGAGATAAACACCCACCTTACTCAAATGCACTTTCTTAGTCCACTCTGTCGGCAGGTTGTAACCAATCTGCAAGTTCTTCAAACGCAGGTAGGCCACGTTCTGCAAATAACGTGTGTTGGCATTCTGATGACCGCTGTAGAACGGACGATAATAACCGGCGTAACGCGGCATGTAGGCATCCGGGTTCTCCGGTGTCCAGTAATTATCCACATGCCAAGTCGGCATCTGGTTGTACGGACGGTTGTACTGGCCCCAGAATACAGAAGCCTCGTTGGAAGGATACCAATCCTGTTTACCCACACCCTGGAAGAAGGCATTAAACCAAATATTGTTCCAATCGCCGGAGAGGGTGAAGCTATAGATATAACGCGGCTCCTCATTACCGATAATCTTGCGGTCTCCCGGATCATCCACCGTATTCTTGCCACGATCAATATAGCCATTGCCATTCAAGTCCTCAAACTTCACGTCACCCGGATAGAGCTTGTAAGTCTTTGAGGTCTGCATCAACGGGTTATAATACTTCTGACCGGCTGCAACGGCACCTGCCTCAGCAGCATCGATGCTGGCCTGATCCTGCCACAAACCATTGGAAACATAGCCCCACAACTCACCGATGCGCATGCCCTCGTAGTAGTTACCCGCCAAAGACTGGTTGGCGTTTGTAGAAAGGGTATAGTTCGCATTGTTAAACTTGTCGATCACGGAGTAGTAGTCAGCCAACGTAGCCTTGATGCTATAATTGAAGGGCTTGCCGGCCAAATCAAAACGATCATGCCACTCTAAAGAGATCTCATAACCACGGGTGGTCATGTCGGCATAGTTGCCCTTCGGAGAGCTGGCACCAAACACATCAGGCACCGTCGGGCCCTTCACGATCATGTCCGTTGTCTTACGGATGTAGTAGTCGCCACTAACCGTCAAGCGGTTGTCGAAGAAGCCTAAATCAGCACCTACGTCCCAAGTCGTAGCCGTCTCCCAAGTCAAGCTACCGGGTAAAGCGGCGGGTGAGGACATGTAGTTCTGGCGCAAACCGTTCAAGATAAAGCTGGAGGTCGAGATGCCCAAAGTTTGCTTATATTGATAGTTGCTCAAACCAGCGGCATTACCCAGCGAACCCCAAGAGAAACGCAGCTTTGCGTTAGAGACATACTTGGACTCTACGTTGAACCAAGGCTCCTCAGAGATACGCCAACCTGCTGACGCAGAGGGGAAGAAAGCCCAGCGCTCGTTGTCGGGGAAACGAGAAGAACCATCGTAACGACCGTTCACCTCCAAGAGATAGCGGTTGTCAAAGTCGTAATTCAAACGGAAGAAAGCACCACCAAACTGGTAAGCGTTCCAAGAAGAGGTGATCTTGCGGTTGTCCGTACCCAACGCCAAGTTGATGTTATCCACATCCTCTGTCAACAGGTCATCGTTGTAACCATAGAGCTCTTTCGTTTGAGACTTCTCGTAGTTCCAACCACCCATAATCTTGAAGTTGTGCACCTCATTCAACGTGTCCTCAAACTCCGCATAGAGGTTCGTTGCGATATAGCTATTGCTGCGCTTGGTCTCCGCGATGTTAGAACGTGTACCAGAGATATACTCGATAATGCTCTCACCGTTGGCATCTACCGAACGAGCATACGGAGAACGTACCTGCTTCTTCGTCTTATCATAAGTAGTCCGCTTGTAGGTAAAGTCACCGTTCACACGCAACCGATCATTCAGGAACTTCGCATTGAAAGAGGCGGTGTTCTTGAACACCTCGTTCGTGGTCGTGATACCGCTCTTACCGTAGAGCATGTCACCCACCGTATAAACGGCACAATAGGTCAACGTACCATCCGGGTTAAACATCGGTGAAGAGGGGTGTGCCTCGTCGGCAATGTTACGCCAGATTACACCCGAACCCTCTGAATAGGTGATTGGGTTATAATATTTGTTCTGCGAGAACTCGAAGTTATTGCTGATCTTCAACCACGGAGTAGCTTGATAACCACCCTTGAAACGCATGTTATACGTTTTGTACTTATCCGTCTGCGTGTCGTTGTCAAACAAACCGTTGTACTTGTAGAAACGACCGGAGAGGTAGTAGTCGAACTTACCATCAGAACCGGAGATGGAGAGATTCTGATTGTGGCTGAATGTACGATCCTTATACAGCAAGTCATACCAATCTGTGCCTTCCGGATAATAGACGTAACGTCCCTTTGTTCCGATCGAACCGTCGGAGATCACCGTACCGAAGTCACCCGTCTCATGGCGACGCTTGTACTCCTCCAACCAAGCAGTAGAGAACTGCTGCGTTTTGTTGATACCAGAGGGGTTAGACTGATTGAAGCCATAGTACGCATCGTAGAAGTGCTGCGCCCATACGTAACCATCGGAAACCACATCAGGCACGTTCTGCGGCGACTGGAAGTTGTAGCTGGATGAGTAAACCACCTGCGGCTTGCCCTCTTTTGCGTTCTTGGTCGTAATCAAAACAACACCGAACGGCGCACGCGCACCATAGATAGCGGAAGCAGCTGCATCCTTCAAGACGGAAACACTCTCAATATCATCCGGATTCAACATCGAGGGATCACCCTCCACACCGTCGATCAACACCAAAGCACTACCGCCGTTGATAGATCCGGCACCACGCACGTTGAAGTCGGCTGTACGGCCCGGCTTACCATCGGCCAGGGAGATGTTCAAGTTAGGAACGACACCCTCCAACATCTGTGTAGCATTCGCTGTCGGACGACCCTCAAAAACATCACTGGTCACCTGCTCCACGGCACCGGTCAAGTTCACCTTCTTCTGCGAACCGTAACCTACGACTACGACCTCATCCAGATTTTGCGTATCCTCTTTTATAGCAATTTGCAATGAGGTACGATTGTTCACAGGTACATCTTGCTGCACATAACCAATGTAAGAAACTTGCAACACGGCATTAGCGGGAGCTTCGATCGAGAAATTACCATCAAAGTCGGTAATCGTACCATTTGTAGTACCTTTCACGACCACATTCGCACCAATAATTGGCTCTCCTTTCGTATCTACCACCTTACCGGTCACTTTACTTATTTGCTGCTGAGCGTTCAAGAAAGCAGCAACATCTTTTTTCACGATGGGTAACTTTGTCGCCATAGCGTCATTACCCGATCTTGCGGCAAAAGCGACTCCTGAAATTCCCACGAGCGGAACAATTAACAGAGTCCTTGAGAATGAGTGTTTAAATTGACTCATAACGCTGAATTTTTAATAGTTAAACTATCCGAATGTTTTATCATCAAATTCTTGGGAGCAAAAGTAGATCAGTTAAATTACGTATCCGCTTCAATTCTGTTACATTTATGATACTAAAATTTAAGTTAACTAACCAACTGGCTTACCAGCTTTAACAATATACATTTCATTTACGAGGGCAAATATACACATATTTTAATAGGATTGGTTCTATAAAATGACATAAAAAGTTTCATTTTTGACAGCAACCGCTAAATCATCCCCATTCTATTAAAAAACAATGCCGATGTTTTTAAAAAAGCATCGGCAATATTCATAAAAATCACGGGCAACGTTTATTAAAACCATGAGCAATGTTTTAGAAAACTATCAGCAATATTTTAGAAAAAGATGGGCAATGTTTTTCGGAACGTCCATCAGGCATATACAAAAAAAAGAGGTATGTCATTTCACTGACATACCTCTCCTGCTATAACACTCAAATATTCCCTGAATCACTCAGAAACGACCTCAAACGGGATCTCTACAGAAACCTCCTTGTGGAGCTTCAAGGTAGCCTTATACTGACCAACCTCTTTCACGCTCTCCTTGATAGAGATAATCTTACGATCGATTTCGAAACCAATCTTAGCCAAAGCCTCAGCTACCTGGATGTTCGTTACAGAACCAAAGATAGTACCTGTTGAGCTTGTCTTTGCACCGATTGTCAATGATACGCCCTGTAACTTAGCCGCCAATTCTTCAGCGTCAGCCTTGATCTTAGCCAACTTGTGTGCACGTTGCTTCAAGTTCTCTGCCAACACTTTCTTAGCAGACTCAGAAGCGATCACTGCCTTACCCGTGGGGATTAGAAAGTTACGTCCGTAACCGTCCTTTACTGTTACGATATCGTCTTTGTAGCCTAAATTAACTACATCCTCTTTCAAAATAACTTGCATATTCTGTCTCCTCTCAATATTTATTATTTCATCAAATCGGTTACAAAAGGAAGCAATGCCAAGTGACGAGCACGCTTAACGGCTTGAGCCACGCGACGCTGGAACTTCAAAGAAGTACCCGTGATGCGACGGGGAAGGATCTTGCCCTGCTCGTTCAAGAACTTCTTCAAGAACTCAGGATCCTTGTAATCGATATACTTGATACCGTTCTTCTTGAAACGGCAATATTTCTTTCTCTTAACGTCAACTGAGGGCGGAGTTAAATATCTGATTTCTGATTGAGTTGCTGCCATGATTAATTCTCCTTTACTGTTTCTTTAGATGCTTTCAGATTTCTTCTCTTCGCTGCATATTCTGCGGCATACTTGTCTTGACGGAAAGTCAAGAAGCGGATCACGCGCTCGTCACGACGGAAGTTTACCTCCAATGTAGCGATCACGCTCGGATCAGCCTTGAATTCTACCAACTGATAGAAGCCTGTAGTCTTCTTATCGATAGGATAAGCCAGCTTACGCAAGCCCCAGTTCTCCTCATTCACGATCTCTGCGCCCTGAGCCTTCAGGAGGTTCGTGAATTTCTCGACCGCTTCCTTCATCTGTGCGTCAGACAAAACGGGAGTCAAAATGAAAACGGTTTCGTAATTGTTCATAATAACGCTTATAAATTATATTAGTAATTTGAATTTCGGCGCGAAGATAGTCATTTTTTCCATACGCACAAGCTTAGTCGCCTCTTTTTTTGCACATTGCAGAAGAGGGCAAGATCGTAACAGAGCTTCACGGCTCAGAATAAAGCAAGCTACGTGCGTTGTTCACGGTTTCCATAATGGTTCTCTTGCGGAGTGGCAGCTCGTCTGGCACGCTTATCGACGCTCCTTTCATGTTGCTTTCCAGTTTGGTGATGAGCGGTATGACATCCACGAGCATCCGCCGGAAGAAAATGTTCCGGGCAACGGTAGCCTGAGTCATGGAA
>JALFJR010000019.1 GCA_022775005.1 Parabacteroides sp.
TAAAGTTTGGAGAACGATTTAAATTATTGTAATTTTACGCTCGTCGGGACGGGTGGTCCCGCCCCTTGGCGCTGGCCGTTCCCCGACCGATGAGTTTTCTAATAGGAAATAATGCGTGACACAGTTTATTTTACACTACCCTACTCACCCATGGCTCCGCCTAATTTCTGATTAAGATAATCTATCTTTTTGGCCGACTTCTCTTTCAAGACCTCCATGTTATGAATATCACTCAAGACCGTGGCTAAATTAAAGGTCTTCACAATGGCTTGCTTATCCGCATCCGCCATATAAATCGTATAGGGCTTTCCGCCTTTATACTCCACCTTGATCCGCTCTTTCTCGTTCGCATAAATCAATTTCACAGCAGACTCGCAATGTTCACCTTTATAAGTCACAACCTCCGTCGTCTGGCCTAAATCTGTAAAACGGTAATTCAATCCCCCATCGAATGAAATCATAGCCGTCTCAGCCTCTTGCCCATCCTTCGTAGAGAGCCGAATGCCCGTATGCTCAATTGGCTTGCTCCCATAAAAGACACTCGCCAAGTACATCTCGCCCTCCTCGTTCACGCCACAACGCACATAGCAACGCTGCACATTGCGCTCGATGGTCTGCCGTTTCCAGATGTAATTGCCGATCTCCTCATAAGCAGAGTCTTTCTCAAACACGAAGCCCTCTTTTAATTCGGCCACCTCCTCCCTCTTGATTGGCAACAAACTATCACAGAAAGCCATATTACGCTCCGCCTCTTTCAACTCTACTTGACGCATCAAAGTCAACGCCCGGCGCAGCACATTCACCTCTTTCGGATAGAGCGTTTTCAAACTGTCAATCTCATTCTTCGCACCAAAAAACTCATTGCGTTCATAGAGTGCTTGTGCCCGAGCCAATCGCTCCTCCGCAGCTTTCCGATCACCACCACAAGCGATCAACAAAGCAGCAACCAGCGGAATACAAATCGCTATCTTTTTCATGCTTGATCTTTCTCATTTACTGTTCATCCGCAAAAGTACATGAAAATTTGCGTATCTTTGCCGCAATTAGGGTTCATTTTATAAGCGAACAATATTTTAAACTATGTATATTAGCGAAGAAGAGATATTGGATCACCTCAACGCCAAGCCTTTCCGGCTGATTTCCGAGGCGGCAGACGAATTGGGAGTGGAAGCCTATGTGATTGGTGGTTATGTGAGAGACCTCTTTCTGAATCGTCATTCAAAAGATATTGACATTGTAGCTGTTGGAAGCGGCATCGAGCTGGCCAAGAAGGTAGCTCAAAAACTGGGACGCAAAGCATCGCTCTCTGTATTTAAGAATTTCGGAACGGCACAAGTAAAGTGTGGAGACTTAGAATTGGAGTTTGTGGGTGCCCGTAAGGAATCATATAGTCATGACAGCCGGAAACCTGTCGTGGAGAATGGCACCTTGGAAGATGACCAAAACCGCAGAGATTTCACAATCAACGCCATGGCCTTATGCTTGAATTCAGTGCGTTATGGGGAATTGGTGGATCCTTTTGGCGGTATCGACGACCTGGAAGACTTGACCATTCGTACACCCCTCGATCCGGATATTACCTTTAGCGATGATCCTTTGCGCATGATGCGGGCCATTCGCTTCGCTACCCAATTGGGTTTTTTCATCGAGCCGGATACCTTCGAGGCCATCGAGCGCAACAAGGCACGCATCGAGATCATCTCCCGCGAACGAATCGTGGACGAGTTGAACAAGATCGTACTCTCCCCCAAACCCTCATATGGGTTTGAACTGTTGGATCAATGCGGGTTGTTAGACTATATCTTTCCAGAGTTGACTGCGCTGAAGGGAGTGGAGACCAAAGAGGGTATTGGCCACAAAGATAACTTTGCCCATACGCTGATGGTTTTGGATCGCCTGAGCCGCACGACCGATAAACTTTGGCTACGCTGGAGCGCACTGTTTCATGACATTGCCAAACCAGCCACGAAACGATTCGACAACCGATTGGGTTGGACATTTCACAACCATAACTTCATTGGTGAGAAGATGATTCCCGGTATTTTCCGGAAGATGAAACTGCCGATGAATGAGAAGATGAAGTATGTACAGAAAATGGTGAGCCTACACATGCGACCGATCGCTCTGTCAGACAATGAAGTGACCGATTCCGCCATTCGCCGTTTACTCTTTGACGCCGGAGATGACATCGATGATTTGATGTTGCTTTGCGAAGCGGATATTACCAGCAAGAATCCGGAAAAGGTACGCCGCTTCTTAGAGAATTTCCGAGAGGTTCGAGCCAAGTTAGCTGATATAGAGGAGAAAGACCGGGTTCGCAATTTCCAACCGCCTATCAGTGGCGAAGAGATCA
Source organism: Parabacteroides sp. (assembly GCA_022775005.1). Taxonomy (GTDB): domain Bacteria; phylum Bacteroidota; class Bacteroidia; order Bacteroidales; family Tannerellaceae; genus Parabacteroides. Next base: position 2,354 of record JALFJR010000019.1, read on the forward strand.
TGCAACTCTTTGGATTGGCTCCTTCCCGTCCGGTAGGAATCTTGAAAGAGGCGATTAAAAATGCCATTCTCGACGGCGAGATCTCCAACGAATATGAACCGGCAAAAGCCTTCCTTTTGGAGAAAGCGGCTGAGATGGGATTAGCGCCTATAGCCTAACCACCTCTACCTTACTGCTTGAGCTGTGTCCCTCTTGGATCACCTGGATCTGTACGGGGATACGCTCTCGCAACTCCTCCACATGGCTGATGATGCCCACCTGCCGATGGTTATGCTTATGCAACATTCGCAGGGTCTGCACCGCTTGTTGGAGATGCTCCTCACTGAGCGTGCCAAAGCCCTCGTCGATAAAAAGCGTATCCACCTTTAAGTCTGCTGAAATATCAGACAACGCCAATGCCAGAGAAAGCGATACCAAGAAGCTCTCTCCGCCAGACAGGGTGCTCGCCATTCGACGTGTATAACCTTGATAGGCATCTTCCAACGAAATGATAAAGGTGCCGGGAACTACCTGCAACTTATAGCGATTCGTCAGCATCTGCAGATAGTGATTGGCCGCATGGATCAAGTGTCCCAGCACATAGCTTTGGGCAATCTTCCGAAAACGTTGCCCATCCGCACTGCCCAATAATTCATTGAGCCTGCTCCACTGCGTATAAAGGAGCTTCCGTTTTTCCGCCTCCGCTATCAGTTGCAATTGGTTAGCCCGATTTTGCGCATCTTGATCCAACTGACTCTGAAGCGTTCCCTTCTGCACTAAACGCTCTTTCAAAGCCTGCTCTTGCTGGGCTAACAACGATTCCAAAAAGACTAATTGCGTCTCCTCCTCCATCAGTGGCTTCTGTGCCTCCAGCGCGGTTTGATCCTGCTGAATCTGACGCAATGCCGATTCCCGTTCCACCCGTAATTGTCGAATGGCCTCATTCGCTCTGCTCCATTCCGTAATCAGCGAAGGAGCATATTGATCCAACGCCGCCAATCGGGTCCATGTATAATCTGGATGAGCTGCCACATAATGATCCAACTCCTCTTTCAGCTTCTCTTGTTGCTGTCGATTATAGATCGACTGATCCAAAGCTGAACGCAAGTCTGCGTAGAACTGATTCCACTCCGCCAAAAGTTGCTTGATGTTTTCTTCGCCGGTCACCGGCAAATGCGGCCAAGCAGGTTGGCAACGCCAAACCTCCTGACGAATCACCTCAACCTGCTCCAACAGTTCCTGCAAACGGCTCTCGGCCTGTGCCGCCTGTTGCTCCTCTTGCTGCCACTGCGCATAGCGTTCGGACGCCTGTCTCAACTGACGGAGGAACACCTCCGGATCCGTTGCCCAGCTCGCTTTCCAGACCGGGACAGCCTCTAACTGCTTCTCGATTGCCTGCGCCGTCTGTTGGGACTGGTTCTGATGGGCATCCAATTGACTGCGATGATTCTCCATGCTCTTGGCTACCAACGCCACTGAATGTTCGCACTTGGCCAACTTTTGTTGCATCGCCTCATGCGCCTGACGCGCCTTTTCTAAAGCAAGGCGTAACTGCTCCACTACCTCTTGCTCAAATCGTTCAGCTGCCTGTATCTGTTGATCGGTGGCCAACAGTTTGGAAGAGAGAATCCGTTCATAATCAGCTAAAGTCTGAGCCGTCTGTTCATTCACTTCCTCAATATGACACTGCTGGCAATCAGCCAGGCAACGCTGTGCCTTAGCCTGCACTGCTAAACGCTCCTTTTCCAGGGCCTGATAGGTCTGTTGCACCAGCTCCTGTTGCAAGCTATGCGCAGAGCTAACCTTTGCTAATCGCTCCTGTTGCCGCTCCATCTGCTTTTGAGCCGCTCGCAACTGCGCCTCCACCTCCCGATAGGCCTGATTCAATGCGGCCTCTTGCGGAAGCGTGTCTGGGATGACCTGCCCACAGACCGGGCAATGATCCCCCGCCTTCAGTTGTGCCCGCATCGCCTTCGCCCACTTGTCGATGGTTCGCTTCTGTGCCTCCCAATGCTGCTGACAAGTGCTGAAGAAAGCTTTATACTGCGCATCCAATTGCTGCTCTACAACCTGCTGACGCGCTAACTCAGCCTGTTTTTCTTGACAGGCAACCGCCTCTTGCTCATGTTGAGCCAAGCGTAGTTTAGCCTCCTCCCAACTTTGCAAACTATGTTTCGTGTTGTTCAGTAAAAGCCGCTTTTGGTTCAGCTGCTCTTTCGTCTGGCGCAATGCGGGCAGGCCCATCTGCGCAAACACCTGTTGTTGAGTCGTCAATTGGCGCTGTAAATCCTCAACCTGCTGTTGGGATTGCCCCGCCTGTAGCTGAACCTTCTCCCACTCCGTCTGTAGCGATTGGCACTGAGCCGTTTCCTTTACTATCTCATCGGTCAACCGCTGAGCAGCGGCTGTCAACTGCCTCCATTGGGAAACCTTTTCCGTTATGGCCTGACTCTGCGCATAAACCGGAGCTTTCACCGCCTCAGCCTGTAAAGCCACTTGCAACTGCTCCCGATGCGCTTTGCGCTCCATCCGCTGTCGCTGTAAACTACACAAGCCTCGGGATAGACGCAGATAAACAGCCTCCTTCTTTTGGAGTTCTTGCTGAAAAACCTCCGCTTGTGCCACACACTGCCTCCAATTACGTCCTAACGCACGTGCCTCAACCGTCTCTTTCCAAGCGCTTGTCTCTTGCTCCCGCCGACGGAAATCAACTGACTCCATCTGGTTGACTATCTCTGCTCGTTGCGCCTCCGCTACCTTTCGCTTCCGGCTCAATGCCTCATACTGCGTCAGCCAATCTCGTTGTCGCAGGGTTACGGCCTTTGCTGTTTGCAGCTGCTCGATAGATGCATCCAGTTGCCTCAACCGCTCCTGCCGCTCCGCGATCTCCTCATCAGAAAGCAATTGCACGGCTTCGATCTCTTGTCTTTTCAGCTGATAATCGACCTCTTTCTGACGGGTAATCTCATAAATCTTCCGGCCAATCCGCGCATAAGCCTCCATGCCGGTAATCTTCTCCAAGATAATCGCCTTCTCATTGTCGTTGCTATTCAGGAAGCGGGTGAACTCTCCCTGTGCCAACAGAGTCGTTCGGCAGAATTGGCCAAAGTCTAAACCGACTGCGCTTTGAATAGCCGCTTTTACCTCCTGCACCTTGCTCAGCAACTGCCCCGTCCGTACATTCAGCAGGCTCCATTGCCGATCTTGCAGCTTGCCGTTCTCCCGTTTACGGGCACGGGCCACGCTCCATTGCGCCTCATACGCTAACCCATCATTTCCCTCAAAGCTAAGCCTCACATAAGCCTCTCCGGTATGCTGGCGCATCAACTGTCGAGGGTCTTTGATGGAAAGTGAATCCCTCACCTCATCAAACTTTCCCTCCATCTTCAGGTTGCGCATCCGAGGAGTATCGTCATACAAAGCCAAGCAAATCGCATCGAGCAACGTTGATTTGCCCGACCCGGTCTTCCCCGAGATCAAAAACACCTCGCTATTCACCAATGGATCCGCCTCGAAATCGATCGTGGCATCCTCAATCGAGGCCATGTTATGCAGTATGAGCTGTTTTAGTTTCATCCTATCTTATTCCTCTCGTTCTTCCGCTTGCAGTAGGGTCAAGGTTTCCTTGAACAGCGAGACCAGTTCCTCCTCAAAACCGATCCTTTTATCCTTCGCATACATGGAGGCAATGTCTAACGGACTGAGTCGCTGAATTTCGGCAGTCGTGAACATCCGTCCTCCCTCCTCGTTCGCCGCTCGTTCCTTACGTTGTACCTGGATCAGGCAGAAGCGGCAAGCCTTCCCCTCGACGATTGCGGCGGCCTCCATCTGGGCACCGGGAGGCAAGAAGTCCTCCACCTCCACACGCAGTCGGATATAACCCGGCTGCTCATCCGGGAATGCTTGAAAAAGAGACTTGACGCTGTCCCAATCAGCGGCTTCCGAAACAGGCAAGGTAATCAGCGGACGAGGGTTCGCAAGCTCAATCTCCTCCACACGAGGCACATCTCCTTGGCGATCCAGCTCCACCCACGAGACGGAATGCGGATAACATTCATCAAAATGGACAGGCAACGGCGATCCACAATAGCGTGCCCTGCCCTCACTGCCACGAACCCACTGCGCATGATGAATATGCCCCAAGGCCAAATAGTCATATCCGGAACCAAAAAGGGAGAGATTCCATCCCTCAATGCCTCCCACTGTTTCACCCTCCGCATCGGCATGACCCGTAGCGTCGCTGCCCGACACGTAGGTGTGGGCGGTCAAGATCACAGGCAGTTGCTCCAAGTTCCGTTCAGCCACCCGATCCAACAGTTGCTGGAAAAAGCCTTCCGGCAGGTTTCGCTCATGCACATAAGGCACGCCCACGACAAACCCCTTGCCTGGAAGTTCCATTATATAATGATCAGGTGGTGCCTCTCGATTGAGCAAGCCGATGGCCGTTACACCCAATGCCTCCCAAGCGGTACGGAAAATTTCATGGCGAGTAGCACTGTCGTGATTGCCCGCTAACAGCAGAATCCTCATGGCCGGGGCAGCCTCTCGGATCCGCATCAAGGCATTGATAAACAGTTGCTGAGTGGCGGCTGTCGGTTGTGTTGTGTGATATACGTCACCGCAGAGCAAGAACAGATCCGGCTGTCGCTCTGCCACGATGCGGGCTATCTGATCGAGCATCGCCTGCTGCTCCTCGCTTCGATCGTAATTATAGAGCGTATGCCCCAAATGCCAATCGCTCGTATGCAAGACCTTCATGCCGCCATGCTCTCCTTATTGCAACGCTCGGATACGCAGCTCAACGCCACTTCCTTCCAGCAAAGCAGGCAACGTCTCAGCTACAGGGGTCTGACTATAATGATAGGGATAAAAAATCTTCGGTTTGATCACACGAGCCGCACGAGCCGCTTGCTCCGGAGTCATCGTATAAGGTTGGTTCACGGGCAAGAAAGCCACGTCGATCGCTTTCAGGTTGCTCAGCTCGGGAATGTCCTCCGTATCGCCCGCCACATAGACCCGGAAGCCATCGAAATCAAGCACGTAGCCATTGTCCCGTCCCTTCGGGTGGTATTTGTCTCTACCTTCGGTTGTGTTATAAGCCGGTACGGCCTCTATCTTGATGCCCTGCCACGTCATCGTGTCGCCATTACGCATCTCCTGCGCCTGGGGCTGCTTCACCTGCTCGGCGGCGGCCGGATTAGTGATCACGGTCGTTCCCTCCTTCTTCAACGCCTCGATCGCCTTCAAATCCAGGTGATCGCCATGCGCATGGCACACCAAGATCAGGTCAGCCTTCGGGAAGGCACTATAATCGGCATATTCCGACACCGGGTCGATCTGGATCTGCTTGCCCGCATAGCTCATAGCCAAACTGCCATGACGCACAAACGTAACGATCAACTCCTTGCCCGCAGGTGTAAGGAAACGATCCGAAGCGAAATCGGCCGCCATCACACCAACAGTCATACACAATCCTAACAACACACTTGCTACTTTATTCCAACGCATCTTATTCTATTGTTTTAAAAGTTACTCTGATAAATAGCGCACCTCTTGTCCACGCACGGCCTCATTCACCTGCCCATCGCTATAGGCCAACTGCCCATTGACGAAGGTTTTCCAAACCGCATGGTGGAACGTATAGCCCTCGAAAGGCGACCACCCACATTTATAAAGAATGTTCTCCGGAGCGACTGTCCACGTAGCCTGCGGATCGATCAGCACCAAGTCGGCATAATAACCGGGACGGATATAGCCTCGACGATCGATACGGAACAGGTCTGCCGGACGGTGTGTCATCTTCTCCACCACCTTCTCGTTGGTGAAGCGACCCTCCATCGCCAACTCCAACATCACGATCAAGGAATGCTGGATCAGCGGACCGCCAGAAGCCGCTTTCAGGCAAGAGCCCTCCTTCTCGCTGAGCAGATGAGGCGCATGATCAGTAGCGACGATGTCAATCGTGTCATCGTTGACCGCCGCTCGCAAGGCTGTCCGATCCGCCAACGTCTTGATGGCCGGATTCCACTTGATGCGGTTGCCAAACTGGGCATAGTCGCCATCGTGAAACCATAGATGATGCACACAGACCTCACCCGTGATCTTCTTCTCCCTCAGTGGCAGGCTGTTGCTCAGCAACGACAACTCACGCTGCGTAGAGAGATGCAGGATGTGCAGACGGGCGTTCAAGCGAGTAGCCAACTCCACCGCCTCAGCGGAGCAACGATAGCACGCCTCCTCATCGCGGATCTTGCTGTGGAATGAGATGTCCAAGTCCTCGCCATATTGACGTTTATACGCCTCTATATGCTGTTTGATAATGGATTCCTTCTCGGCATGAATAGCAATCAACATACCGCTCTCGCCAAAAATACGCGCCAATGCCTCCGGCTGATCCACCAGCATATTGCCGGTCGAAGAGCCCAAGAAGAGTTTCAATCCGGGCACACGGCTCCGATCTAACCGCTGGATCTCCGCATAGTTGTCGTTCGTCCCCCCGAAGAAGAAAGAGTAATTGGCCCGTGAAACAGCCGCCGCCCGATCCCACTTGCCCTGCAGGGCCTCAATCGTAGTGGTTTGTGGCTTCGTGTTAGGCATGTCCATATAGGTCGTGACACCACCTGCCACAGCTGCCCGGCTCTCGCTCTCGATGTCGCCCTTATGGGTCAATCCCGGATCCCGGAAATGAACCTGATCGTCGATCACACCCGGCATCAGCCATTTCCCGGTTGCGTCGATCACCTCATCCGCCCCGTTCAGCACCCCTTCAGGCACGGCACCCTCCAGCACCTCAGCGATGCGCTCACCCTCTACCAAGACACTGCCCATGAACGAGCGCCCTTCGTTGATTATCTTTGCGTTAGCAATCAGTCTCTTCATCTTATCAAATTTCAATCCTCACTCCTAATTCCTCAATCCTCAATCCTCACTCCTAATTCCTCACTCCTTATGCTTCTGTGGATACTTGCGGAACAGGCTCCACCATTTCAGCTGCAATACGCCAAACAATGCCTCTCCGAAAATCGAGCTGTTCATCTTGGAAACGCCCAATACACGGTTAACGAAGATGATCGGCACCTCCACCAGCTTGAAGCCGCACTTATAGGCCGTGAACTTCATCTCCACCTGGAACGCATAGCCCTTGAAATGAATCTTATCTAAGCCGATCGTCTCCAACACCACACGCCGATAGCACTTGAAGCCTGCCGTCGTGTCGCGAATAGCCATACCGGTCACGATCCGCACATAGACAGAGGCGAAGTATGACATCAACACCCGTCCTAACGGCCAGTTCACCACGTTCACGCCATTGCAATAGCGAGAGCCGATCGCCACGTCAGCCCCCTGCTCCGTGCAAGCCGCATACAGCCGAGGCAGGTCGTTCGGGTTGTGACTGAAATCAGCATCCATCTCAAACACAAAGTCATACTTATGCTCAATAGCCCACTTGAAGCCACAGATATAGGCAGTGCCAAGCCCTAACTTGCCGGAACGCTCCACCAAGAAGAGCCGATCGGGGAACTCCTGCTGCATACGCTTCACAATGGCGGCGGTACCGTCAGGCGAACCATCGTCAATAATCAGAATATGAAATTTCTTCTCCAAGCCAAAGACTGCCCGGATAATCGCCTCGATATTTTCCTTCTCGTTGTAGGTAGGAATAATGACTATACTATCAGACATGTTCGTTGTATTACGTGATTTTATAACCATGCCAAAGGTACGCTTTTTTTCAAATATGCAAAGCGCGGGAAGTCACTTTCTCTTCCCGCTTCCACTTTAAATTTAATGGCATTAAATTAACGACGATTAAATCATTCACGTATAAAATTCTACGACCATGAGGATGAGCTAAATACGCTCAACAAGGAATGAATCTGCTTGATAACTAAAAATGGTTCGTGACCATAATGACCATGACCTTCGTGACCGCACTGCCCGGCGTGAATTTCGATGAGCTGAATACGCTCAACAAGAATTGACATACACAAAAGGCCGACACGCAAATGCCGGCCTTTCATCATGCGAAAATGAATGAAATTGTATTTCAAACAACAACGGCTAACTAATGGCAGCTTGCGTGGTGAGCGTCGTGCCGATAGCCGTCAGCACCGTGATGATCACCTGGATGATCTTGCTCCACAAACTCTTCTTCTCTTGATCCATAGCGATTACAAATTTTGAGTTTTGAATTTTGAGTTTTGAGTTATGAATTAAGAACTATGCGTTAGGAATTCATCCCTTAATTCATAATCCTTAATTCATAATTTGATTTTTTAGACTACATCGGGATTCTCCGGCTCTACGGGCTCTTCCACATTGCCCCCGTCGCCACTCGTCACCTGTTTCACCACGTTGCCATTTCGGTCGTAGCACGTGATGTTGACCGATGTGCGTGCCAGCTCATTCTTGATCTCCACGTTCGGCGTGAAAATCACCCTTCGGCTCGTGATCAGGTCGCTGCTCACCTTCGACACATCCGCCACGGCCATCGAGCGCAAACCAAAGCGCATCGTGCCCAACCCCGGCACCTCCACCGAATGACCCTCCGTGGCCCACGTCTTGATCACCTCGCCAATCGCACTCCAAGCCGCGTTGATCGCGCCCCGGTTGATGCCACTGCGAGTAGCCGCCTCCTGAATCACCTTGCTCGCCGGCAGCTTGCTATACAGCTCCGCCTGCATCACATAGGCCCATTTCTCACTGTTCTTGTCGAACGACACATTGCGTTCCATCGCTTTCACTTTAATTCCCATAATTTTTTGTTAATTAGTTTGTTAAACACTCCGAAAGGCCTAAATCCCGCGCTAAAAAACATGCATTGCGCCTCGCTGTCACCCCCTCAGTTTGGCTCCTCACCACGGGGGCAAAGATAGGGTGGCGCGATTGCGGTCTAAAGCGTTTGCCCCATTTTTTTAGTTCGCGAAAGAAAAAATTTTGATTCGCGAAGCGGCACAATTCCCCTCCCACATGCCCACCGAGCCATGCGGTCACGAAGGTCACGGTCACGAAGGTCACGAACCATTCGGCATGACGAAATTAGTGTATGGAGGAGGGCCGTCCATACTTGCTGACGCGGATCAGCTCTCCCCGATCTACCTGGATGGGACCCTTCACCAACTCCGGAATGTTGAACGAGCAGAGCGTCAAGTCGTAGTAGTCGGCTGAGGCTTGGGGGAGCAGGAAGGGCTTGCCCAGCTGCCCATCGGGCGAGAGATAGGCGATATAGGGAGCGGTATAAAGTCCGTTTTCCCGACGGCTGCTGAAGACGAACCAACGGCTGTTGCTGCTCCACGAGTGGTAGCTCTCCACGTTCGGGCTGTTCACTGCCTCCATCGGCTGGTAATGGCCCGTGCGCAGATCCAGCAGATAGAGATCGGCATCCCGGTGCCAGATAGAGAAGTTGCCATAGGCCGACGCAGTGAACATCAGCTGTTCGCCATCGGGTGAGATGCGGGGGAAACGGGCACTCAACCCCTCCTTCTCCGCATGGAAAAGCGTATCGACTTGCGTGCCAAAGGTGCCTTGCTCCGGATCGAAGGAGACACGAAGCAGGTTGTAGCGTACCTCCCGGTAATCCTCCGGCATCGCCACGCTGTCGGCCGAGCAGAAATAGAGTTGCTTGCCATCGGGCGAGAAGCAGGGGAAGGTCTCCCAATGCGCCGCAGCCGAGAGCAGCGGTGAGGTGAGCAGCTGATGGCGCTCCACGTCATAGACTACCACGTCGGAACGCAGGTCGAACACCTCCACCCGATTGGGATCGGCGTAATGGAAATCCTGCTTCGTCTCGTTGGTCGAGAAGGCCACGTAGCGGCCCGACGGATGCCAATAGGGATAGACCAAAGCAGAGATGGTCTGCTCGGTCTTGGTGTCTAACTTCTCGATCTGCCCCTGCTGGATCAGATAGGTACCGGCATGGGTCATGCGTTGATGGAAGAGCATCCGGTCGGGATCTTGCTGACAGAAAGAGTGGCAGTTCATGCAGTTGTTGTTGGTCTGCTTATTATCGAGAATGGCCTCCTCATCGAAATTGGTCAAGTTGCGCTGATAGATGCCCATGCGGTTCCACATCCGGTAGCCGGGTGCGATCTTACGATAGACCAGGCAGGGGTCGATCGGCTCCGCAGCCACCTGCCAGGCGAAGGGGGCATAACGCCTCCATCCCTCCGGCCCCTCAGCATAAAGCGTCACGGTGATCGCATTGCCCTCGGCCGCTGCCAACAACCGTTTCCAACCCCGCATAGGGATCGAGAAGGCACCATCGGCAGCCTTTAGGCGCAGCTCTTCTCCCCCGGCCGAAAGCGAAACGATGGCAGGTGCCACCTCACGCAGGCGGAAGTTGAGCGGGGCGATATTGCATGGAATGGTCACATCCCTGTAATCGGGGAAGATCTCGGGCTGTTCGGTCACCGCCTGCGCCTCCGGCAGGGAGGGTTGGCAAGCGACGACGATCAGGAGCATCAACAGTCCCCCAAAGCCCATTCGCATCAGGCCTATCTTAGTGTGCATACAACTGTTCTTCATCTTTTTGTGTCTCTTTTTGTTGTTCAGTTTGTTGATAGAAATAGAACCAGAAAGTGTGGCCATAGTCGCGATAGAGGCGTGCTATGCCATTCGTGTCATGCCGGGCGCTTTGCACCGCCTGACGAAATTGGTCGAAACGCTCGGCCACCGTGGGCTGCACCTGCCAACCTTCGATCAGCTCATGGCCTTGGGCCATCCAAAGCAGGGCGGCCTCCTGGAAAGCACGAGGCAAGGCGACAGCAGCTGTAGCCTCGGGAGCCGTCTGATACAGGAAATCGCCGAAGGCATCCAGTTCACGGGCCAAGAGGTAAGAGCAACCCAAGTAAGTCCATGCCAACCGATCATCAGCCAATGCAGCCTCGTGCGACAGCCAAAGTCGCTCCAAGCTGTATTGTCCCAACAAGCTGTCGGCCTCGACCGTCGGGATGTGCTTGCCAGCCAGCTCCGGATCGGAGGCGATTCGCTCGGGATGCACCACATAGGTCTGATAGCGCTCCGCCCACGCCCGATACATCGGCATCACCCGCAAACGCACCAAATATTTATTCGCCAACGGAAAATCTCGTCGGATCAGGCTGATCTTCGCCAAGCGTTGCAGCATACGGGGACTTCCGCCTCGGCGTGCCAAGGTCAAGCCCTCCATGGCGTAGCTCTCGGAGGTGGAGAAGTCGCCAATCGCATAATGCACGTCGCTCAGCACGACACTCATCGCATAGGTGCGGTCCCAACCCGCCAAGAGGCTTTGCGGTCCCTGCTGTGTATAGAGAAATAGTTCATCGCCCAACCGCCCTTGATGGGCCAACGCTACATTCAGCTGGGTCAGGCTCATCGCTCCGATCACCGGTTTGCCAACAAACAGATCGGTCACCTCCGCCCAACGCTCCTCACGGCTCAGCGTGGCCAATCGATCCACCCAGCGGGCTTGACGCTCTAATTCACCGGGCCAGGCAAAGCGCAACGCAGCGGCCACCGCCATCCCAACGAATAACCAAAGTCCCCAGCGAACAGGTTTACGGGAAAGCGGCAAGCGACTCAACAGCGCAGTCAACAGGATCATCCCCAACAATCCAAAGGTGAAACGGATCGCCACATAATGCAACAACGAATCGGGTTGCAATTGCGACTCTTGATAACGTAAGGAATAGATACCCTCTGTCAAGGGAAGGGCCAGTGCCCGAGCCATCACATAGTAGGTCAAGGCAACACCCACCACCAGCGGCAAAACAGCCGAGATGTAGAGACGTAGCGTGCTACGTCTCTGATTAGGATCAGGATTCAATTCTAGGGTCTTCCAACAAGCCCAACTCATACCCAACCAGAGCAGTCCGTAAAGCAAGGCCCATTGCCCGGTGAGCAGGTAGATCATCAGCACGCTACCGAGGCCGTAAAGCAGGCGTTGCCTCCCGGTCGTGCACAGCTGTCCAACAGTTAAAGCCAGTAAGAGCAGCAAAAGACCGATGCTCCCATCGGCCACATAATCCAACCGAAGGTGTGCCTTCAGCAAACAGAGCGCTGGCAACAAAGCCAACAAAAGATGATAGCCTCGGTCGGCTACCTGTTGCAGCAGGCGATAGGTGCAACAGCCGATGCCTGTCAACAAAAGGGCATGGAAAAGGAAAGGAAAGAACGGAAGGGAAAAGTATTGCGTCACCCACTGGCCCGCCACAGCCAACAGGCCGCCCGGCTCTCGCAGCAACGCACGGATATAGCTCCACGAAGGGACGAACGCCTGCACCTCCTCTTGTTGTCCATAGAGGAAGGTGTTGAAAGTATGGAGATAGGCAAAAAGCCCGGCGAATATCAAACTCCAATAGAGCACAACTTTGGTTTGCTTCATACAACTCATGATTTTGACACGCAAAAGTAACATAAATCCGGCACACGCAGTGCGATGGGACCTTACTGTTTGCAAAGAGAGAGGGAACTGACCCTTTCCTCTCGGAAAGAACCGGTTCCCTCAACCTATGTGTACAAAGTAAAATGACAGAGGTTAATTACTTGCCACCATAACCCGGATTCTGCTCCAACAAGTTGTTAGCACCAATGATGCTATAGTGAATCGGGAAACGGTTCAAGTTGGGATTGTTGGTAGCCTTGTGATCCCACCAGTCCTCAGTGACGTAAGCATTCCAACGCACCAAGTCAGTACGACGACGGCCCTCGCCCAAGAACTCAACCTGCCACTCGTCCAACATACGATACTTATCCAAGTTGGCAGCTGTCACAGGGTCAGGATCGCCATTGGGGAAGTAACGCTTACGAACGGTATTGATCAAGTTAGCAGCACCCTGCTTGTCACCCGCACGCATCTTGCACTCAGCCAAGGTGTAGTAAACCTCTGCCAAACGCATCACGGGCACATCGGGATTACCCTTCAACTTATACTCATCCTGGTTCGGACGGGGGCAACGCTTCATCAAGCGAACGCAAGAGTTCTCCTCAGCAGTTCCTACGTTAGAGGGCAGATCAGCGACAGAAGCATACTCCTTGCCCGGACCTACCTTCGCAAAGTAAGCTACCTGATCAACCACCTCGATCGGCTCACCACCGGCATACTCGCGGCTACCCGTACAGATCCATTCGGGATGATCGGGGTTACGCATCACGCCCACGATAAACATACCGCGGTACTTGCCATTACCCTCATATACGTAGGGCTGTTTGCGAATATCCTGATCGTTGAACTTGCTGTAGGCACCACCCAACTTATAGGGATACTTCTTGCCAGTCGGATCCAAACTCGGGATCAAGCCGATACCGTTGTTAGAGCCTGAGCCCTCCAAACCACCTAAGTAGTTCTTATAATTGTAAGGTACTTGCCAAGTCCAGTAACCACCATCGGTCTCTGTCTTAGAATTCTCAGACGGGATAGACCAGATGATCTCGTGGCTGAACTCGTTGTGGAAGCCGAAAGTCGTTGTCCAATCCTGATCCAACTCGTAGGCACCATACTTGCCATCCAAAATGTCCTGGCAAATCTGCGCAGCCTCCGTGTACATCGGCTTGCCAATGTAAGCCTCGGCGTTGAAGTAGAGGCGTGCACGAATCATCGCACCTGCCGCACGGTTGATCGAACCGGTCTCCATCGCACCCATCTCACTCTTGATCGGCAAGTTCGGGATAGCTACATTCAGCAAAGAGTCGATGAAGTTGAAGGTCTCCACATCCGTAGAACGACCCTTCACCTCACTTTGTGTTGTAGTATAAAGCGCTACACCACCGAAGAAGTCCAAACCATCCAAGTAGAAGGAGGCAGCCAAAGCGGTCTGCTGTGCCAACATAGACTCACGAGTGCCAGCGGGGAAGCCCAACTTGTCGAAATCGACCTGCTCCAGGTCCTCCAAGGCATCCCATGCCAAAGCGACACCCATCGCAAAGTTGGTCCAACCATCGCTGATGCGGGTCATATCCTCGGTATATTCATGGTGGTGGAACTTCTGATATTTCGCACCATCAAACCAGTCACTACCACGGGTCGGGCAGACATATTCATCCGTACCCAACTCCTGCAACGCCCAACGTGAATCTGACTGACCCAAATACCAACGCCAGTGCGTGAACGAACGGTTGAAACGTTGCCATACGGCATCCTGTGAATTATAGAATGTTTCCGGCACCACCTGCGAATAGAACTCCGGCTCGACGCTACATGATGTAGCCGCGGCGAGGCAGGCTGCGCCCATTACCAATGTACCAAATATATTTTTCATTTTCATTTCCGTCTGCTGAATTAGAAGTTAAACTGCATTCCTAACGTATAGGTACGAACCATAGGATAGAATGAACCGGTGTCCCAGAACTTCTCCGTACCTTGGTCCCAACCGGTGATGTTCACCTCGGGGTTCATACCGCTATAACCGGTGATTGTGCACACGTTACCCACGGTTGCGTAAACACGAATACGATCCACCAAGTTGTTGGTATATTTCTTCATGTTCAACGTGTAACCCAATGTGATCGCGTCAATCTTCAAGAAGGTACCATCCTCCAGGTAGTAGTCGCAAATCTGCTTCTCACCCTTGATGTGGTTGAACTTGCCATAAGCCTCTTTCAAGACGTTGGTGTTACCACGGCCCTGGATACCGTAATACATGTTGATCGTGTTATAGACATCGAAGTCAATCCAGCTACGCATGTTGATACCCAAGTCGAAGTTCTTATAAGAGAAGGTATTGTTCCAACCCAAGATCAACTTCGGCGTGTAATTACCCATGAACTGCTTGTCGTTCTCTGTCTTCTTGTCAGCCGGGATCACCTCGCCATCCTTGTTATAGAGCAAGAAGTTTCCATCATCGTCGAAACCGGCGAATTTCCAGATGTAGAACGAACCGATCGTAGAACCCTCCTCAATGCGAGCAGCGTCACCCGGTGTACCCGGAGCCACGAATCCGTTACCGTTGTAGTAGGTATTGTTACCCCACAATGTGAGGATCTTACCCGTCGTATGGCTCATGTTCAAATTGGAAGTCCAAGTAAATTCCTTGTTCTGAATGATGTCGCCACCAATCTCAAACTCCCAACCCTTGCTCTCCATCGAACCGATGTTCTGATACTGAGTACCTTGCGTATAAGGCGGCTGCGGCACCTTCACGCTGTAGAGCAGGTTGTCGATCTTACGACGATAGTAATCGAACTTACCGTAGAGACGACCGTCGAACAAAGAGTAATCCAAACCAAGGTCCCACTCTTTCTTCTCCTCCCAACCGAGGTTCGGATTGACATTCTGTGTCTTACCGTAAGAGTAAGCCCATGTACCGTTTGGCAACATCCAGTTGGTATCTGAGCCTAACAAGTTCGCCATGTAGGAGGCGCTAAAGTCGTTGTTACCGGTCACACCATAACCGAAACGAACCTTCAAGTCATTCACCCAGCTTACGTCTTTCATGAAGTCCTCGTTGGAGATACGCCAACCGGCCGTCACTGACCAGAAGTTAGCCCAACGGTTGTCGGCAGCAAACTTAGAGGAACCTTCATGACGGATAGAGGCAGAAGCCATATACTTATCGTTGTATGAATAGTTCACACGGGCGAAGACAGAGAAGAGCTTCTCGGTGATGTTCTTGCTGGAGCTCATAGCGGCCTTACCATCGCT
Organism: Parabacteroides sp.; assembly: GCA_022775005.1. GTDB lineage: Bacteria > Bacteroidota > Bacteroidia > Bacteroidales > Tannerellaceae > Parabacteroides. The sequence continues at coordinate 17,949 of JALFJR010000019.1, forward strand.
CAGGTAAGAACCCTGGTTCATATCCCAATATTTAATACCATCCACAGAGAAGTTGTAGTTGGTCATGTTGAAGCCCTCACCGTTGGTCTCGAAGTAAGAGTAACCAGCCGTAGCGTTCAGATTATGGCCACCGTTGAACTCTTTCAAGTAGGTGAAGTAACCCTCAGAAGTCAAGTTCTCCGTCTTGCTGAAGCCTAAGTAACCCGTACCCTTACGAGAGTTCTCGATCTCATCACGAGCCGTGCTGGGATTATAGGTGTGGTTCTCCCACTGACGATTCTCATAACCCAATACCTGTTGGAAGGTCAAGCCCGGGATCGGCTTCACGTTCAACTTCAAGGTTACCTCCGGCTTGAACCACTTATCCAAACCATAGTAATCTTTCAACCAAGAGTCAGCCACGACGTTGTAGTCCAACGACTCATTCGTCCAAACATTGTAACCGGTCTCACTCTCAGGGTCATACGGTGAACGAGAGGGGTTGTTACGCAATGCCTGCTGGAAGTTCGGGAAATTGTTGTTACGCGCTGCCTGGCGATAATCCACAGCCGGACGTACCTCCAACCAACCGTCAAACAACTTGAAGTTGGCATTGAGACGGCCTCCATAATCCTGACGATCATCGTTCACGGCGATACCCTCGTTTTTCTCATAGAAGAAAGAGGTGTAGAGCTGTGCCTTCTCCGTACCTAACTCGATCGCAATGTGATGCTTCTGCGAGAAGTTGCCATGATTGATCAACTCATCCCACCAATCCACGTCAGATCCGTAATCCGTACCGATGCCGTGCGCTACATATTCTTTTGCGTTCAACATCTCCGGTGCACCATAGTTCTGCTTCTTGGTCAACTCGTTGCTGTAAGTCAGCTTCACTTTACCATCCGTGTTGGAACCGCTCTTGGTCGTGATCAAGATGACACCGGAAGCGGCACGTGTACCGTAGATCGCACCGGCTGAACCATCCTTCAAGATGTCGATGCTCTTGATGTCCTCCTGTGTCAACGAACGAATATCACCACCGGGGAAACCATCGATGACGATCAACGGCGAACGACCGGAGTTGATAGAGGTCATACCACGCAACTGGAAGGTTGTACCGGCATTGGCACTACCGAGGTTGTTCATGATCAAACCACTGACCTTACCTTGCAAGGCGGTAGAGATATCGGAACCACTCACACCGACCATCAAGTCCTTCGCAGAGACACTGGTTACCGCACTGGTCACCTGCTTCTTCTCCATCGTACCGTAACCTACGACCACCACCTCGTCCAAGGCTTGTGAATCGTCTTTCAAGGTCACGCTGATCACGGATTGATTGCCTACCGTAATCTCTTGGGTCTGATAGCCAATATACGTGATCTGGAGAACGGCACCCGCAGAGACGCTCAATGTGAAATTACCGTCCAAATCCGTGATCGTACCATTGGTCGTACCTTTTTCAACCACATTCGCACCAATCACCGGAATGCCCGCATTATCGAGGACTACACCATGAATGGTTTTCGCTTGTTGTTGTTCTAATCTAATATGCTCATTACCTGAAGGAGTTGACGCAAAGGCCTGACCACCTACCAAGCAAAGGAACATAAGGGGAAGAGCTTTGGGAAGTACTAAATTCGCTCCTCCTGATTTTAACCAATTTTTCATGTCGCTAATTTATTAAATAAATACTATTTCTTTAACACTATCAGTATTTTACCGCAAAACACTGTATATCTATTATCTTTCTGATTTTCTTGTTGTTTTACATAGGTAAAATGCTAACAATTAACTGACTCAATCGTTTTATGCGTGCAAAGTAAAGCAAAATTTTAGATACCGCCAAGAAAATTAAAAAAACGTTGCCCATGATTTTGGAAAACCACGGGCAACAAAATAAAAAACGATCGGCAATGTTTGAAAAAATTACGGGCAACGTTTTCCTAAATCATCGGCAATGTTTTGTAAAACGATGGGCAACGTTTTTTTCAATGCGCCAGATCCTTCAAAAGCGCATCCACCGCCGCTTTCAACTGCGTGTCCTCTCCCTTGACTACGGTCTCCGGAGCATTGGCCACCTTTACATCCGGCTCTAACTGCGTATTCTCCAAATAGTTGCCATCTGCCATGCGATAGCCAATCACCGGGATGCCGAAGATCAAGGTCGGATCCTGCAAAGTCTCCCAGGAGACAGTCGTCATCGTGCCCGGAACAGGCATACCTACCAACTTACCTATGCCTCTGTGTTTATACACCCAAGGCGTACCGTGCGCATTGCTATAGTTCGCCTCACACTGCACCATGATGGAAGCCTTGTTCCAACGGCGGCTGGGCATGTCGCACGCCTCCCGTCCACGAATGACTTGCGTCAAGTATTTCTCACCGCTAAACAGGATCTCAATATCCTCATGCAGACGACCACCGCCATTGAAACGGGTGTCGATCACGATACCCTCGCAATGGTTGTACTTGCCCAAGATGTCTGAATAAACCGTGCGGAAGCTGCCGTCGGCCATCGAGCGGATATGGACATAACCCAAGCGACCATTCGACCACTTCTCCACATCAGCCGCACGCTGTTTCACCCAGCGATCATAGAGCAGATCGGTCATCGCACTACCCGTGATCGGCATCACGACCTCCTCCCAACGGCTCTTCGTAGCCGGATCATAGAGTGAAACCAACGTCTTCTTCTTCGCTTTCTGGTTTAACAAAGCGGCATAATCCATCGACGCAGAGATAACCTCGCCGTCAATCTTCTCCACGACATGACCCGCCTTTACCTTGGAACGGGCATGATCGAACGGACCTTTCTCCACCACCTCGGCGATGCGCAAGCCCTCTTTGCCCGCATATTGCCAGTCAAAGAGCAGTCCCAAGCTGGCCGTAGCGTCACCCGAAGCGGTCGGGCGATAACGACCACCCGTATGAGAGACGTTTAGCTCACCCAAATACTCGGAAAGCAGCTCCTGGAAATCATAGTTGTTGCTGATATGCGGCAAGAATTTCCGATAGGCGGAAGTCATCGCCTCCCAATCCACACCGTGCATGTTCAGGTTATAGAAGCGCACCTTCTCCTGCTTATAGACATGATCGAACATATAGGCCCGCTCAGCCGCCAAGTCCATCCGCATCTCTGCCTGATAGGTGATCGGTTTCAACTTCTCGCCGGTCAGTTCCATCTTCTGCATCGAGCGGCCACCCAGGATGAAGAGCGTCTTCCCCTCTTTGTCGAGCGAAAGTTCCGCCCAACCGGAGTTGGTCTTATGGAGCAGCTTCGTCTCATGCTTCCGCAAATCCATCTTCCAGAGGTCATGCTTGCTCTCGAAGGCGGAGAGATAATAAAGCGTCTCGCCATCCTTGGTCAAGATCGCACCACCCAAATCAGAAGAGTTCGGGGTGAGGCGTACGATACGATCCTCAATGCCAGCCAGCTCCACATTGATCAGTTTTGCCTCCTTGCTCTCCTTTTCGCTCTCGACTTTCGACATTTTCTCCTTATCGACACCCTCGCTGCTCTTCTT
>JALFJR010000040.1 GCA_022775005.1 Parabacteroides sp.
AGAGAAGTTATGTAAGAAAGTGGCGCTTTCGTCGCGCAAACCAACGCCGTTGTTCAGAAAAATGGGGTGGAGCATCTTTTTCTTTGAGCAACCCTTGGTGATTAGGAAAATACGCGTACCTTTGTGCTCAAATGTTAGGAAGCTTTTTGTTGAGCAGTCCGCTCATTTCCTTCTCCTTAAAATAATCACATTATCAAGTAGTTAGCAGAATTGTTCCCCGTGAAACATTGTGTTTATCGCGCCACAAAATGCGCAAAACAGCCCCTTTTTGCTTCATTTATCATTTCGTTGAGCAGTGTTCCACGAATGTTCAACGGATGTTCCACAATGTGTATCAGCGCATTAACGATTTCGGACTGCTCAACAAAAGTCCGTGGAACATTATGTTCCACGGAATGTTCCACGGCCCGATTGCGTCATTTCATGGAGCAGTTTTCCCCCGTTTTGTCAATACCTAATACTATATAATGTTCACGCGCGCGCGTGGCCCGGACGCAACCTGGACGCAACCTGGGCACAATCCGGACGCAAAGACCTTGCGTCCCTACCAGCTGTGATTATTTTCCCAGTTAGGAAAAAATTTTTCCCTAACTGAGGAGATAAATACGGTTGCTGATAGGCGTAAATTCTGTTGCCCGTAATTTTGAAAAGTGTTGCCCGTGGTTTTGGAAAACGTTGCCCGTAGTTTTTTCAGCCGTTGGCCGATGGTTTTTCAAAACGTTGCCCGTGATTTTTTCGAACCACGGGCAACGTTTTTTCGACGGGTTGACGGAAGGCTAAAAAACAAGTGAGACGGTGCAGCTCGCGCTGGACCGTCTCTACATTTAACCGTTTTAAACAAAAAGAAAAAGTGAGTTAAGGCTTAGATTGCTAACAAAATTAGGGAATACTATTTAGTTGCCCAAGCATCACCGGCTTCTTTTGATGATTTTTCACAGAGCAGGCTCTTTTTTGCATTTTTGTTGCTTCCTATTTACATTATCTTTGTTGCTACAACAGCAACTATACATATATATATATTATTGTCATGGCAGATTTTGATGTTACGATATTGGGATGCGGCTCCGCCCTACCCACCACACGCCACTTGGCCTCCTCGCAAGTAGTCGATTTGCGGGACAAACTTTACATGATCGATTGCGGGGAGGGCACGCAGGTACAGATGCGCCACCAGCATATCAAGTTCAGCCGGCTGAACCACATCTTCATCTCTCACCTGCATGGCGATCATTGCTTTGGGCTTCCAGGCTTGGTCTCTACGCTGGGCATGCTGGGACGGCTGGGCGAATTGGTGATTCATGGGCCGGCAGCCGTGGAGGAATTCATGCGCCCCATGCTCGACCTGTTTTGCAAAGGCCTGCCTTTCGAGGTGCGCTTCAACGCCATCGACCCCACGCAGCATCAGTTAGTGATGGAAGACCGCTCGCTGAAGGTCTATTCCCTGCCGTTGAAACATCGCATTCCCTGCTGCGGCTACCTTTTCGCGGAGAAACCCAAGGCGCCACACATCCTGCGCGAGATGACCGATTTCTACCAGGTGCCGGTGGCTATGATGCAGCATATCAAGGAGGGAGCCGACTTCGTCACGCCCGAGGGCGAGGTGATTCCCAACAGCCGCCTGACCCGTCCAGCCACGTCGCCCAAACGGTATGCCTACTGCTCCGACACGGCTTTCCGGCCCTCGCTGATTCCCTACATCGAGGGGGTGGATCTGCTCTATCACGAGGCCACATTTGCCGAGTGCGACGCCGCCCGCGCCAAAGAGACGTTTCACAGCACGGCCCGGCAGGCAGCCCAGATCGCCAAGGAGGCACACGTGAAGCGCTTAGTGATCGGCCATTATTCCGCACGCTATGAAGAGCTGGATCAGCTGAAGCAGGAGGCCGACAGCCTTTTCCCCGGCACGATCTTGGGCAACGAGGGGCTGCGGCTGACCCTGTAGGGCTGTCCCAGAAATGAAAAAGCGGTAAATCCTTTTTGGATATGCCAAAAACTTCCTATATTTGTGCCACTTTCAAATAGGTATATGAAGACAGGGCATATCATCGCTTTAGCGCTTGCCTTACTGGCAAGTCATCCGGTTTACGCAATGAGCCGCGACCCGGAGGTGAGGCCTCATGTCGTCGCACAGCAAACCGACCCGGAAGCGATAGAGATTACCTCGTCGGAGAATCGCATCCAAGTCTATAATGCCCCCGTAGGCAGCAAATTAGAGATTTACAGCGTGGTCGGCATCAAGGTGAAGGAGATCGAGATCAAGCAACCGACCGCCGAATATACGCTCAGCATCGCCAAGGGCTATTACATCATCCGCATCGCCGACACCGTGCGCAAGGTGGCGATTCGCTAATTAACACCCCATCCGTTTGCATTTCTCCACGAAATAGCTAACTTTGCTCCGATTTCACACATAAAATTGATCGAGGATGAAGAGACTGATTGTGTTCGTAGGGATGGCCTTGGCCTTGGTGTTACCGGCTAAAGCGCAAGTGGCCTTTGGAGCCCGAGTAGGAGGAGCCTATTCCAGTTTGATCCAGAAGGTGAACGACCGCTCGGAGTCGGGGGCACGCTTCGGATTCAGCGTGGCCGGCTTGGCTGAGATACCCCTGACCGCCAACAAGAAATGGCACCTTCGTCCGGAGATCGCCTTCATGAACCAAGGCGGCGCCTACTATTCCAACCAAGACGTGAACGGCATGGCCCTGCACAACAAGTGCTGGTATTACTCCCTGCAAGTGCCTATCAACGTGGCTTTCCGGATGAAATTCACGGATGTCTATCTGACGGTATTCGCCGGTCCGGCTGTTGACTTCTCGCTCTTCGGCAAGATGAAAAGCCGCGAGACCAATCCCGACCTGCACTTCGGCGTCTCGGAGGAGAAAGACCTGAAGCCTTGCGACTTCGGCATCAACCTGGGCATGGCGGTGGAATACAACAAGTTCTTCTTCCAGCTCAACGCCCTCACCGGCATGATCGACCGCCGTGCCACCAAGCGCGAGGGAGAGACCTCGGTGTATCAGAACAACGTCACCCTGTCGGTCGGTTACTTTTTCCGGAAATAGCGCCCCACCGCAGGCACTGCTCGCATAATAACTTGAAAAATAGTTGGATTTGTTTGGTAATTCGGAGAAAAGCCGTACCTTTGCAAGCCGATTATTATCAAATTGTACTAACAGTTTAGCACTTAACCTGTTGCTGAATCATAGTGTCCGAGGAGGCACGGGGAGAGGCTGGTTTTTTGAGTTATTAATTAATTTAATTTTTAAGCAGTGGATACTTTAAGTTTTAAGACCATTTCTGCAAACAAGGCAACTGTAAACAAAGAGTGGGTCATTGTTGACGCCGAGGGCCAGACGTTAGGTCGCCTTTGCGCAAAGGTAGCGAAGCTTTTGCGTGGTAAGTACAAACCCAATTTCACTCCGCACGTTGACTGTGGTGATAACGTCATTATCATCAATGCAGAGAAAGTCGTTCTGACTGGTAACAAGTGGAACGATCGTATTTATTTGAGATATACCGGATATCCCGGTGGACAGATCGCGTATACGCCGGCTGACCTTTTGGGCAAGGGCGCAGACCGTTTGTTCCGTAAAGTAGTTAAGGGTATGTTGCCCAAGAACCGTCTGGGCGCGAAATTGCTGGGAAACATGTATGTTTACGCAGGCAGCGAGCACAAGCACGAGGCGCAGCAACCTAAGTTAATCGATATAAACTCATATAAATAATCACGATGGAAGTAGTAAATGCAATCGGAAGACGTAAGGCCGCAGTGGCACGCGTTTTCGTAAGCGAGGGTACAGGAAAGATCACCATCAACAAGCGCGAGTTGGAGAAGTACTTCCCCTCTTCAATCCTTCAGTTTATCGTAAAGCAGCCGTTGACAAAGCTGAACGTAGCTGAGCAATATGATATCAAGATCAACCTCGATGGTGGTGGTTTCAAGGGTCAGTCAGAGGCTGCTCGCTTGGCAATCGCTCGTGCGTTGGTAAAGATCAATCCGGAGGATAAGGCAACCTTGCGCGCAGAGGGCTTCATCACACGTGATCCCCGTGCTGTTGAGCGTAAGAAACCGGGTCGTCCGAAGGCTCGTAGGAGATTCCAGTTCAGTAAGCGTTAATGTTATTTGTGAGTCTCTTACAAGTAAAGCGAAGCGTTTAGTATCTAAATTATTAGGACTCTTTTTACATGCTGACATGCAGGAAGACTACCTGATAGTTGAAATTAACAAGAAAGTAAACGAATAAAGAAAAAACAATGTCAAGAGTAAATTTTGATCAATTATTAGAGGCAGGTGTACACTTCGGACACTTAAAAAGAAAGTGGAACCCCGCTATGGCTCCCTATATCTTCATGGAGCGCAATGGTATTCATATCATTGACTTATATAAAACAGTTGCCAAAGTAGATGAAGCTGCTGAGGTATTGAAGAACTTGGCTAAGCAAGGCAAGAAAGTGCTTTTCGTAGCTACCAAAAAACAGGCTAAACAAGTAGTAGCCGACATGGCGACCTCCGTTGGCATGCCTTACGTGATCGAGCGTTGGCCGGGTGGTATGTTGACCAACTTCCCGACAATCCGCAAGGCGATCAAGAAGATGACCACCATCGACAAGATGGCTGAGGAGGGTACATTTGATAATCTTTCCAAAAGAGAGAAATTGCAGATCACTCGCCAGCGTGCGAAGTTGGAGAAGACATTGGGCTCTATCGTTGATTTGACCCGTCTGCCGTCAGCTTTGTTCGTTGTTGACGTGATGAAAGAGCATATCGCTGTTGCCGAGGCTAACCGTCTGGGTATCCCCGTATTCGCGATGGTCGATACGAACTCTAACCCCAACAACGTGGACTATGTGATCCCCGCAAACGATGACGCTACAAAATCTGTAGAGGTGATCTTGGGCGCGATCTGCGAGGCCATGAACGAGGGTTTGCAAGAGCGTAAGGCTGAGAAGCAGGACGCTGAGGCTGCCGGCGAGGCACAGAAGAAAGAGCGCAAGGCGAAGGCTCCGGTTAAGAAAGAGCGTGCAAAGAAAGAGGATGACGAAGCTTTGAACGCTAACGTAGCTGGTAAGTTCGCTAAAGACGAGGAATAATTTCTTGAATGTAACACAGCGGTATGTCTGCTCGACGTTTGGCTTTTGTCATCCGCCAGAAGGCATACCGCTTTTTTCAAATCAGATCATTAACATTTTAAATAAAGAAAAAGAATATGGCTGTTACACTGGCTGATATAACCAAGCTGCGCAAATTGAGTGGAGCTGGTATGATGGATTGCAAGAAGGCGTTGACCGAGGCTGAGGGCGACATCGACAAGGCAATGGAGATTATCCGTAAGAAGGGACAGGCGATCGCCGCTAAGCGTTCGGATCGCGACGCTTCTGAGGGTTGCGTATTGGCAAAGAAGGATGGTGGCTTCGCCGCTATCATCGCCTTGAAGTGCGAGACTGACTTCGTTGCGAAGAACGCTGATTTCGTAGCTTTGACACAGGCTATCCTCGACGCTGCCGTAGCAAACAAGTGCCAAACACTGGACGAGGTGAAGGCTTTGCCGATGGGCAACGGTACGGTACAGGATGCGGTTACAGATCGCAGCGGTATCACGGGTGAGAAGATGGAGCTGGATGGCTACAACGTAGTTGAGGGTCCGTTCACCGCAATTTACAATCACATGAACAAGAACCAACTCTGCACGATCGCCGCTTTCAACAAGGAGTCAGAAGAGGCTGCGCACAACGTAGTGATGCAGATCGCCGCTATGAACCCGTTGGCCATCGACGAGGCAGGTGTTTCTGAGGAGGTTAAGGAGAAGGAGATCGCCGTAGCTATCGAGAAGACCAAGGCTGAGCAGGTGCAGAAGGCTGTTGAGGCTGCTTTGAAGAAGGCTGGCTTGAACCCCGCACACTTCGACAGCGAGGATCACATGGAGAGCAACATGGCGAAGGGCTGGATCACGGCTGAGGACATCGCTAAGGCGAAGGAGATCATGACAACTACGGCTGAGCAGAAGGCTGCTAACCTGCCGCAGCAGATGATCGAGAACATCGCCAAGGGTCGCTTGAGCAAGTTCTTGAAAGAGGTTTGCTTGCTGAACCAGGAGGACATCATGGATCCGAAGAAGACGGTTCGCGAGGCGATGAAAGCTGCTGACGCTGAGTTGCAGATCTTGGCGTTCAAGCGTTTCACATTGCGTGCTGAGTAATTGACGCATCAATAGAATGGGAGCGGGATTGCCGAAGTGAATTGGCAACCCCGCTTTTTTATGTTTTTATGACGAGATCAGCCAAGTAGCGACGTTACCACTGCGACTCAACCCTTTCCAAGGCAGAAGTCATGCTCACCATATAAGCAACATGAAAGGAGCGTCGATAAGCGTGCCAGACGAGCTGACACTCCGCAAGAGGACCATTATGGAAACCGTGAACAACGCACATAGCTTGCTTTATTCTGAGCCACAACTTCGCCGAGGTCTGGCGGTAGTCACCGCATGGCTCAACGCCATCGGCACCTCCTTGGGTGTGAATGCCTGCGTGGGGTAGCGAGGGGGTTAGATAGTGGAGAGGACTGAGGATCCCAGCCCCCCTCCGCTTTGCCATTAAAGGTATTGGGGGCTCGTAGCACATCGCTTCTCGCGGGTGTACCAACAACATTTCTGCTTAGAAAGGCACGACTCCTGTGTCCTGTACTTCTCGCACTCATCGTTGCCCACAATATCGACACCACCACTCACCTGCTGCAACTCCTCGTCAGAGACGGTACGCATCACCTGTTGCTCATTCTTTTCTTCCATCATAACGCTGTTTTTTAAATCATGAAACATATCCTTCAATCGTTCATTTCGCAAATTATAGCCGATCTATCTGCTCTTGTATCAGCCCTGTAAACTGCATGATAGATTGCACATCAAGCCCCGCGGACTTCATGTTTTTAGCGATCGCTATTTTTTCTTTCGCTATACCTTTCTCTATACCTTCTGCCAGCCCTTCAGCCAGCCCTTCTGCACGTCCTTCAGCCAAACCTTCCGCATGACCCTCCGCACGACCTTCAGCTCGTCCTTCCGTCAGCCCTTCCAACTTAGCTGTGTCGAGCACATCTTTCTGCACGCGGAGATTGTCCATGTGAGCGAGATAGGCCTTGCGGTCGGTATCCGCCATAGTCATGTAGAGCAGGCGTTGGCGAGCCTCCTTCAAGCCCGGCGTGCAGGTATCGTCCTTGATGCGGTTGTTCTTCAGGTAATCCAACCATTCCTCTAACGGGGTACGGGCCACGTCGTTGAACTCGTTGACACGCACGATATAATACTCCGGGAATACGTCTGTGGGCATCCTCATCTTGATCCCCTCCTTCTCCCGGGTGTTCACCTTCAGCAGGTCGCCCGTATGCACGCCGGTGAAGACGGTCTTACCATGATACAGGTAGTCACTGCCCTGGCCAAGGTCGAAATAGACGATGTTGATGGAATAGACCTTCTTGACCTCTTCGTATGTCTCTCCTAACCCGATATGCTCCGTGATGGTCTTAGAAACACCGTAGAGTATGCGACGCAGGTAATATAGCTGGCGGGTCAGCTGCACCTCCACGATGATGATGTCGCCACACTCATTTTTCGCCTTGATATCAACACGGTTAAACTTGTCGGAGGCGTTCTCCTGGTTGCCCTCGCTCTCCAAAATCTCGGCTATCGTCACCCGCTCGCCCGTGAGGACGGTTATCAACCCCTCTAATACGGCGAAGTTCGCCTTGTCGCGAAGCATTCGCTTCACGGCCCAGTCAAATCGGATGTATTTCTCGTTCACCTCCATGATCCATACATTTTATGCCGTGAAATTACGTATAATTCCTATGGATTTGCTTGCTGTTTTGGAAATTTAACGTTTTTGCCACGCTTTTCTGGGTGTTCAGGAGCGATTTCAATGCTTTCATTTATTTCAGCTGAAAAGGGATGCGGCCAATGACGCTATGTGTTGGAGCGGAGCTATATTATTGTATGGGGTGGTGTAAAAATCGGACATGTTGTGCGGGAGGAACACTAAAAGCACGTTTGGTGCGTTCAATAATCAACTTGTTTTTTGAGCGGACAAAAACGAATGGTGTTATGATGAGTTATGTGTTTGCGGAGGCTTTCGTGTTGATGGGCGTATTGCAGTTGGCCCTTGGGGGAATGAAGTGGTTGCTGTTGCCTCTTTTGCCGGATACGAGGCTGGTTTACAAACTGTTTACGATGGTGTGCATGATGTGTCTTACCCTGGTGGTCGTGGCCTATGCGAGGTATGGCCGTCGGGGGAGGTTTGGTTTCTTGCCTCAGCCTTGGAGCCGGCGTTATACCTTTTTCACGGGTCTCTTCCTGCTGCTGTTGCTGCTCTCCCCGGCCAATTTCACGCAGGGACTGCCTGCCGTGGGCGTTGCGCTGTATGGCAGTGTGGTCATTCTCCTTTATGAGGAGTTGATTTTCAAGGGCTATCTGTGGAATCGCCTGTCGGATGTCGGGTATAGCCCACGAAGGTTGATCCTCTGCACCGCCCTGCTGTTCGCCGTGTGGCACGTGGGGTATATGGCGAATGCGATAGCCGAGGGGAATTGGTTTGCGGTGATTAGCAAGGTGATGGTGGGGCTTTGCTACGGCCTCTTGCTGGGATGGGTGCGCGTCAAGACGGGTAATTGCTACAGCACCTGCTTAGTGCATGGCCTCATGAATCTGCTGAGTGTGTGATCCCTCTTCTCAAGGTGGATATATCCATGAGGATGCGTGGCTATTATGACTCGCGGAAGGAGGAGATCTCAATGAGATTACCCTCTGGATCAGCGATGTAGCAGGTGCGCTGCCCCCACGGCTCGGTGGTCGGGGCGAAAACGGACTTACCATCTAAACGCACGGCTCGCTCATATTCCTTGTCCACATCGGCAAAGGTGGGGACATCTATGGCCAATTCCATTGTCCCGTTATTCCCTGCGGGATAACCGTAGCGTTGAGAAGTCATCTCCTCGAACGCTGTGCGGGGGAAGAAGATGAGGCGCATATCTCCGAGGTACATCTCTACGTTTGGTTCGCCCTTCCACGCTGTCTGAAACCCGAAAATATCACGGTAGAAGGCTACCATCTTTGCGTTGTCTGTCGTGAAGAGGCCAACGGTATTGCAGGTGAAACGTGGCTTGGGAGAAAGCAGCGAGACGAGCCCCTGCTTCATGAAGTGGTAGTATCGCTCGATTTGTTCGTCGGTGTCGTTTCGCAACAGTTTCAGCAGCTCCCTTCCAAATTCCAAATGGCCTGTGCCGTTGGCGGTCACGATGTGATGGTCGCTTACAGCCTGCTTGTTCTGGTAACCTGCTTCGTTGGTATAGCGATCTCCTCCCCATAGTTTTAGCTGCTCCAAGCCGTTGCCCGTGTGGCTCACATTGTTGAGGAAACCTTGGCTGGCCATCCAGGAGGCGGCGTTGCAGATAGCACCGATGATCGTCCCCTTTTGGAGGGCTTTGCGGATGATCGGGGCTACCTTGGCAGCTTCTGGGCCTTGCCATCCGTAGCCACCAATTAGCACAATGGCGGCATAATCGTCAGGCATAGCGTCGAAGGTATAATCAGGAAGCACCCGAAAGCCACCGGTAGAGGTTACTGGGTCGAGGCTTGCCGCCGCAATCTTGTTGCAATAGGCGGGCTCTTGACGTGGCCCCATCTCTCCGTTCGTGATTCCCTCTGACAGGAAGGGTATCTCATGATCCGCAAATTGCGGCAGCAGTACATAGATAATCTCTCTCATGATGAATAACTTATTTTGATTGTGCGCAAAAGTAGCTATTCTTGTCGGATCACCTATGTAAAAATCGGACATGCTGCGCTGGGGCCCTTCCTAATTAGGGTAATGAGATAGACGCCAACCGGTGAGGGCTTGCGTGAAGCCGAAGAAGAGGTAGAGGGTTGAAACGGGATTGAGGGGGAAGAGATAGAATTGAAGAGAGACCCAGAGCATGAGGATCACTCCTAAACAAGCGTTAAGCGGAGCTGCGATAGGACGTTTGCGCCAAGCTAACCAAGCTACAAAAAGGTTGGGTAAACCATTCACCAGCATAAGGGCCACTCCAGGCACTACGAAATCTTGAAAGAGATAATTGGCGAAGGGGAGTACTTGAAAATAAGTTAGTTGTTCAGCCAATCCCATCTCTTTCCTACTGGGATCTATCCACATACCTACACTACCCACTATCGCCCCTATCCCTATGAAAAGGTTCCAGAAGAGTAACTTACCCCATCCTCGACTTGTCTTTTGTTTCATGACTGTTTGTTTCATCATCTTGCTCACTATTTTATGTGTTGGAGCAAAGCTACATAATATTATTGGATCGCCTGTGTATAAATCGGACATGTCGCATTGGGGAGATACTAAAACAGTGGGATTGAGCGTTAAATAACTAAAACAATGATGGGCGATGGAAAAGAAAAGTGGCAGGATGAGTTATGTGCTTGCGGAAGCACTTGTCTGGATGGGAGCGTTACAGGCGGCCCTTTGGGGAATGAAGTGGCTGTTGTTGCCTCTTTTCCCCGACACACGAGTAGCTTACAAACTGTTTACCATGGGCTGTATGTTGCTGCTTACCGGGGTAGTGGTTGCTTATGTGAGGTATGGCCGCAGGGAGAGGTTCAGTTTCCTGCCGCATACTTGGAACAGACGCTATACCTTTTTCACGGGTCTCTTCTTGCTCCTATTGATGCTCTCTCCTGCCAATTTCAAGCAAGGGCTGCCTGCGGTAGGCGTTTTGCTGTATGGCAGCGTGGTCACTCCCCTTTATGAGGAGTTGCTTTTCAGGGGCTATCTGTGGAATCGCCTGTCGGCCATAGGGAACAGCCCACGTAGGTTGATTCTCTACACCGCCCTGCTGTTTGCGTTGTGGCACGTGGGGTATATGGTAAATGCGCTGGTGGAGGGTAATTGGGTAGCGGTGATTAGTAAAGTACTGGTCGGGCTCTGCTACGGCCTTTTGCTGGGCTGGGTGCGCATGAAAACGGGTAATTGCTACGCTACCTGCCTGCTGCATGGCCTCATGAACCTACTGAGCATCTGATCCCATCCCCTTCCTCCAATTTCAATACTATCAATAATTTCAGTAAAAAAGGGGCACGCATTAGCGGTTTAAATTCGAGCCTTCATTATGGAGGGAAAGAGAAGGGTAGCGTCGTTTGTTTATACCCTGTTTATACCCGACAAAATAAAAAAGCCTGCTAATCAAGTGATTAACAGGCAATATTTGTAGCGAGACCCGGGATTGAACCGGGGACCTCATGATTATGAATCATGCGCTCTAACCAGCTGAGCTATCTCGCCATCGTTGTTTTTGAATGACGCTGCAAAAGTAGATGGATTTTTTGGATTACACAACTTTTTGGGCAATAAAAATCGGGCGATTTTGGGCACTTTTTACTAATCGGTTCATTCTGAATTGATTTTTATTTGAAATTTCATGCGAAAAACAACTTGTGTTTCAAATATTATTCCTATCTTGCGCCGAAACTAAGTCAGATATGCCATGAGAAAGGAGAAATTTCACATTGAATATGTGTTCGACAAGGTGTCGCGCAAGAGCCTATGGAATCAGTTGACGACGGGTATCGGGCTCTCCGCTTGGTTTGCCGACGAGGTGAGGATCAAGCGGGATCATTATGTTTTCCGCTGGAACAAAGAGCTTCAGGCGGCTACTGTGGTGGAGATGGAGCCTGAGCAATATATCCGTTTCAGGTGGGACAACGAGGAGGATCCGAACGCCTATTTTGAGTTCAAGCTGCATCGGCTGGAGCTGACGGGCACGACTGCGCTCGAGATCACCGATTTCGCAGAGGCGGATGACAAGAGCGACTCCATTGATCTTTGGGACTCGCAAGTGGAGGACCTCAAGCGTTCGCTTGGCATCATTTAGGGTAGTTTTACAGCCTCCAGTAAGGTAGTTATCGTTTTTTACACTACTTTTGCCCATCCGTAGAGTAGCTATAGCTAATAGGCAATGTTGAGAGTAAAACGATTATATACTTTTATGCTGCAAACATTCCTGCCGTTGTTCTTCATGACCTTCGGCATTTGCCTGTTTATCGTGTTGATGCAGTTCCTCTGGAAGTATATCGACGACATGGTGGGAAAGGGGATCGGCATCGCCGTGCTGGCGGAGATGTTTATGTATGCGGCCCTCAGCCTTGTGCCTATGGCGCTGCCCTTGGCGGTCTTGTTGGCCTCGCTGATGACGTTTGGCAACTTGGGCGAGCGGCTGGAGCTTTTGGCGATGAAATCGGCCGGAATCTCACTGATACACATCATGCGCCCTTTGATTGTCACCTTGATTGTGGTGAGTATAGGCACGTTTTTCTATCAGAATAACGCCATGCCGGTGGTGCAGGTGAAGCTCTACACGCTGCTCTACTCCATGCGGCAGAAATCGCCTGAATTAGAGATTCCCGAAGGCTCTTTCTATAAGGATATTCCCGGATTGAATGTGTATGTGCAGAAGAAGGATCCCCAAACAGGTCTGTTGAACGACTTGATGATCTACGACTACTCGGAGGGGTTCAACAACGCACGGGTGATCGTGGCTGACTCGGGGCGACTGAAAACCTCGGCTGACAAGCTGTTCTTGGTGCTCTCGCTCTACAACGGGGAGAGTTTTGAGAACTTGCGCAACCAGGACAACGGGCGGCAGGATCAGACGGCCGTGCCCTACCGACGGGAGAGTTTTGACACCAAGGAGATCTTGATTGAGTTTGACGCGAACTTCAAGCGGACGGACGACAGCTTCTTGCAGAATCAATACATGGGCAAGAACTTGCAGGACTTGCAGGCCTCGATCGACTCTATGGGAACTAAGCTGGACAGTATCAAGACGTTGAACGCACGGAGCATCTACGAGGGCTCTTACCTCAGGACGGTGCGCGCGTTTGGCGAGCAGGAGGTGCCACAGGCTGTGCGCGACGCGGCTCCGGAGGGGCGTGAGCTGACCGTGGCTGTGCGCCCTATGCCCAACTTGGCGGGAGAGCTGCGATTAGATTTTGACAGCGCCTTTATGGCCATGCAGAAGAGCAGCCAAGCCACGACCTTGAAACGGGCGAAGAACAGCTTGGAGAACATGAAGACCGACTACTTCTTCCGGGCGGCCTCGGTGGGCGACGAGGCGTATAAGGTGCGCCGGCACCTGACGGAGTGGCACAAGAAGTTCACCGTGGCTTATGCCTGCCTGATGTTTTTCTTTATCGGGGCTCCGCTGGGGGCGATTATCCGTAAGGGCGGCTTGGGTGTGCCGGTGGTGATCTCTGTGATCCTCTTTATCTTCTATTATATCATTGATAACATGGGCTATAAGATGGCGCGCGACGGTGTGTGGGAGGCTTGGCGAGGCATGTGGCTCAGCTCTGCCATTCTTACCCCGATGGGTGCTTTCCTGACCTACAAGGCGGCGAAAGACTCTGTGATCATGAACGCCGATACCTACCTCAATGCCTTGAAGAACCTGCTGGGCAAACGTGAGGGGCGCAAGGTAGAGAAGAAGGAGGTGATCATCTATGCGCCGGATTATGATGCGTTATTGCCTGTCTTGCAGACGTTAGCCGGTGATTGTGGCGCCTATGTGCACGGACATCGCCGTTGGGTGAACTATCTCCGCTACTGGCGTGAAGGAGGTAAGGACAGTCGGGCGGAGCAACTCGCTGGACGTGTGGAGGCTGTCGTGGAGGAGCTGGGCAATTCCGACCAGATCCTGCTGCTAAATAAATTGATGGATTTCCCGATCGTGGGTGGCTATGTCAATCCACTGGGCGCTAAGCTCACGCCGCAGGTGGCCCGGGTGATTGGCTGGTGTCTTCCGTTGGGCCTCCCACTCTATCTGATCGCCGTCTATCAGCGTAAATTGCTGCGGCACGACATCTCGCAAGCACAAAAAACGGCCAAAGAGCTGATTGATATGATATATTCACTACATTTGCTGAGGAATAACACCGATAATAAATAAACAATAAATATGAGCAAGATTACATTGAACACCATTGAAGAGGCTATAGCCGATTTCCGCGAGGGAAAGTTTGTCATTGTGGTAGATGACGAGGATCGCGAGAATGAGGGCGACTTGATTATCGCCGCTGAGAAAGTTACGCCGGAGAAGATCAACTTCATGCTGAAAAACGCACGTGGCGTGCTTTGCGCCCCGATCACGGTTTCGCGCTGTGAGGAGTTGGATCTGCCTCATCAAGTGACGAATAACACCTCCGTTTTGGGTACCCCCTTCACGGTGACTATTGATAAGTTAGAGGGCTGCTCAACAGGCGTTTCAGCGGCTGATCGCGCGGCTACGATCCGTGCGTTGGCTGATCCTGCCTCTACCCCGGAGACCTTTGGTCGCCCCGGCCATATCAACCCGCTCTACGCACAGGAGAAGGGCGTGTTGCGTCGTGCGGGCCATACGGAGGCTTGCGTGGATATGTGCCGCTTGGCGGGCCTCTACCCTGCCGCCGCATTGATGGAGATTATGAATGACGATGGCACAATGGCTCGCTTGCCGGAGCTGCGTGAGATGGCTGACGAGCACAATATCAAGCTGATTTCTATCGCCGACCTGATCGCCTACCGCTTGAAGAAGGAGTCGATTGTGGAGAAAGGCGAGGAGGTGGATATGCCGACCCTCTACGGGCACTTCCGCCTGATTCCTTTCCGCCAGAAGAGCAATGGCTTGGAGCACATTGCCTTGATCAAGGGCGACGTGACCACGGAGGAACCGGTTTTGGTGCGTGTGCACTCCTCTTGCGCGACGGGTGATATCTTTGGCTCTATGCGCTGCGACTGTGGCGATCAGCTGCATGAGGCCTTGCGCATGATCGAGAAAGAGGGGCGAGGAGCCGTGATCTACCTCAATCAGGAGGGGCGTGGCATTGGCTTGATGGACAAGATGCGTGCCTATAAGTTGCAGGAAGATGGCATGGACACTGTAGATGCCAACATCTGCTTAGGCCATCAGGCGGATGAGCGTGATTATGGCGTGGGCGCACAGATTCTCCGTCATTTGGGGATCACCAAGATGCGCTTGATCAGCAACAACCCCGTGAAGCGTGTCGGCTTGGAGGCGTATGGCCTCTCTGTGGTCGAGAATGTACCTATCGAGATTAAACCCAACCCATACAATGAGTTCTACATGAAGACCAAGAAGGAGCGTATGGGCCATATTTTGCACAACATTAAATAAGAAATATACAGATATGACACAAGTCTCAGCTCGTTTAGCCAGTTTGTCGCCTTCGGCTACGCTGGCCATGTCCCAAAAGAGCGGCGAATTGAAAGCTCAGGGCGTAGATGTTATCAATTTGAGTGTAGGTGAGCCGGATTTCAATACCCCGGATCACATCAAGGAGGCTGCCAAACAGGCGATCGACGAGAACTTCTCTCGCTATTCACCCGTGGCAGGCTATCCGGCGTTGCGTAATGCGATTGTCGCTAAGCTGAAGAATGAGAATGGATTGGACTATACGATCAATCAGATCTCTTGTGCGAATGGTGCGAAGCAGTCTGTTTGCAACACCATCTTGGTGTTGGTCAACCCCGGTGATGAGGTGATCATTCCCGCTCCTTTCTGGGTAAGCTATCCGGAGATGGTGAAGTTGGCAGAGGGTAAGCCGGTAATCGTTTCTGCGGGTATTGAGCAGGATTTCAAGATCACACCGGCCCAGTTGGAGGCTGCTATTACGCCGAAGACCAAGGCGTTGATCCTTTGCTCTCCTTCTAACCCGACAGGATCGGTGTATAGCGCAGAAGAGTTGGCTGGCTTGGCTGAGGTGTTGAAGAAGCATCCGGAGGTGATTGTGATCGCAGATGAGATCTATGAGCACATCAACTATATCGGCAAGCACAACAGTATCGCCACGATTGAGGGCATGAAGGAGCGCACCGTGATTGTGAATGGTGTTTCCAAGGCTTATGCGATGACCGGTTGGAGAATCGGTTTCGTGGCTGGTCCGGAATGGATTGTGAAGGCCGTGAACAAGTTGCAAGGTCAATACACCTCTGGTCCCTGCTCTGTTTCACAGAAGGCAGCTGAGGCCGCTTATACCGGCACACAGGCTCCTGTAGAGGAGATGCGTCAGGCTTTTGAGCGTCGTCGTGACTTGATCGTACGGTTGGCGAAAGAGGTGCCCGGTTTTGAGGTGAACAAGCCGGAGGGTGCTTTCTATCTCTTCCCCAAGTGCAGCTATTATTATGGTAAGAGCGATGGTGAGCGGACAATCCAGAATGCGGACGACTTGGCGATGTATCTTTTGGAGGTAGGCCATGTGGCTTGCGTAGGTGGTACCTCTTTTGGTGCGCCGGAGTGCATCCGCATGAGCTATGCTACCAGCGACGCAAACATTGAGGAGGCGATCAAACGGATCAAAGAAGCGTTGGCAAAGCTTCACTAAAAATACATATCTGGCGGCTATATAGCCGCCAGTGCGGTATAACATTCTATAAAAATCAACTACTAAACAAACAGAGAGACTATGTCAAGAAACAATATGAAGAAGGTCCTCGTCTTGGGTTCTGGTGCCTTGAAAATTGGACAGGCAGGCGAGTTTGACTATTCAGGTTCACAAGCATTGAAAGCGTTGCGTGAGGAGGGGATCAGCACTGTCTTGATCAACCCTAACATTGCGACCATCCAGACCTCCGAGGGTGTGGCTGATCGGGTTTATTTCTTGCCCATCACGCCCTACTTCGTGGAGGAGGTGATCAAGAAGGAGCGTCCTGATGGCATCCTCTTGGCGTTCGGTGGACAAACAGCCTTGAACTGCGGTACGGAGCTTTATACCTCCGGTACATTGGCGAAATATGGCGTGAAGGTGTTGGGTACCTCCGTCGAGGCTATCATGTACACGGAGGATCGTGACCTCTTCGTGAAGAAGCTGAACGAGATTGAGGTGAAGACTCCGATCAGCCAGGCGGTAGAGAGCATGGAGGATGCGGTAGCTGCGGCTAACAAGATCGGCTATCCGATCATGATCCGTTCGGCTTACGCCTTAGGCGGTATGGGTAGCGGTATCTGCCAGAACGGGGCAGAGTTGCGCACCTTGGCGGAGAGCGCATTTGCTTATTCGCCGCAGATCCTCGTGGAGGAGTCTTTGAAGGGCTGGAAAGAGATCGAGTTTGAGGTGATTCGCGATAAGAACGACCACTGCTTCACCGTAGTGAGCATGGAGAATGTGGATCCATTAGGTGTGCACACCGGCGAAAGTATCGTGGTAGCTCCTACCTGCTCATTGACCAACCAAGAGCTGGAGCTGTTGCAAGAACTTTCCATCAAGGCAATCCGTCACTTGGGTATTGTGGGTGAGTGTAACATCCAGTATGCCTTCAATTCTGACACGTGCGACTATCGTGTGATCGAGGTGAATGCCCGTTTGAGCCGTTCTTCCGCATTGGCTTCTAAGGCCAGTGGTTATCCTTTGGCTTTCGTGGCCGCTAAGTTGGCTTTGGGTTATGGCTTGGATGAGATCGGCGAGATGGGTACACCCAACTCCGCTTATAAAGCACCCGAGGTAGATTACATCATCGCCAAGATTCCGCGTTGGGACTTGACCAAGTTCGTAGGCGTGAGCCGTCAGATTGGCTCCAGCATGAAGTCTGTGGGCGAGATCATGTCGATTGGTAAGAGCTTTGAGGAGATCATGCAGAAAGGTCTGCGTATGATCGGCCAAGGTATGCACGGTTTTGTGGGTAACAACGACCTCCATTTTGAGAATCTGGATGAGGAGTTGGCTAACCCGACCGACCTCCGCATCTTTGCTGTGGCGGAGGCTTTGATGCAGGGCTACAGTGTGGAGCGCATCTATGAGTTGACGAAGATCAACTCCTGGTTCTTGAACAAGCTGAAGAACATCGTGGACTATGTGGCTGTCTTGAAGCAATATCAGAAGATCGAGGATTTGCCTGCAGATGTCTTGAAAGAGGCGAAGCGACTGGGCTTCTCCGACTTCCAAATTGCCCGTTTCGTGGAGAACCCCAGCGGCAACATGGAGAAGGAGAACATTCGTGTGCGCAATTTGCGTAAGAAGTTGGGCATCCTTCCCTCTGTGAAGCGTATCAACACCATCGCTTCTGAGCATCCGGAGCTGACCAACTACCTCTATATGACTTATGACGGTACGGATCACGACATCACCTATTACCCCAACGAGAAGAATGTGATCATCCTTGGATCGGGTGCTTACCGCATCGGTTCTTCCGTGGAGTTCGACTGGTGTTCAGTCAATGCTGCTCAGACGGCTCGTAAGTTGGGCTATAAGTCTATCATGATCAATTATAACCCGGAGACAGTTTCGACCGACTATGACATGTGCGACCGCCTCTATTTCGACGAGCTCTCCTTTGAGCGTGTGTTGGATGTGATCGACTTGGAGTTGCCAAAGGGCGTGGTAGTCTCTGTGGGTGGCCAGATCCCGAACAACTTGGCGATGAAGCTGCATCGTCAGAATGTGCCAGTATTGGGTACCTCTCCGCTCTCTATCGACCGTGCGGAGAACCGTCACAAGTTCTCGGCGATGTTGGATCAATTAGGCATTGACCAGCCTCGTTGGGCTGAGTTGACCAGCATGGAGGAGATCGACGACTTTATTGCGAAGGTAGGTTTCCCCATCTTGATTCGTCCCTCTTACGTGCTTTCCGGTGCGGCGATGAACGTCTGCCACACGAAGGAGCAGATGATCGAGTTCTTGGGCTTGGCGGCTAAGGTGTCTAAGGAATATCCAGTGGTGGTTTCTGAGTTTATGCAGGGCACTAAGGAGATCGAGTTTGATGCTGTGGCACGCAATGGTGAGGTCGTGGAGTATGCGATCAGCGAGCACATCGAGTTTGCGGGCGTGCACTCCGGCGATGCTACCCTGGTGTTCCCGGCTCAGAAGATCTATTTCGAGACCGCTCGCCGCATCAAGAAGGTCAGCAAGATGATCGCCAAGGAGTTGAACATCTCTGGTCCGTTCAACATCCAGTTCTTGGCGAAGAACAACTTCGTGAAGGTGATCGAGTGTAACCTGCGTGCTTCTCGTAGTTTCCCCTTTGTATCTAAGGTATTGAAACGCAACTTTATCGAGACAGCAACTCGCATCATGCTCGATGCGCCGTATGACAAGCCCGACAAGAGCGCGTTCGATATTGACTGGATTGGCGTAAAGGCCTCTCAGTTCTCGTTCGCTCGTCTGCACAAGGCCGATCCGGTATTGGGTGTAGATATGAGCTCAACAGGTGAGGTAGGTTGCATCGGCGACGACTTCAACGAGGCATTGCTCTCAGCGATGATCGCAGTTGGTAACACGATTCCGCAGAAGAATATCTTGGTATCTTCCGGAGCAGCGAAGAGCAAGGTGGATCTGTTGGAGCCTTGCCGCATGTTGGCCGCTAAGGGCTATACGATCTATGGTACACACGGTACGGCAAAGTTCTTGAACGACAACCAGATTCCGGCTATCGCTGTCAGCTGGCCGGATGAGGAGGGCGACCTCAACATCATGGAGATGTTCAGCAAGCATGTCTTTGAGTTGGTAGTCAACATCCCGAAGGATCACAGCAAGCGTGAGCTGACCAACGGCTATAAGATCCGTCGTGCGGCGATCGACCACAATATCCCATTGATCACCAACGCACGTTTGGCAAGCGCCTTCATCAATGCCTTCTGCGAGATGAAGCAGGAGGACATCCAGATCAAGAGCTGGCAAGAGTATAAGTAATTCAAGTAGCAATAGCTGCATAGTATTAGGGGCAATCCGCTGAGGGTTGCCCCTAATTTGTTTAGCGTTTATCCTTAGGCACCAGCCGTTGCGAAGCAGGAAACGTTGTTTCTAACGTGACAACAGCCGTTGCGAAGCAGGAAACGCTGTTTCTAACGTGACAACAGCCGTTGTGAAGCAGAAAACGCTGTTTCTGACATTTCCCTGTCAAGTTGTCCACCCTATCTGACAGTTTTTTGCCGTTGAGCATTAAAGGAGTTTGCATAGGTTTAAATCGAGGGGCGCATCGTTTAAATAGGTTTGCACGAGTTTAAAAGAGGGGCGGTCTTTGAGAGGAGCAGGCATATCGGGCACGTAGTTTGCACACTCCTTAATGAATCCGGGAAGCCGGAAGGCAGAGCGGGCTCAAAAGAAAATGAGATAAATAAAGAACTAAAGAATAGGAGATTAAAACTATGATGCCGAGTAAAAGAATGTACAACAATGATCAGAATTGGTTACCGACTTTCTTCAATGATTTCTTCGATAACGATTGGATGATGAAGACAAACGCCACCGCCCCTGCGATCAATGTCGTAGAGAGCGACAAGGATTACAAGGTTGAGGTAGCCGCTCCGGGTATGAAAAAGGAGGATTTCAATATCCATTTGGGTGAGAACAACGAGTTGGTCATCACGATGGAGCAGAAGAACGAGAACAAAGAGGAGCACAAGAAATACTTGCGTCGCGAGTTTGCTTACTCGAAGTTCCAGCAATCTTTCATCCTGCCCGACGACGTAGAAAAGGAGAAAATAAGTGCCAGCGTGAACGATGGTATCTTGACAATCGAGTTGCCTAAACACGCACCTGAGGAGAAAGCTAAGGTTAACCGAGTCATTGAGATTCAGTAAAAAACGTTGCCCGTAAGGGCGAAATTCATTGCCCGTAGTTTTCTAAAACGTTGCCCATCGAAATTTTTTTCGTTGCCCGTGGTTTTAGAAAACTATGGGCAATGTTTTTTTGTCTGTTCGGCAACGAAATGTTAGCCGTTGCCCGTCGTTTTTAGTATGCTTCAGAAACCTGTTTCTCAACATAAAAAGGGAAAATTATAGGGGAATAATTGTTTTTAGTTATTATAGGGAATTCCTTTGCGAGGTGAACTATTTAAGGGTTTTGTTTCATTAATAAAAAATCAGCGTTATGATGGAAGAAAAGAATGAGCAGCAGGGTATGCGTATTGTCTCTGACGAGGAGCTGCAGCAGGTTAGTGGTGGTGTTGTGATCCGTAGGCAACGATGATTGCGCGAAGTGGACGACACAAGAGACGTGCCTCTCTAAAGCGAAATGTTGTTGGCATACCGGCGAGAAGCGATGCGCTACGAGCCCCGCTTACGCTTAAGGGTGAAGGGAGGGCTGGGATCCTCAGCCCTCTCCATTTCGATGCAAAATTTAGAGAATGACAAATCAAAATGTAGTAAGGAACTGTCGGATAGGGTAGTGGACGATTCCCTCATAACTATGACCACCGTAAGGATCGGCAGTGATAACCAGTTTAGGATAGTTGTCTTGAATCTTTAATAGGTTTCCAAACTCACGCTTTGCGGTCTCTTCGTTGTCAATACGTAGAGCTACTTGTATGTAAATACGCTCGTTATCTTTTTCGGCTACAAAGTCTATCTCATTCGTTCCTAAATAACCTACCTTGACTCGGTATCCTCGATACAGCAAATGATTATATACTAAATTTTCCAACAGCTTTGCACGATCTGTCACACGATAGCCAATCACGGTGTTACGAATGCCTAAGTTCTCAAAATAATACTTTTCCCCAATCTCGAAGATGCGCTTGCCCACCAAGTCGTAACGCTCCACCCGATGAATCAAGAAAGCGTTGCTTAGGTATTGGGTATAGTTCTGAACTTGATTGACTGATACAGTCGCATGTTGAGATTTCAAATAATCGCTAATGTTCTTGGCGGAGAAGAGGCTACCTATATTTTCAGACAGAAAACGGATTAATCGCTCCAAAAAAACACTATTGCGTAGATTGTATCGTCCTACTACGTCTCGGAAGACTATGGTTGAATAGACACTTTTCAGATACTCATTCACCACCTCGTCTGTCAATGGCAGGTTCACTAAATAGGGTAATCCACCATAACGGCTATAAAGTTCCAGATGCTCCTCTGTATCGGCTAATTGATGAAATACCAAGAACTCCTCATAAGATAGACTATAGACATTCACCTCTATATAGCGACCACTCAGATAGGTTGCCAACTCGCTGGAAAGCATCTTGGCATTGCTTCCCGTAAGATACACATCATTCCGTGGTGAGAGTAACAACGAACGAATCGCTCGCTCAAAACCAGGTACCTCCTGGATTTCGTCAATGAAGATGTAGTGATAGCCATCTCCCTCAAACTTTGAAGTGATATAGGCAGACATTTCTTCCGGTGTACGGATAGAGCTGAACGATAAATCTTCGAAATTGAGGTAGATGATATTTGCCTCCGGCTCCTCCTCTAATACGTATTTCATCAATTGAAAAAGGAGAAAACTCTTTCCTACTCGCCGTTGTCCGGTCAGCACTTTGGCAATATTCTTGCGCATGAAAGGCTTGATACGCTCCAAATAGCCCGTTCGTTCGATCAATCTCCGAGGTAGCTCCATAATCCGAAAGTTTTAAGTATAATTCAAACTCTCTGCAAAAATACGAAAAGTTTTAAGTATGATTCAAACTTTTGGTCTCCTTCTCACAGCACACTCCATTTCCCTTTGGGCCAAGTGTTGAGAATGTGCGTTGCCCCTTTGTCGTCGGTCACGATATAGTCGATGTCGTTGAGGGTGGCGATCTGAAAAGTGCGGGCCTTATCTAATTTCTCGGAAGCGGCCATTACCACCCGCTTGCCGCAGCGTTCAAGCATACAGCGTTTGATAAGTGCCTCTTCACGTTTGATGCAAAAGAGTCCCTCCGTGGGATGCAGGTCGCTCACGCCGATAATCGCCCAATCGGCATAGATCATCTGGAGACTTTTATAGGTGTCAATGCCTAAGGTGACCTGTCCCTCCTCATCCACTTCACCGCCCAAGAAAACCGTCTTATGAAGCGGGTGTGTGAAGAGCTCAGCGGCTAAAGGAAAACTGTTCGTGAAAACCGTGAGCGGTAGGTTCTGGGGCAGCATCTTGGCGACGGCTAAGTTGGAGGTGCCCCCGTCGATGATGAGCGTGTCGCCCGGTTGAAATCGGCTGACCAATTTCTCTGCCATCTTTTGCTTGGCCAAGGCATCTTGGTCATAGCGATCCATGATGCGGGCGGAGGTGTCTGATCTCGACACCGCACCACCATGCACACGGGTCAAGAAGCCGTTGGCCTCCAAATCTGCCAAATCCCGCCGGAGTGTATCGTCAGACACATTCAACTGTTGGCTGATCGCTGTCACGTAGATCCGGTTGTTCTGCCTGAGGCAACTGAGTATATAATCTTGTCGCTCTTCTTTATTCATCTTTGCTGCGGTTTTGCTTGTTAATACCGCAAAATAAGCTATATTCGCTGGAGCAAGCAAGTTTATATACGGTTTTCTGTCTATTGTGCGGTTTTCTTTTGACGGATTCACGCATTCTAAATGATCTCTGCACGACGAGGCCAAACACCGCAATAGCTCGCAAACTCACCATAACATCTAAGTCTATTAAATAAATATAAAAAGTTATGTGGGTTTTATTCGCTTTTGTTTCTGCCACTATCGTGGGCATCCGAGATTCGTTCAAGAAAAGTTCTTTGCAGGGCAACGATGTGCTGACCGTCTTGTTCCTCAACACCCTTTTCAGCGCATTGCTGTTTCTCCCCTTCATTTTGCTCTCGCGCTATAGTGAGTTGTTTACGGGATCTTTCTTCTATGTGCCGACAGGTGGCTTGACTCAACACTTTTGTAGCGTGGGTAAATGCCTGCTCCTTTTGGGATGCTGGCTTTGCAGTTATAATGGCATCAAACATCTGCCTTTGACCATCTCCGGCATCATCATTGCTTTCGGCCCTGTGGAGACGGTCATAGGGGCGATGCTGCTGTATGGGGAGTCGCTCAACGTACTTCAATGGGTAGGCGTGGCGGTGTCGGTAGGCTCATTGGTGGCCGTCAGCATGAGCGGCAAGAAAGAGGGGATCGACTTCCGCCACAACCGCTATGTGTGGGTGATGTTTCTCTCCACCCTGTTCAGTGCCGCGGCCGCCCTCTACGACAAGCTCGTCATGGGAAGACCGGAAGATGGCGGGATGGGCAACAGCGTGATGTTCATCCAAAGTTGGTATAACATCTATCAAACGGCTCTTTTGCTGCTAATCCTGCTGTATCGCCAGCGCTCCCTGCGAAAGCAAGGGCAGGGGGCGGTGCCTTTCCGTTTCGTCTGGAGTATTGTCATGGTCAGCCTTTGCGAGGTGAGTGCGGATCTGCTCTACGATGCTGCCTTGCAGTTGCCGGGCTGTATGGTTTCTATCTTGGCGATGGTTCGCCGGGGCAGCGTGGTGGTCTCCTTTTTCATTGGTGTCTTGTTCTTCCACGAGAGAAACCTGCGGAGCAAGATCTGGGATCTGCTACTTGTCTTGTTAGGTATGTTGTTGCTCTACTTCGGCTCTATTGAGTAATTCGTATTTTTCCTTGAGAGCTATGCAGCGAATGGAGCTATCTTTGCATCTGCTTCTATAAACAATCCACAAAAATTAGTATGATGAAGAAAGTCTTTGCATTGCTGGCCGCTACGGCCTTGTTAGCCACCTCGTGTTCGAAAGATGAGGTGATTGAGGTGTCACAACTTACCGAGGGATATTGGGGTGAGTGCTACGACAACCCGAATTTCTCTATGGATAGCTCCGTTAAATATAAGTTCGAACTGGATGGAACTTATACGTTGAAGGTTAATCATGCGCTGGTAGATACCACAGTGATTTACACACACAACTATCAGTTGCAAAACAATGTGCTGACACTCCCGACGGATTCGCCCGCGGCTGAGCAACTCAGCTACAACATCATCCAGTTGAATGAGAAGGAGATGGCTTGGCAACGGGTAGGTACCTCTTATTCCGAAGGAACGCTCTCCGGGGATTACAAGCACTTCAAGCATTATAACTAACACTTGGAATAAATTGCCTTGAACATTTCTCAAAACATATTTCGGAAGAAGGCCGACGCAAGAAATCTGCCTTCTTGCATTTAATTCGAGGACAAAACGGGGATAATAATTAAAAAGCGCTAACTTTGCCTCACTTGAATAGAATATCTAAAAACACGTGAGGAAAGATGTTGCGGCAACTCTACATAGGATGGATAGGACTCTTGATCGTCTGTTTCGCGGCAAAGGGGACAACGATTCCCGCTGTGCTGATCCAGAACTATTCCGTCAAGGAGTATAAAGCAAGTTGCCAGAATTGGGATATTTCCGTTTCCTACAATGGGTTTATTTATGCTGCGAATAATTCCGGCTTGCTGAGTTTCGACGGCAACAATTGGCAGCTGCATGAACTGCCGGATAAGTCAGAACTTTATCATGTCACCTATTGGCGCGACACACTCTATACGCAGGGCGAGGAGTCGTTAGGCTTTTGGCTGCGAGATACCTTCGGGCAATTGCATTACACGCCGATCGACCACCTGCCACCTCACGTGACGTTTGAGAAGCCGAAGGTGGACTTTGTGGTGCCTGAGGAGATTCAGCGGTTGAGACCTACTGCCGTAGCTACCGTGGGAGACCTGTTCTTTATCGGTACGGCCGCCTCGGGTCTG
Organism: Parabacteroides sp.; assembly: GCA_022775005.1. Taxonomy (GTDB): domain Bacteria; phylum Bacteroidota; class Bacteroidia; order Bacteroidales; family Tannerellaceae; genus Parabacteroides. Next base: position 25,463 of record JALFJR010000040.1, read on the forward strand.
TTCATTACAAATAAAGCGGGAGAAATCTACCACCATTTGACGATCGACAACCAGTTGCAAGATAATATCGTGCAGGCAATTTGCGTGCAGGATAACACCTTGGCTTGGGTAGCTTTAGACAACGGTATTACGCGCATCGAGGTGGATCCGCCTGTTGCTATGCTGGATAAGCGTCAGCATATTGGCAAATTGGAAGATGCTTTGCTGCGCGACGGCAAGCTCTACATCCAAACCAACCGCGGCTTTTATTGCCGCGAGCTGGAGGCGGACGAACAGTTTGAGCCGATTGATGCCGCTGTGGTGGCGGGACTGTTCCCTACGGCGCAAGTGGCTGAGGAATTTGCCGTGGCTGATTTGTTTACTGATCTTTCGTCGTTGCAGCAATTCAATCGTTCGGAAAATCTGTATGCCCGTGGGGATGAGCATTATTGGCTCACGACAGAGAATGAGGCGGGACTTTTCCAATTGAAGGGGGGGAAGGGTATCCTGAAATGCCGCATCCTTTTTACCAATTACAACCTGAGCTTAGTGTCGAATGGCCGGCGTTTTATCCCGCTCAACGACTCGTTAGACTTAGTTTCAGCAAAAGAGGGGGCCTTGTTGATCAATACCCGCCAGTTGATCACCGGCAGTTTAGGAGGCTTGACCATGCCCAATTTCTTCCGCATCCATTACATCGACAAACGGGGCATCCATGCCATTGACCCGCATACGCAGGCCATCTCCTTGCCGCATCACTTCCAAGAGCTGTCTGTCTATGTCGGCACGACCGTGTTCACCCCCAATCACCAGATCAGTTATCGGCTGGAGGGCGTTTCGGATGAGTGGTCGGAGTGGCAAAACGAGGGCATTATGAAATTTTTGCAGCTGCCGCCGGGTGAATATCAGCTGGTGGTGCGTAAGTATGTCACACGTGGTCCCTTCCCGGAGTTACGGTTGAGAATCGAAGTGCGCCCGGCTTGGTACAACACAATGTGGGCTTATCTGTTTTACGCTTTGTTGCTCGGTGTAGCGATGCAAGTGGGGCTGCGTGTGCGCTTGAGGAACTTGAAACGGAAGGAACAGACGAAGTTGGAGGCGGAGCGCTTGGAGGAACAGCAACGTTTGCAACAGCTGAAAAGCGAGATGTTGGAGGTAGAGCTGAAGAACAAGAGCAATGAGCTGACCTTGCAAACCACCGCTTTGGTGAAGCGTAACGAGGCCATCCAATCTTTCTTGAAAGAGTTGGACGAGCAGAAGAGCACCCTGGGCGATCGCTATCCGAACAAGCTCTACAACCGCCTGCGCAAGCTGATGGAGGATGGGCTGAACGACCAAGCCGATTGGCTCCAGTTTGAGAGCTATTTCAATAGTGCCCACCATAACTTCATGGAGCGTTTGCGGCAACGTTATACCGACATCACGACAGGCGACCTCCGCCTCTGCTGTTTGCTCCGCATGAACCTCTCGACGAAAGAGATCGCCTCACTTTTGAATGTCTCTGTCCGGGCGATTGAGATCCGCCGTTATCGGTTGCGCAAGCGTCTCATGCTTGAATCAGACACCAATTTGGTGGACTTTTTGTTTAAATTTGGAGAAGAGTAAATAGCGGCTGTTTATAATTTAGGATTTGATCACGGATGAAGGAGTAAATGGTGTGAGCAATCTATCCTAAGTTTTTATTCTTGATCTTCAATGGCTTATTTATTTGTGTGAAAGCAATGATGTAGTAGCCTTATTTCAGAAAAATGCCCTGTGAAAGTGATGTAGTAGCTTTTTTTATGGCTTAAATCAAATTAAATTGTTCCTTTGCAAAAAATAAACTTTAAGAAGTTGTACATGATGACACACGAATTAGAAAGACAATTAGAAGTGTTGGAGAAAAAAGGTATCGACCGCAGACACTTCTTCCGCATCCTTGCCGCAAGCGGATTGATGGCAAGTTTGAGCACGAATAAAGCACATGCGTTCTCCAGTAATGCGAAGGGTAAAATCGTGATTATCGGTGGTGGTGCTGCCGGTATCAGTATGGCTGCCCGTTTGAAAGGCTGGTTGAACGATCCAGATATTACACTGATTGATCCCAGCGATCGTCAGTTCTATCAGCCGGGATTTACCTTGATCGCTTCTGGTGTTTACAAGCCGGATGAGGTTTGGAAGAAGCAAGAGGATTGTATGCCCAGCGGGATTAAATGGGTAAAGGATTCCGTGACTGCAGTTGATCCGGTTTGGAACCAGGTGACGACTGCCCAGAACGGCAAGATCCCTTACGACTTCTTGGTGCTGACTCCGGGTTTGCAATGCAATTGGGAGAAGGTGGAAGGCATCACGCAGAAGACGCTTGGTCAAGGCAACGCACACAGTATTTATGATTTTGAAGGTGCGCAGAAGACATGGCAGGCTATTCAAGCTTTCGCACAGAAGGGTGGTAAAGGTATTTATACCGATACCTATACGAAGCATAAGTGTGGAGGTGCACCGAAGAAGATCTGTTTGCTGACGGAGCACTACGCTCGCAAGCAGGGAACTCGCGAGAAGCTGGACTTCCACTATTATACGGCTTCTAAGGAACTGTATGATGTGCCTTACTTCACGCCACGCTTGATCGAGATCTACAAGGAGCGCAACGTGCCTTACAAGGTGAATGTGCGTGTGAAGGGTGTCGATACGCAGGCGAAGCGTGTATATATGGAGAAAGTAGTGACCAAGGGCGAGGAGAAGATCACGACTCCGTTCGTTGAGGATTACGAATTCTTGCACTTCGTGCCGCCGATGTCAGCTCCCGATTTCGTGCGTGAGGCTGGCTTGGGCTGGACGGAAGGTAAGTTGGCGGCCGACGCTTGGGTAATGGTTGACAAAGAGACGTTGGTACACAAGAAATATCCCAACATCATCTCGTTGGGCGACGTGGCTGGCATCCCGACCAGTAAGACCTCTGCGGCGATCCGTAAGCAGGTGCCTATCGCGGCCAAGAACTTGATTGCGTTGATGGAGGGCAAGGAGCCGACGGAGAAGTACAATGGCTATGCGGCTTGTCCGATCGTGACAGATTATGGCCATGTGTTGCTGTGTGAGTTCGACTACGAGAAGAACCCGGATGTTTCGTTCCCCTTCACGCTGATCGATACTTCTAAGGAGCAATGGTTGGCTTGGCTGCTGAAGGTGTATATCCTGAAACCACTCTACTTCTATGGGATGCTGAATGGCATCGCCTAATTAAAAGACTAAACATGTTTTGATACTTATAAACCATGAGGAGGAACCTAACCTTCTCGCCTAAAACTCCCTTATTCCTAAATGCCTACTAAAAGTGTATCCCCGATTCCTCACGGAGCCGGGGATTCTTTTTAATAGCACATCCTGCTCTTCCTCAGACATGGATACAGAAGGAAGAGCAAAGACAGCCTGAAAGGAACATTAATAAGTAGTGTGTTGTGGGTCAAAGTTGGTCCATCCACTCAACCAGTTGTCGGACGCATTGAACGCACCTACGAAATTTACTTTGTCAAACCAAGCGGAGCTCTCGCCCTCGAAAGAGGCTAAGTTCAGCAACGGACTGGTAGCTGTCGGCATAAAGGGAGACCCTGCGTTTGCAGCATCGGTCAATGCCAAGGCTGCGGCATCCTCGAAGTAGCTGTTCTTCAGTGCCTCTTGGAAAAAGAAGCTGTTGGAGTAAGACTTCTGGTTCTTATCGATCTCTACCTTGTTAGTTGCGTCGTAAAGGATATCCTCATAGACCTTATTGGCATCCGAACCAACAATATCCATTCCGGCGAGCACATTGTTGTGGTAACGCAACGTACCTGCTTTGGCTTGCGCAGGCGTATCACCCTTCTCACCGTCGATGATCAGGCCGATCGGCCATCCCGCAGCTACGGAGTTGATCACGTTCAGGCGTGAACTACGACGAATCTGCATGGCTGACTGGAATTTACCCAAGGCGGAACCGTTGTTGGGGTTCATCTCGCCACCGTTGATAAAGTCGGTCTTATTCTCGAAGTTTACGCCGGTTTGCAACTTCGGACCGATGAAGGTGATGTTGCTGAAAGTAGCGTTCGTATAGGGAGAAACATCCGATCCGCTGGCGTTGTTGTCGCTCTCGAAACCATTGCTCTGCGACTTATCGGCGATGCGAGCATCCCGGATAGACAAGCCATACTGTACGGCACCACTGAAGCCGTTGTCAGTATCGAAATCATCATCCCATCCGTGGAAAGCCACCAAGTTTTTGCAGTTGACCGTACCCCCAAACCACTCGAAGGAGTCGTCGTTGCTGTAGGATACCTGTACGTGGTCGATCTGTGTGCCGCTACCTACAGATCCTAAGGTCAAGCCGTTGATCTCTTGATCCGGTTGGAAGGGATAGCCGGCGAACTCGATACGTACATAGCTCAATACACCGGAGTTATCTGCGTCATCCTCACCACCGTGTTTCGTACGGGGGCCACCCTCGATCTGCATCTCTGCCTGGTTGTTGCGTGCCTTACCGCACAGGATAATGCCACCCCAATCACCCGGTTTACGGTTGCCCGGCTCTGCCTCTGAGGTGAAGACGATCGGCTCAGTAGCTGTACCCTTGGCGATCAACTTACCGCCTCGCTCTGCCAAAAGGGAAGCCTTTGTCTGCTTGTCACCCTTGATGATGGTACCCGGTTCTATGGTCAGCTCTGCACCGTTGGCGATATAGACCCAGCCTTTCAACAGGTAGGTACCCTTCTTGAGGGTCTGCTTGCCGGTGAAGACAAACTCAGCATCACCATTACCAATCTGAGTACCCTCAGTATTCTCCGTATTGTCAGCCTCGTTGAAGAGGATGTGGTCACATGATTTCAATCCGCCATCCGTGCCCCAGACATATTCTACTTTGTTTGTCGGTTGCTCAGGATCGGGATCCGGCGTGGGGGTGGGCACGGGATCATCGTCGTCACTACAAGCGGATACACTCAAGGCAAGCGCCAACAGCATTTGCCAACTTAAATAATTCACTGTTTTCATATCAATAATGGATTAAATAATGAATAGTCTTTGTTATCGTTCTCGTTAAAAGTTTACGACTGCAGTCAAGCCAATGTTGCGACCCGGTTTGTATTGGCGAGTGATCTGCACCACCTCACGGGTGTGTCCGTTGGGATTGGTCACTTCGGCGAATTGCTTGTAGGTCACCTTCTGTGCCAACAGATCACGCAGGTTAGCCTTCACCTCGATGTGCTTGCCAAACTTCTTCGAGATGCTCAGGTCAATCACGTCTCTCGGCATTTCGTAGCTATCGGGCACACGGGCATTGTCTTCGCTACCTGTGCTTCCCTCGCTACGACCTACACCGATGATGCGTTTGCCGATGCGGTTATAAAGCAAGGAAACGTTCAGTTGGGTTGCCTCGTGCTGATAGAAGAGGCCGGTGTTGATCAGGTAAGGCGACTGTCCCTGCATGGGGCGATTCTCGTTGCGAGAGCCTTCGGGGAAGCTCACTCGGCTATGGATCAATGTGCCGTTGAACGACCAGCTGAAGCCATTCCATCCAAGGAAGGCGAGATCCTTGCGGATGTCCAACTCCAGTCCGAAGTTGTCCGCCTTCGAGGCATTCTCGTAGGAATAGACCAAGCTGGTGCCGCCCGCAACCGTATAAGTCCATTCGATGGGGTTCTCAAACCGCTTGTAGAAACCTGCCAAGGTGATCTGCTCGCCACGGGTAGGATAGAACTCGTAGCGCAGGTCGAGGTTGTGGACGTAGCAGGGCTTCAGATCCACGTTGCCCTGCACGTGCGAAGCCAAGTCGAAGTCGTAATAGACCGAGGGCGATACCTCGCGAAACTCCTGTCGGTTGACCGACTTACCATAGGAGAGACGCAGCTGGTGCTGCTCGTTGAAGGCATAAGTAGAGTTGACTGAAGGGAAGAAATCGTGATAGCGATAGAACTTGCTCTGGTGGCTCTCTATGTCGTCGCGGGTGTTGGTGATCAACTCCATCTGGTTATACTCGAAGCGCACACCGGCATAGAGGCTCAGCTTTCCGAAAGGCAGTGTCGTAGCTACATAACCGGCACCTAACGCATTGCGGCCGCTGTAGCTGTTGCGCATCGCCTCTACCTCCAAGAGGTGCAGTTTGTCTGCCCCGAAATAATCGGGATTAGAGAGTAGCTCCGTCATGTCCATCTGGCGGAAGCCCGCTGGCATTTGGTTGTGGCTGACATTCCAATTATAGATGAACTCACGGGTGCGGTAGGCACGAGAGCGATACTCGCCGTAAGCACCTACATGCAGGGTAGGTGTGAAAGTGCCAAACTGAAAGTCATGCCGGTCGCCCACGTTGGCAGAGATAATATGCTCATCCAGCTTGGTGAACTCGCGATTGATCTCGTTTCCGGCAGTCAGCATCATTGTGCCCTGTTCCAAGGCATCGTCGATGGTGTAGCGACGGCGGTCGGGCATCCGACGGTTGGCATAGGAGTAGCTGGCACTCCAAGTTATCTCGTCGTTCGTGCGGGTATGCTTGCCGGTCAGCTGTCCGTTGTAAGTCGTGCGGCTGCGGTAGTAATACTCTGCGCCGATCTCGTTATCCGATTGGGCGTTTACACCTGTACGATCGGTGTAGCGATCCGTGGCCAACTGATTGACGATGTTCTTCAGCTCGATCCGGTCGTTGCCTGAGCGGGCGAGGAGCGCCAAGTTGAGCATCGCGCCGAGGCGTACATTATGATTGTATTGGTTGTCTATAGAGTGACGCAGGTAGTTGCTGCGGTCGTTCGCCTGGTCATACACGCCGAAGAGGTTATTCACCATGTCGGTGTAGGCACGGGTCTCGTTGGTATAGTTCAGTGCGCCTACCAAACCGATTTGAGCCCCATCCACGTCCCAGCGGTGGCTCCAGTCGGCACCTAACTTCAGATCGCCGAACGGCTTGCGTTGCTTCACTCGCCAATCATTGTTGAAACCATTGCCTTGCAGGTCGATGGCTTTGGCATTATCCAAGGTCTTCAACGCTGCATCGAATCCACCGCTATACGGACGGAAACTGCGATCGAAGCCCAAAAAGTCCGTACCGCTTCCCTTGGCATAGTTGAAATCTTGAAACACAGTGGCATCATTCCAATTGCCGCCGACGGTAAGGCCCCAACGGTTCTCTGTCGGAATATCTTTTGTATTGATTTGGATAAAGCCGCCACTGAAATCTGCCGGATATTCGGGACTCGGCGATTTCACGATCACCAAATGATCGATCTGGCTACTGGGGATAATATCGAACGAGAAGGTCCGTGAGTCCGCTTCCGAACTGGGCACGGCACCACCGTTGATCCATACATTATTGTAGCGTTGCGAGAGGCCGCGCACCATCACAAACTTATCCTCGATCAAGCTGACGCCGGGGATGCGTTTGATCACCTCACCGGCGTTGTTATCTTGTGTCTTCTTGATCTCTTGGGCGGAGATGTTGTTCACCACGAGGCGACTCTCTTTCGCTTGGGCGATCATCGCCATCTGCGTGTTGTGTCGTCTGACACCCGTCACCTTCACCTCGCCCAAGGTCTGTTGATCCGCCTCCAACTGGATGGTCAGTTCCTCCGGCTCATCCGTGGCGTTGGCCTGCAGCGTGGCGGTCTTGTAAGCCACATATTGAATCGTCACCGTGTAGGTGCCCTTCTTCAGTCCGCTGATCTGAAAGCGGCCGTCCATGTCTGTCGCCGCGCCTCGGCCATCCACCAATACCGCCGCACCTATTAACGGTTCACCACTTTGTTTGTCGATAACCACTCCCTTGATGTCCGCAGCCATTGCCATGGCCGTTTGGACCAGCAAATAGATGCCAACAATTCCTTTCTTTACGAATGCTTTTGTCATATTATTCCTTTCTTGATTGCACTCGCAAAATAACAACCGTCGCATTGCTGCCGAATGACAGCCGTGTGACAATGTGATTACGCCTCACGGTATCTGAATTTTTTGCCAGTTGGAGAAATATTTTTTTCCAGTTAGCCAAATAATTTGGGCCAATTGGAGCGAAAAACACAAGACAGGATGAACAAGGGATTGGTGACCAATCCCCTGGAGGCGCTGAATGGTCAGGCGGCGGGTGTCAGCGTGACGACCGGCAGCTCGAACCCGATGCCATGCTGAACAGTGTGCGTGTGCGAGGCACTACCTCCCTGACTGGCGGTAATGACCCGTTGGTGATCATCGACGGTGTCTCTTCGGATCTGGCCACCCTCAGCAGTATCTATCCGGCGGATATCGAGAGTTTCAATATCCTGAAGAATGCAGCCGAGACGGCGCAATACGGTTCGCGAGGGGCCTCCGGTGTCATCGAGGTGACCACCAAGAAGGGTAGTGGTGCGCAGTTCCATATCTCGTATGATGGGAATATGGGTGTGCAGCACACCTATAAAAA
>JALFJR010000042.1 GCA_022775005.1 Parabacteroides sp.
AGAGAAGTTATGTAAGAAAGTGGCGCTTTCGTCGCGCAAACCAACGCCGTTGTTCAGAAAAATGGGGTGGAGCATCTTTTTCTTTGAGCAACCCTTGGTGATTAGGAAAATACGCGTACCTTTGTGCTCAAATGTTAGGAACCTTTTTGTTGAGCAGTCCGCTCATTTTCTCCTTCTTTAAATAATCACATTATCAAGTAGTTAGCAGAATTGTTCCCCGTGGAACATTGCAAAAAAGAGCGTGGAACATTATGTTCCACGGAATGTTCCACGGCCCGATTGCGCCATGAAATGACGCCGTTTTCCCCCGTTTCGTCAATACCTAATATTATATAATGTTCACGCGCGCGCATAGGATCCATTCGGACGCAACCTGGGCACAAACCGGACGTAAACCGGACGCAAAGACCTTGCGTCCCTACGAGTTGTGATTATTTTCCCAGTTAGGAAAAAATATTTCCCTAACTGGGGATAAAAATAGGCTATATAAGCCGTAAGCTTACGAGTTGTCGAGCCGTAAGCTTATGACTATAGGTAGCCGCAAGCCTACGGCTTCAACAGTGACAAGCTTACGGCTTGAAAAGGGATGTGCATAGCGGATGGAGCCATACATTAGTAATCTTCGAGGACGGTCATTACTAATGGCAAGGGTTAGGGATTCATAATCTATTTTGCCCATCAATGGCGGGGAAGCATATAGGGAAATCATTATCTTTGTCGCATCAACAAGGAGTGAGGCATGAAAAAGAATGACTGGAAGGATCGGTTGGGCATTCTCTATTCCACCAATCCGGATTTTCACTATGAGACCAACGAGGAGGTGGAGGCCGAGACCCTGCCGAAAGAGAAGCAGGCGTTGCGCATCGCATTAGACAAGCATGGACGGGGTGGCAAGACCGTGACCTTGATCACTGGTTTTCAAGGCACCGCAGCCGACTTAGCTGCTTTGGGCAAGGAGCTGAAGGTGAAATGTGGCGTGGGCGGATCGGCCAAGGAGGGGGAGATCATCCTGCAGGGCGACTTCCGGCAGAAAGTGTTGGAGCTGTTGCTGAAGGCGGGCTACGCGAAAAGTAAGCTCAAATAAGCCGTCTGCCTTATGCTGACCATTTACAGAGCCTCCGCTGGTGCCGGCAAGACACATACCCTGACCGGCGAATACCTGAAGCTGCTTTTCTCCGCACCCGGTGCCTACCGCCGCATCCTGGCCGTGACCTTCACCAACAAGGCGACCGAGGAGATGAAGAGCCGTATCGTGACGGAGCTGTATCTCTTAGCCTCCGGTGCGCCCTCGGATTATGTGGAGGCACTCGCCCAACAGTATCATTGGTCGGAGGAGAAGGTGCGGCAAGAGGCGCAGCGCACGCTTATCGCGTTGCTGCACGACTATTCCGCTTTTCAGATCAGCACGATTGACCGTTTTTTCCAACAGATCACCCGTGCCTTCACCCGCGAGATCGGTCTGCAAGGGGGGTATGGCATCGAGATGGACAAGGAGTTGGTGCTGAACGAAGCGATCGATAGCCTCTTGAACGACTTGGCCGATCCGGAGAACAAGATGCTCTTGGATTGGCTGTTACGCTTCGCAGAGGAGCGCATCGAAGAGGGACAGAGCTGGAACTTCCGTTCGGACATTCTTTCCTTAGCTGGCGAGCTGTTCAAGGAGAGCTACAAGGCATTCCACACAGAGGAAACCGATGATGCCATCGACAAACAGACCTTAGAGAGGTATAAGGAGAAACTCTATGGCATCCTTCGCCAAACGGAGAAAGAGGCGAAAGAGATCGGTCAGCAAGCCCTGCGAATCATGGAGCAACAGGGGTTGCAACCCACTGATTTCTCCGGAGGAAGCCGCTCACCCCTCCTCCTTTTCAACGTGTGGGCACAAGGAGAGCTGAAAGCCCCTTCCGCCACCTTCCGCAAATTGATGGATCAACCGGAAGCCTATACCACGAAAAAAGCCAGCGCGGAGCTGCGGCGGCAGATCGTCCAAGCGGTGGAGGCGGGATTGAATGACTGCGTGAAACAGCTGATTCAACGCTATGACCACGCTACCGATTATTTCACCGCCAAGGAGATTATCCGTTATTATTATACGTTGGGCATCCTGACAGACATTGCCCGCCAGATCAGTGCCTACCGGGCGAAGAACAACATCATGCTCATCGCCGACACCAACGAACTGTTGAGCAAGGTGATCCAAGGCAGCGACACCTCCTTTATCTATGAGAAAACCGGCACGCAGATCGACCATTACATGATCGACGAGTTTCAAGACACCAGCGGGATGCAATGGAGCAACTTCCGCCCCCTCGTGGAGGAGAGCTTGGCGCAGGGCCAAGAGAACCTGGTCGTGGGCGACGTGAAACAGAGCATCTATCGCTTCCGGAACTCCGACTGGACCCTGCTCGATCAACAGGTACATCGTGATTTTATCCCTGCCTTAGTGCGCGAGGAGACCTTGCAAGCGAACTGGCGCAGCTGCCACCATATCGTCGCCTTCAACAATGCCCTCTTCACCCTTGCGCCAAACTTGCTGCAAGACCTTTACAATGAGGCCTTAGCCAGCTCCTCACTAACCCAAGCGAAACAGGCTTTATACAGCCGGCAACTGACCAGTGCCTATGCGCAATGCTACCAACAAATCCCGGCACGTTTCCAACAGCAGGCAGGGCATGTGCGGATAGATTTCCTCACGGGTGACACAAAGAACGATTGGAAAACCGAAGCGCTGAGCCGATTACCCGAGACGATTCGCCAACTGCAAAGCAACGGGTATGCCTTGAAAGAGATTGCCATCTTAGTGCGCACCAACCACGAAGGGGCGGCGGTGGCCAATGCCCTGCTGAACCACAAAGAGGCTCATCCCGAAGATCCCTATCGCTATGACATCATTTCCGACGAGGCCCTGTTTCTCAACAGCTCCCCGACCGTGCGCTGCTTTATCGCCATCTTTCGCTTTCTACGTGCGCCGCAAGACAATGCCCTGCGGAAATTGGCCCAATATGCCTATCGGCTGATCGGAGGAACGCTTACGGAAGCAGACACAGCCAACGAGGAGTGGATCAGCCAATTGCTTGCCTATTCCCGCTATGCGCTCTATGAACTGACAGAGGCCTTGCTGCGGATGGTGAGCACCACGATCTCCGCATCCGAACAGGTATTTGCCCAGGCCTTCTTGGACAAGGTGGCGGAGTTCGCCCAAAAAGAACATGCCGACCTGAACGACTTCCTCGACTGGTGGGACAAGAGCGGTTCCAAGCAGACCATCGCCACCCCCGACGGGCAGAACGCCATTCGCATCCTGACGGTACATAAATCGAAAGGATTAGGTTTCAAGGCCGTGATCCTGCCGTTTTGCGATTGGGAATTAGATCATAAGGGGTTCCATCCCGTGATTCTGTGGTGTCACCCTCAGCAAAAGCCGTTCGATCAAATCCCGTTGGTGCCTGTGCGTTATGGGCAGGGATTGGGAGCCACCCTCTTTGCTTCCGACTATTATCAGGAGCGGCTCAATGCCTTTATGGACAACCTCAACACCCTCTACGTGGCTTTAACCCGGGCGAAAGAGGAGTTGATCCTCTGCGCGCCACGCCCGAAGAAGCTATCGAAAAGCGGTGAACCGGAAAGAATCACCTCCATCGGCGACCTACTTTGGAAAGCATTGCGCACGGAAAAGGCACAGACTGTCCAAGGAGAACCCTTAGCGTTGCTTCCCGCCCACTTCGATGCGGAAGCGGGGCACTTTGAATGGGGCGACTGGTGGCATCCAGAAATCAAAGAGCAGCCAAGCGAAACCGAAGAGCTGCCCATGAAACGGATCGTCTCTATCTCGCCCGATGAGCGCCTGCACCTCCGGCTCCATGGGAAGAGCTTCTGCTTTGACGACACACAGCGGAAACATGGCACCGTGATGCATGAGATATTGAGCCGCATCCGTACCGCCCGAGACATCCCCAACGCCGTGGAGAGCTACCAGATGGAGGGCGTGATCACCCAAGCGGAGGCCGACCAAGTGACGCAGCAAATCACCCACCTGCTTCAAATGCCCGAGGTAAAGGAGTGGTACAGCGAGCGCTATCGCATCTTGAACGAGGTAGAGATCCTGTCGAAAGAGGGCTTGACGAAGCGACCAGACCGTGTGATGCTGCGCGGGGATGAGGTGATTGTGGTCGATTATAAATTCGGTCAGCGACAACTGAAAAGCCATCAGGCGCAAGTGCGTAACTATCTACGTTTAATCCGAGAAATGGGCTATGCGCAGGTGAGCGGCTACCTATGGTATGTGGCGTTAGGCAAAATAGAAACCGTGAAACCAGCAGATAATTTTTGAAATTCGGTAAAAATGAATATTTTTGCAATCTCATTTATATAAAACGGAGACAGAACTGAGAAAGATGAAAGTACACAAAGAGGGAACCGGTTTACTGCTCGCACTGTTTACGCTCATTTTTATCGTGAACGTAACTTTGTATTACACAGCAAGTAAGGGATTGTTTTACACGGTCGCTTTCTTTACCAGTGTCTTTTTTCTCTTGATTCTGAACTTCTTCCGTAGTCCTTACCGCCGCTTCCCTTATGATTCGGAAGGATTGGTCATCGCACCGGCCGACGGCACGATCGTAGCCATAGAGGAGGTAATGGAAAACGAAATTCTGCACAAACAGTGCTTGCAAATCTCTATATTCATGTCGATCTTCAACGTCCATGCCAACTGGTTCCCGGTCAATGGCACGGTGAAACATGTCTCACATCAGAATGGACGTTTTATGGCGGCTTACCTGCCGAAGAGCAGCACGGAGAATGAGCGTTCCGCCGTGGTGATTACCACTAAACAGGGCGTGGACATCCTGGCCCGACAGATCGCGGGTGCCATGGCGCGCCGCATCGTCACCTACGCCAAAGTGGGCGATCCTTGCCACGTGGATGAGCAGATGGGCTTCATCAAGTTCGGCTCTCGCGTGGATGTCTATCTGCCAGTCGGCACGGAGGTATTGGTAGAGATGGATCAGAAAGTAACAGGCAATCAAACGCCTATAGCTCGTTTATCCAAATGACAATCAGAAAACATATTCCCAACTCCATCACCTGCATGAGTTTGATCTCGGGGTGTGTGGCTACGATCATGGCCTTTGAGGGGAACCTCTTCGGGGCACTGATCTGGATTATTATTGCCGCCGTTTTCGACTTCTGCGACGGTTTTGCGGCACGCCTGTTGAAGGCCTATTCGCCGATGGGCAAAGAGCTGGATTCCCTCTCCGACATGGTCAGCTTTGGTGTAGCACCCGGCATGATTCTCTATCGCCTGCTTACGGAGTGTGCCCCTGCCCTGCCCTTCGGGGAGCTCAATAGCTATCTGCCTTTCTTGGCGTTCGTAATCCCGACCTTCTCGGGTCTGCGATTGGCGAAGTTCAATATCGATGAACGACAGACCACCTCTTTCATCGGGCTGCCTGTGCCGGCACATGCCCTGTTCTGGGGATCAGCCGCCTATGCGGTGCAACCGGCGTTGGCCAGCCATGCGGCGTTGCTGACCGCTATCCTGTTGCCGTTGGCCTTTCTCTCCTCTTGGCTGTTAGTCTCAGAGGTGCCGATGTTCTCCTTAAAAGTGAAATCGTGGGGCTGGAAAGGGAATGAGCTTCGTTATCTCTTGGTGGCTTGCGCCATCCTGTTCGTTGCCTTATGGGGTTGCTTAGGCATCGCCGGCACGATCGTAGTGTATATCATCCTGTCTTTACTTAACAAAAGAAGCTGAGTATGTTCAAGTTCCTGTTTTTCATGTTCTTCCTGTTCATGCTGCTGCTGTTCTTGATGGGTTTCTCCGTCTTGCGCAGCTTCAAGCGTTTCTTCTTTGGCGAGAGTAACCGCAGCGAGAGCAGCCGTCCACAGAGCAGCCACCGTTCCTCCTCTCGGGCGGAAGAGGAGACTCGCCGTTCACGAGCTACCCAACGTAAGAAAATCTTTACCCAAGATGATGGGGAATATGTAGATTACGAGGAGGTGAAGTAATCACCACTCGATCGGTGTCTGTCCCGTAGCTACCAAATAATCATTGGTTTGGCTGAAATGCCTATTGCCGAAGAAGCCTCGATAGGCGGAAAGAGGCGAAGGATGGGCCGACTTGAGCACTAAGTTCTTCGTGCTATCAATGAAAGCACCCTTCTTCTGGGCATACGATCCCCACAACATATAAACAATGTGATTACGCTCTTGCGCTAACCGGTGGATCACCGCATCGGTAAAGGTTTCCCAGCCTCGGTTCTGGTGGGAACCCGCTTGGTGCGCCCGCACCGTCAAGGTGGCATTGAGCAACAACACCCCCTGATCCGCCCAACGAGTCAGGTTGCCGGTCGTAGGGACAGGACGTCCCAAATCCGACTGGATCTCCTTGAAGATATTGACCAAGGAAGGCGGGAAGGGTACCCCATCCTGCACCGAGAAGCAAAGGCCATGCGCCTGCCCCGGCTCATGATAGGGATCTTGCCCTAAGATCACCACTTTCACCTGCTCGAAAGGGCAATGGGCGAAGGCATTGAACAGGTAAGGGCCCGGCGGATAAACCGCACCCCGACGATACTCCTCCCTGACGTAATCCGTCAGTTGCTTGAAATAGTCCTTCTCAAACTCCGCGGCCAAACGCCACTTCCAGCTTTCCTCAATCTTTACATCCATTGTCTATCTCATTTATGATCAGATCAGATACATACCCGCAGCACGAGCCTCCCGACGCATCTCCTCCGGCCAGATGCTGGACTGGATCTCGCCAATGTGCCCTTTGCGCAGGTAGAACATACAAAGGCGACTCTGTCCGATACCGCCACCGATGCTCTGCGGCAACTCGCCATTCAACAACCGCTGGTGGAAGTAGAGTTGCTTGCGATCCTCTGCCTGGCAAGCGGTCAGCTGGCGCAACAACGCCTCTCGATCCACACGGATACCCATGGAAGAGAGCTCCAACGAGCGGTTCAGCACCGCATCCCACACCAAGAGGTCTCCATTCAGCCCGACCTGTCCGTTCTCAGCCACCGTGGACCAGTCGTCATAGTCCGGCGCACGGCCATCGTGCTTCTTCCCATCGCCCAATGGCGCACCAATACCGATGATAAACACCGCACCATGCTCTTTGGCGATCGCGTCTTCACGCTCCTTAGCGGTAAAGGTCGGGTATTTCTGCCTCAACTCTTCCGAGTGGATGAAATGAATCTCCTTCGGCAACACCGGCTTGATCTGCGGAAACATCTCATAGACCAAGTATTCCGTGCGCACCATCGCCGCATAGATCCGGCGAACGATCTCCTTCAAGAAGGCCACGTTGCGTTGCTCTTTGCTCATCACCAACTCCCAGTCCCACTGATCGACATAGAGCGAATGGAGATTGCCTAACTCCTCATCCGAACGGATGGCGTTCATATCGGTATAGATGCCGTAGCCCTCCTCTATCTGATAATCTGCCAACGTCAACCGTTTCCACTTCGCCAATGAGTGAACGATCTCCGCTTTCGCATCGCCCAAATCTTTGATCGGAAAAGTAACAGCCCGTTCCGTACCATTCAAGTCGTCGTTAATACCCATTCCCTTGAGCACGAAAAGCGGGGCGGTCACACGTCGCAGCCTCAGCTCTGAAGAGAGATTCTGCTGGAAGAAGTCCTTGATCTTCTTGATGCCCATCTCCGTCTGGGGCAGGTTCAGCAAGGCCTTATATCCCGCAGGTTTAATCAAATAGCTCATATTATAATTGCTTTGTGTTTTATTTTTATTCAATTACGGGCAAAGATAGTGCAAATTGATTGCAAAGTCAGCAAAACGGCTTACATTTTTGCTGTTCGGCAAAAATAAATGGGCTACGGGGTTGCGAAACTAACAGATTATGCTTACTTTTGCCCCGCATTTGGCCTGGTAGCTTAGTTGAATAGAGCGTCAGATTCCGGTTCTGAAGGTCGTGGGTTTGAGTCCCACCCGGGTCACAAAAGCAGAAAAGGTTTGAGCTATCGCTCAAACCTTTCTTTTTCTTTGATCAAGCCATTGCGATAGGCATAGAGCAGCTTCTCCAAATCCTGGATCTGGCTCTTCAGCTCCGCTCCCTTATCGGTATCTTTCACCATCTGACGATGTGAGCTCAACTCTACCACGATCATGGTCGATTTGATGTCTAATCCCTCCTCGATCGCCTTCGCTCGCGACTCAAAAGGCTCGTGCTGCACCAATTGGAAGCCGCGCGAGTGATACACTAACGTATAACCGGCGATACCCGTCTTCGAATGGTAGGGACGAGAGAAACCTCCATCGATCACCAACATCTTCCCATTCGCCTTGATGGGGTTCTCCCCCTTCACGGAGCGCACCGGTACATGGCCGTTGATGATATGACGATGGGTGCCCTCCACGCCAAACTCATCCAGAATCTTGTCGCAGATCTCCTCTTTCGTCCGCAACGTGTAATAGGCGCCCTTCTCCTCCTTGTGCGTCTCTGCGTCGGCGATGAAAGCCCGCTCGAAAGTAGCCATCTTGCTCTTATCGAACAGCGGAGAATCCGCACCACACCAAAGATACCAGATATAATCGCAAGCGAAGGCCAGCTCCTCCGGCTCGCCCGTCTTGAAATAGGCCTCACGCACCAACTGATCCACCTTATCCAGCAACGCCTTACCCGCATACTCCTTGTCTAAGATACGCACCTGCTTGAAAGTGCCGTCGGCATTCATCGGGATGGAGGCGTGGAACAGCAGGTTGGAGTTGCACACCTGATACATGCTGCCGTGGCGGAAGAAGCAACGCATGTGTTTCTTCAGCTTCTCACTGCTCTCGAAAGAGTGGCAAATCTTCTCGATCAAGTCTTGCTCTCCCTCCGTCAGGCGATAGGGATCGTTCGGGTCGATCGTGGGGAAATGGGTGTCGATCAAAGGATAAGCCTTGCCATTGATCGTCAAGGTGCCCTGCTGTAGGTCTAAGTGATCGAGCAGCAGCCGATCCTCCATGCCAAACTCCGGCCGGCGACGGATGATCTCCCCCTCTAACTTGAATTGGATAATCGTCATAGCCTTGTGCATCTGCGCAATGAGGCGGGTCGTCTTCTCGTCCATACCATTGTCCGCGAATTTCGTTTGCGGGAGGAAGAGCGAGCAGGGGTCGTCGCCATAGCTGTCCATCGCAAAGGTGGCCAACGGCAAGAGGTTGATGCCATAGCCATCCTCCAAGGTTGCCATGTTGCCGAAGCGCAGGCACATGCGGATCACGTTGGCCACACTGGCCCGGTTGCCAGCCGCAGCGCCCATCCACAGCAGGTCATGGTTGCCCCATTGGATGTCGAAGTTATGATAGTCGCAAAGAATGTCCATGATCAAGTGCGCGCCCGGTCCCCGGTCGTAAATATCGCCAATGATGTGCAGCAGGTCGATGGTCAACCGCTGAATCAGGTTCGCCAGCGCAATGATGAAATCGTCTGCCCGGCCGGTGGAGATAATCGTGCGAATGATCTGATCCACGTAAGCCGACTTATTCGGCTCCACCGACGACTCATGCAGCAGCTCCTGGATGATGTAGGAGAACTCCTTCGGCAACGCCTTGCGCACCTTGGAGCGGGTATATTTGGAAGAGACATTGCGACAGACACGCACCAACTGGTTCAACGTCACCTGATACCAGTCGTCGAGCTCCCGCTCAGCGGCCTTCACCAACTCCAGCTTATCCTCCGGATAATAGATCAGCGTGCAGAGCTCTTTCTTCTCCGCTTCGCGCAACGTATTGCTAAAGATCTCGTTCACCTTTCGCTTCACCGCTCCCGAGGCATTGCGCAGCACATGGCTAAAAGCCTGGTCCTCACCATGCAGATCGCTCAAGAAGTGTTCCGTCCCCTTCGGCAGGTTCAAGATCGCCTCTAAGTTGATAATCTCCGTACTGGCCTCTGCGATTGTCGGGAAACTGCGTGCCAGCAGTTGCAGGTAACGCAAGTCATTCACTACCGATTCAGCTATTATCTCTTTTGTCATGTCCATCTACACTTTTAATGATACAAAGGTAAACAAATGAACGCATTTACGGCCTCTTGGGAAAGATAAAAAAAGCCGCCAGGCTTGTTGCATCCTGACGGCTCCTGTTTTGTGACTGCCTTTAGCCCCTCACGAGGCTACTCTGCAATAAGAACTTTTTTACATATTATTAATTCTATTTCCCCGCTTGTTCATCCTCACGGAGTACTTGGCCCAATGGACCGCACAGGGAGATTATTTATTATGAATAAAATTCGTTTGTTCTATTACTTAACCACTACCTTCGTAGCCTCGCCTTCAACAGCAACTACAACTACACCTGCCGGAGCAGCGATCGTTACGTTGTCGGAAGCAGCTACCTGGTTAGCGATTGTGCGACCCAAGATGTCAGCTACGGTAATCACCTTACCAGCAGCGCCCTGGATAGTTACAACGCCCTGGCCACCGATTACCTGAGCACCAGCCTCAGCAGCGATTGCCTCGTTAGCGGTCGGGTTCTCGTCTGTAGCCTTCAAGTTATAAACGTCTGCGTTAGCGATTTCCGGAACCACTACGATTGCGCCGTTCATCCACTTCAAGTAACCTACTGTAGGCTCTGTAGCAGCAGCGGTCGGATAAATCTTGTAAGCAGTCTCGATCACGAATGCCTTCGTATCCTGATCTACCACCTTGAACGCAAACTTAGCCACGTTGCGAGCTGTAGAGTTCAACTGGATAGAGTCGTTCTTCGCATTGGTCGTACCCGTGAATACTGAGTTGTTGATTACCAACGTATCAGCCTCATGATAACCCGGAAAGAAGCCTAACTTAGCATACTTCTCAGAGTTGATGTACTTGTTAGAACCGTGGATGATGTTGCGAGCTGCCTCAGCATAAGCAGAGTCGATCAAGTTCACCAAGAAACGTGCGTGCAATACGTTCGTCTCGTGTTTCGGGTGACCCGGAACGGTGCACTCCTCGCTGGTTACTACACGGTTAGGCTCTACAGCCAACAGATACTCATAACGGTTCTTCTCGATGTGAGCCGTGTCAACGAACATATCCGGAGCCATCTTTGAGAACTCGAATGCGTTCTCCATACCCAAGAACTCACCCTTCTCAAACAACAGAGATGCCTCTGCGCCCTCGCGGAAGATACGGATCGTATCGCCTGCGCTCAACTTCACGTACTCAGGAGCAGCCTTCGGCTCGATCACTACCAAGTCGTTCTCAGTCTTGTCATTCAAACCAGTCAGCTGGATGTTACCATAGTTCGCAGAGAAGCCTGCGTAAACCTTCTTGTCGAATGTCCAAGGATCAGTTGCAGAAGCCTGTGAAACCGTCAACAAGTTGTATTTGCCATCGGCAGCCTTCTTAATCACGAAGCGAGTTGCCTCTGCCTTCGGGTTGCAGATAAATGCCAATGTGTCAGTATTTGCGCTGTAATACAACGGCTCGTTGTTAGATACATTCGTGATTGTGTAAGCAACGATCTTCAAAGTATCTACGGCCTTGTCCCAGCCTGCGCCACCCTTCTTGTTGGCATTCCAGAAGTGAACCTCATTCATTACATATACAGAGTCGGTAGCGGCAGTAGTAGAAGCCTTAGCCACGTGTGCGGTCAACTTCCAAGAAGCGGCATCCTTAACATCCTTCTCCAAACCAAGCTGATGGCCACCAACGTGGTTCTCAGCCAAGTAAGCCGAAGCACCTAATACGTTGCTATAGAAGCCCAAAGTATATTCCTCGTCGCGGAGCGTCAAATCATTATAGCTTACGAAACCATCCATCTTTGTAGTAGATGCCATACCGATCGCATTCAAAACGATCAAGTTACCAGCTGCATCCTGGTAAACCGGAGAAGCGGCACGCAAGTTAGTAGTCTTATCAGTCTTACGGAGCTGAGACCAAGCAACTGATTCCACTCCATTCTCACGGTTTACCCACGTCAACTCTGTGCCACTCCAATGCGGTTGCCATTGACCTTCCGGCTCAGTCAACTGAACCTTTGACAGATCTACATATCCAGCATTTCCATTACCATCAACACCGTATGCCTTCACCGGAGCCAAAGTAGTCTTGTTCAACTGGATGATGTTGTAGTAAGCAGGAGCTGTGAAGAGTTCCTTCCACTCTACTACGCTTGAGCTACCCAAAGCAACATACGGATAAATTTCTGTATCATCCTTAGTTACGGTTAAATAGTTCTTACCAGCCGCAGCGTAAAGTTAAGCAGGCTCACCATCTCCATATACTGTTGTCTTCTCCTTGTAAGCCACGATTCCAGCTAAAGAAACAGCGTCAGTTGCACCTGCGCTCTTGGCAATTTCAAACCAGCTCCAATAGTTAGCGGCATTCTTTGCCAACTCCTCTTTGCTGATCTTAGCCAACTTCAAACCACCATCACTCAAACCGCTGATTCCCCAATTAGCCTTTGTATTCACAACGATGAAAGAGCTATCGGCAGTCATCAACTGGAAGCGAGTAACTCCATCGGTAGCGGTGTGTGAACGATACTCATCCACAGCCGTCAACGTACCAGACAAGATGTCTGCGCCCTCGATGGTAGCCTTCTTATCCTTCTCTGTGTCGATTGTAAACTGGAAGCCATTGCCCAACTGTGCGTTCAAGGTCTTACCGTCAACTGCGATTGCTGTTGCCTCGTAGATACCGATCAAAACCTTATCATTAATCTTGAACTCTGTAGTGCACGCAAAATCATCATACAAATTAATACCATTTGCATACGGCATTTTAGCAAATTTATGCAGCTTCACAGAACCATTAGGGCTCTCCAAATCAATCACATAAGTGGCACCTACCTGAGTTGATTCAATTTTCCACAAATAATCTTTGGCATCCACTGCATCGTAGCCAGGATAATCACCAAATGATGTACCATTTGTATTCTTCAATATTTTCAGGGCCGTTCCAGCAGCGTTCACACCACCAACATAATAGTAGTTATCGCTATCAATTGTTGCCCTCAGCCTCAATCTCCATCGAGTTTGCAGTCAACTGGCCAAGGACACAGATGTTGCAGTTCCTGCATCATAAATAACAGGCTTGTTATCAGTGTAGACGCCTAAAATGCAATTGTGAGGAGTGCTACCCACATTCATAGTAACCTCAAAATTTTTTGTAGAGGTATTATATGAGAAAGCTACTGCATCCGATTTACTATCTGCATAGGCTACATGAGCGTCACCTCCCGCAGCATTAGTCATTTTTACATACTTTCCATTTGGTGCCTTAAAGTAGTATTTACTACCATCTTTCTCAATGGTCCATACATAGCTGAAGTTAGTAACAACAGCACCAGAACTTGGATTAGCTACTACAGCTGCAGGATCATTTATAAAAACACCAGTAGCTTTACCGTTGTCAACGTAGCCATTACCGTCACTATCCACGTCAAGAGCAGTAGCGATGATGTACTTGCCAGCAGCCGGAGCCTTTGACATGTCAACGATCTTAATCGCCGCATCAGCTGTTCCTACGAACGCACTGGCGAACAGGAGGCTCGCCATCAGAGTAGAAAATTTCTTGCTCATACGTAAATAATAATTTAATTGATTAGTAAATATGTTATAAATAACTCGTTCTTTTCTGTTGGGAAGGCTTCGCTGAAGGGAGGCGGGAAAAGGGGGAAAATTGGGGTGATTCCCTCTGTCCGGACTGCTCAACGAAAACGTTCACTTTCGTTGAGCAGTCTCCGTGGAACAATCCAGGTATTTTTGCGCATTTTTCTTGCCGGCCTCGACCCTGCGGAACACCCTATCAAAGGGGTAGGGACGCAACGTGTTGCGTTAGAAAAACAGAGGATGAGCTTGCGGGTCAAGCCCGCAAAGACACAGATAGTGAGCTATTTGCAAATAATAGTAAATGGAGCGAAGAGAAGTTATGTAAGAAAGTGGCGCTTTCGTCGCGCAAACCAACGCCGTTGTTCAGAAAAATGGGGTGGAGCATCTTTTTCTTTGAGCAACCCTTGGTGATTAGGAAAATACGCGTACCTTTGTGCTCAAATGTTAGG
>JALFJR010000076.1 GCA_022775005.1 Parabacteroides sp.
AAGAACGTGAACGGCAACTACAGCGCCAACGCCCGGGTGATCTTCAACTCTCCGCTGAAGAACAAGAAATTCTCGGTCAACTCGATGACGATGGCCTCCTTCAGCAACAGCAACGGCTACATCAACGAGGCGAAAAACACCAGCAAGAACACCGTGCTCAGCGAACGGGCAGGGATCGACTTCCGTTCCTCCTACCTCGACTTGGGTGTGAACGGAAACTTCCGCTACAACAAGGCACGCAACAGCTTGCAGGGACAGAACGACCAAGACACCTATAATTATGGGGTCGGCGGTACGACCACCATCTACCTGCCTTGGGACATCAAGCTGGAAAGCGACATCACCTGGAGCACCAACTCCGGTTATGGCGAGGGCTATGAGCAGAACGAGGTGCTCTGGAACGCCTCCATCTCGAAGTCGTTCCTGAAGGGCAACCAAGGCACCCTGCGCTTGAAGGTGTATGACATGCTGCAACAGCGCAGCAACATCTCTCGTACGGTGACGGCCAACTACATCCAAGACGCGGAGTATAACACCCTGAGCAGCTACTTCATGGTGCACTTCATCTATCGCTTCAGCATCTTCAAGGGTGGAGCCAGCGCCAGCGATATGAAACGTCCGGGTCCAGGTGGCGGTAGAGGTCCGATGGGCCCGCCTCCCGGAGGTGGTCCCGGAAGATTCTAAACCATTTTCCAACCTGTAGAGACGTAGCGCGCTACGTCTCTACTTAAATCCTAATTATGAAAGAGATAGCTCAAATTTATAATTGATATTTAACAATTCAAGCCCTTAGATTTTACCTTTTTTATATCAATATTAAAAGAAAACGTGCGTTCTTTGTCGCAGAATAATTGAAGACGAGATTACAATGAAGAAATCTACAATCTGGTTATTAGCTATCGTGATGGGGTTTGCCTTCGCAGGATTGCTCTACCTTCAGATCAGCTACGTGAACATCATCTTGAAGACACGTAGCGAGCAATTCAACGACACGGTGAAACGCAGCTTGCGCCAAGTGTCGAAGAACTTGGAGCTGGATGAGACCCGCCGATACCTCGAAGAGGACATCGACCGAGAGGAGAACAACTTCATGTATCAAAACGCACCCAACGCACAGCGCTTAGGGCAGGTCATCAGCAGCGAACAATATCAACTGCAAATCAAAGATGCGAACGGCTCGATCCAACGCTTAGAGATGCAAAGCTTCAGCTCGCACAAGTTCGAGCCGCACACCTCAATCTCCAATCGCCCTTCGGCCAACAGCATCGTCAACACCTCCAAGGACCTGCAAAAAACCCTCAAGCGGCGCTATCAATACCAAGGCGGATTGATCGAGGAGGTGATTCTCAACATCCTCTACACCGCCAACTTGAAGCCGATCGAGGAGCGCATTGATTTCAAGAAATTGGATAATTACCTGAAAAGCGAGTTTTTGAACAACGGATTGAACCTTCCCTACGTCTTCTCCGTTATCAATAAAGATGGCAACGTGGTATATCAAAGCACGGAGGTCAGCAAGCAACCCATCGCATCCGATGTGGTGACCCAGGTGCTTTTCCCGAACGACCCGCCCTCGAAGTTGAACTACCTCAGGGTCTATTTCCCGACAAAGAGCAACTACATACAAAGCTCGATCAACTTCATCGTGCCGTCGGTGATCTTCTCGCTGATCCTGCTGATCACCTTCGTGTTCACCATCTTCATCGTTTTCCGCCAGAAGAAACTGTCGGAGATGAAGAACGACTTCATCAACAACATGACGCACGAGCTGAAAACACCGGTCTCCACCATCTCGTTAGCCGCGCAGATGCTGAAAGACTCGGACATCACAAAGAGCCCGGATGTGTTCAGGCACATCTCAGGCGTGATCAACGACGAGACCAAACGATTAGGTTTCTTGGTAGAGAAGGTATTGCAGATGTCGTTGTTTGAAAGGCAAAAGGCGACCTTGAAGCTGAAAGAGCTGGACGCGAACGACCTCGTGGCCAACGTGGCGAACACCTTCGTCTTGAAGGTCGAGAAATATGGCGGCTCGTTAGACATTGATTTGCAAGCGACCGACTCGAATATTTATGTGGACGAGATGCACATCACCAATGTCTTGTTCAACCTGATGGACAACGCCGTGAAGTATCGCCGCCCAGACGTGCCCCTCGAACTGATGAGCCGCACCTGGAACGAGAACGGCAAGCTGCTGATCTCCGTCGAGGACAATGGTATCGGCATCAAGAAGGAGTATCTGAAAAAGGTATTCGATCGCTTCTTCCGCGTGCCCACCGGCAATGTGCACGACGTGAAAGGCTTCGGTTTGGGCTTGGCCTATGTGCGCAAGATCATCGAAGATCATAAAGGATCCATCCGCGCCGAAGTGGGCAACGGTGGAATAGGAACGAAATTTATTATTACATTACCTCTTATAAAAAGTTAGTTATGGAAGAAAAAATGAGAATCTTCTTTTGCGAAGACGATGAGAATTTGGGTATGCTCCTGAGAGAATACCTGCAAGCGAAAGGGTATGAAACAGACCTCTTCTCCGATGGCGAGGCCGGATACAAAGGCTTCACAAAAGGAAAATACGATCTGTGTGTATTAGACGTGATGATGCCGAAGAAAGACGGCTTCACCTTGGCACAGGAGATCCACTCGATCAATCCTGAAATCCCCATCATCTTCCTGACGGCTAAGACACAGAAGGAAGACATTCTTGAGGGCTTCAAGCATGGCGCTGACGACTACCTGACGAAGCCCTTCAGCATGGAAGAGCTGCTCCTGCGCATAGAGGCAATCCTTCGTCGTGTGAAAGGCAAGAAGCTGAAAGACATTCCTTTCTACAAGCTGGGAGGCTTCTTGTTCGACACCCAAAAGCAGACGTTGACCATCGGCGAGAAGGTGACGAAGCTGACCACCAAGGAGTGCGAGCTGCTGGGCCTGCTCTGCGCGCACGCCAACGAGGTGCTGGAGCGCAACTATGCCTTGAAGACCATCTGGGTGGACGACAACTATTTCAACGCCCGCAGCATGGACGTATATATCACCAAGCTGCGTAAGCTGCTCAAGGATGATCCGGGCATCGAGATCATCAACATCCACGGCAAGGGCTACAAACTGATCACCCCCTCGGGCGATGAGCAAAGCCGCAAAGAGAATATACAAGAGCTGTAAGCGATAGTTTGATTGTTATAAATGCCTGTAGCCAAGGAGATTGCCTGGCTGCAGGCATTTGTTGTATAGAGCGGAATTAAGTAGTTAAGGAGGTAAGGTAGTAAGGTTGGCGGAGGGGTTGGCATGGGACAATAGCCATCCACGGGATGGCGCAATTTTCCCTCACGAGGCAAAAAAACAGGGGGCGACAGGCGGGGCGATCCCGACCTTAACCGCCCGATGGCCCCTGCTCCTCTCGGGGCTTTTTTCATCCGCGTTCATCCGCGTTCATCCAATTGATTCATCCGCGTTCATCCTCGTTCATAATCTTCTTTTTCACAGCGATTTAATACGGGACAACCCATTGCCCTGTGTGGGGTTTGACGTAGATTTGCGGTGTCGGAAACGAAGCGGTAGCCACCCATCGTCCTGACAGGAAACATCAAAAAACGATTAAAATTTTAGCGATATGAAGCAAACAGACACCCCAGCACATGAGCTATGAGACATCCGCAAAGGAGGATAAGACACTGGACCTGAGCCATTTCCAAAAAAAACAAGCGAGGAGGAGGCCGAAGAGGCAGCTTCGCAGTGCGCACTCCCCAAGGACAAGTGGCTACCGCTGATCTTCCGTGAGTTGATGCGCAACGCCCCCGAGCCCTACAAGGTGGCTACCTTCTTCGCCGCCGCCACTTGCCTAAGTTGTGTGGCCACCCGCATCCGGGTCTATTACCCCTACGACGGCCTGAACGAGCATGCCCTACTGCTGCAGACGATCATCTCGGGCGAGCAGAGCTCCGGTAAGTCATTCGTACGCAACAACATAGAGAAGGGCATCATGGCGCATCTGAGGCGGCGCGACGAGGAGCAACGCCAGCAAGAGCAGGCCTATCGCGAGATGAAGCAGACGGCCTCGAAGGCAGAGAAGCTGCCCAGTCCCCCACGCACCGTCATCCGCACCTGCCCGATCTCGATCTCCATCGCCCAGCTAATCAAGCGGGCCGACGCTCCGCAGCGTTACTTTGGCACGCCGCTCACCCTGTGGTCGTTCACCGACGAGCTGAGCGCCGCCGTGGAGAGCAACAAGCGGGCCTTCTCGAACATCAAGACCATCGCCCGTACCAGCTACGACCTGCACAGCACCTACGGTGTCGATTACCTGAGCGACAATGCCTACTCCGCCACGGTCGATATCCTGCAATGCTCGCTCTACCTATCCACGCCCAGCGCATTGGACGACTACGCCGACAAGTCCTTCATCGAGGGTGGCGGCATCACACGCACCATCCTCGTGCCGCTCAGCGACGTGATCGGCGAGGAGGCTCCCCTTTTCAAAACGCTCACCACGGAGCAGCAGGCCGCCATCGATGCCACCCTGCAGCGGATGGATGCCGATGTCTTTAGCGAGACCACAGGCACCATACAGCCCGAGCTGTTCATCGACATGGAATGGCTATTCCCCACCGTCCGCGCGTGGTGCAATGAGCAGAACCGCCAGATCCTGCGCTCCGGAAGCCGTGCCCACAACACCTTCTTCAAGCGCTCGTCGGTGTCGGCCTTCCGCATCGCCACCCTCTGCGCCTATCCCTACGGCTTGGAGAAGGGCTCGCAGCGGCTCTCCATGAAGCATCACAGGCGTGTGAAGCAGATCTACCTCTTCGCGGCCCAATACATCCTCGACTCCATGCTCCGCAAATGGGGCAAGCGTTACGAGGCGCTGACGCAGCAGCGCATCCCAAGCGAGAGCTAGGTGAGGGTACCCCTCTTCGACCAGCTCAGCCCCTCCTTCACGCGCACCCAGCTCGACGAGCTTGTCAAGCGCATCGGGGTCAGCACGCCCACCCGTGTGCTGCTCAGCAAGTGGAAGGCCAAGGGCTGGATCAAGGAGACCTCAAAGTTCGCGTACGAGAAATTGGCGTGAGCGATCACCCTCCCGCAGAAAATTCATCGCCCGGCTTCTTCCTGATCGAGAAGAGCCGGGCGACGGTTTTACCTGAGATGTTACCTTGTTACCTGTTACCTGCAAAAAAAATGGTTTTAGGGATTCAGCGCTCAATCATGACTCTTCTGCGCCACAGGAAGAAGGCGATGGCCAAGCAGCAAGCGATCACGATGCCCGCAATTTGGGAGGGCAACGTAGGTAGATGCAGGCCTTCGGGAGCCACCAAGATGTAGGTGGAGCAGACGGCATTCATGAACAGGGCCGGCAGCAGGGTGATCCAATAGTTCTTGCGAGCTTGCGCCAGATAGACCGTCAAGGCCCAAAGCGTGAAGACGGCCAGCGTCTGGTTGGTCCAAGCGAAGTAACGCCAGATCATGTCGAAACCAGCCGCATCTTTCTGGCTATACAACAAGATGCCAATGGAGACGATAAACATCGGGACACAGATCAACAGCCGCTTCGAGATGGAACGTTGCTCGAGGTGCAAGAAATCAGCCACGATCAAACGGGCAGAGCGGAACGCCGTGTCGCCCGAGGTAATCGGCGCGGCAATCACACCTAACACAGCCAAAACACTCCCCACCGGACCTAACCAGTCTTTGGTGATCGCATTGACAACGACTGCCGCATTGCTCTCGCCCATGCCATTCTCGTGGAAGAAATAGGTGGCCGCAGCCGCCCAGATCAAGGCGACGATGCCCTCCGTAATCATGGCCCCATAGAACACCGGACGGGCATGACGCTCATTCTGCATGCAACGGGCCATCAAGGGGCTTTGCGTCGCATGAAAGCCTGAGATGGCTCCACAAGCGATGCTGACGAACATGAAGGGGAAGATCGGCAGGGACGAAGGATGCGTATTGGCCAATCCTTCGGTCAACTCCGGTAAAGCCGGCTGATGCACAAAGAGCATCACCAAAATACCTATCGCCATGAATATCAATGCGATGGCAAATAGCGGATAGACTTTCCCAATGATTTTATCAACGGGCAGCAGCGTGGCCAACATATAATAGAGAAAGACCACGATGATCCAAAACGTCGCGTCAAAGCTTTCCGGCGTCAGGTTCGCTAATAGCCCGGCAGGCCCCGCGACGAACACGGCTCCCACCAAAATCATCAGGATCACGGTGAAGCCACGCATAAACTGCTTGAAGTTCGTACCCAAATAACGACCTATCAGTTCAGGAAGGCTGAGGCCATCCTGCCGCAAAGAAAGCGCTCCCGCCAGGAAATCATGCGTAGCTCCCGCAAAGATGCTGCCCAGCACGATCCAGAGGAAAGAGGCTGTGCCAAACTTCGCCCCCATGATGGCACCGAAGATCGGGCCTAATCCAGCAATATTCAAAAACTGAATCATAAAAATCTTCCAGGTTGGCAATGGCATATAATCCACACCATCCTGTTTGGTGAATGCGGGAGTCACCCGTTGAGGATCTACCCCAAAGACCTTCTCCACACATTTCCCATAGGTGAAATAGCCCAGCACAAGGACGAACAAACAAATCGTAAAAGTGATCATGCTTGATTCAACAGACGTTTCACAGCCTCAGAGATCGCACGCCCCTCGGCCTTACCCGCTAAACTCTTCGAAGCTACGCCCATCACCTTGCCCATATCCTTCGGGCCGGCTGCACCTACCTGAGCGATAATCTCCTTCAACACATTTTCCAACTCCTCGGCGGTCATCTGCTTCGGCAGGTAACACTCGATCACGGCCACCTGCGCCAATTCGGCATCGGCCAGATCCTGACGGCCTTGGCCGGCATACACCCCGGCAGAGTCTTTCCCCTGCTTCACGAGCTTCTGCATGATCTTCAGGGCATCCGCATCGGTCAAGGTATCGTTTGCTCCAGGAGCCGTCTTGGCCTCTAAGAAGCATTTCTTCACGTTACGTAAAGTCTCTAAGGCAACCTTATCTTTTGCCTTCATTGCGTTTTTAATGTCTTCGCTGACTTTCTCAAATAAATCCATTTGTATAGTATTTACTTTAATTACTGAAAACTAATCCGTCCGCTGCCCTTTTTCTCCGCACGGGAAGGAGCCGGTTGAGCGGCTGATTGGGTTGCTGTTGTTGTTGTTTTCGACTCTTCATTGCCGACCTTCGAACGGGCACGCACCACGATCTTCGGATCCCGGTTATAGGTCGGGTTCTCCTCCAAGATCGTAATAAACATGTCGTCGTCCAGCTCCTCCTCCGTCAAGATAGTAGCCCGTGAACGAGTTAAGAATCGGGATGTTGATTGCACGGCATTGCCATAATACTTCTCCAGCAGCTTCTGCTCTTTGCGTTGCTGCTCAATACGTTCTTCTTCGAGGCGCAACTCCTCCTCGGTCATCTGCTGTGCCTCAGCCTTGTGTTTATCCGCGATCTGCGGGATGTCGTCCATCGTGAATCCGGTAGCCAAGATGGTCATCTTGACCTGGCTTCCTAAGGTGTTATCCACAGCCGTACCCCAAATCACCTCAATATTGCGATTGAACTCCTTCATGAAGTCGCGGATGTCGTTCATCTCCTCCATCAACAAGGGCGACTCATCGCTGAAGGAGACGTTGAACAGGATCTTCTTGGCGTTGCGCACATCGTTATTGCTCAACAAGGGGGAATTCAGGGCATCCTCCACGGCTTTGCGCACACGGCCTTCTCCCTCGCCATAGCCATTGTTCATCAAGGCGACACCGCCGTCTTTCATCGTCGTTTTCACATCCGCGAAGTCGAGGTTGATGATACCCGGAAGCGTGATGATCTCCGCAATGCTTTTGGCGGCAATCGTCAACGTGTCATCGGCCTTGCCGAAGGCGTTGATCATGGTGAGATCTGAATAGATTTTCAACAGGCTCTCGTTGTTGATGACCAACAAGGCATCTACATTCTTGGCGATCTCCTCCACGCCGTTCAACGCCTGAATGATTTTCGGCTCTCCCTCGAAAAGGAAGGGAATCGTCACGATACCGACCGTCAAGATACCCATGTCTTTTGCCACGCGCGCAATGACCGGAGCCGCACCGGTTCCGGTACCACCTCCCATTCCGGCCGTGATAAAGACCATCTTGGTGCCATCGCTCAACATATTACGCAGGTCGTCAAGGCTCTCCTCCGCAGCCATACGGGCACGCTCCGGCTTATTACCGGCACCCAGACCTTGCGTGATCTCTCTGCCCAAGAGCAACTTCACGGGCACATCCGAGCGGTTCAACGCCTGGTTATCCGTATTACACAGGACAAAGGATACATCATAAATACCCTCTTTGTACATGTGCGTGACAGCGTTGCCACCGCCTCCACCGACACCAATCACTTTGATAATCTTCGGTGTATCGGTAGGTATATTGAAATTTAATAACGTGTCGTCCATATCTTCCGGTTTTTTTATTTCATGTTATAGATTACTTTTGCTTCTTCTCCAAATCATCGTCGATAAAAAGCTCTTGTTGTACACCTTCCGTAAAGCTGCCCAACTTCTCACCGATTTTTCCCCAAAGGCTCTTGCCCTTTCGTTTCTCCTTCACCTGCGGTTTCTTGACCTCGGGCTCCACTTTGGGTTGCACCGGTTCTACCACAGGTTCCGGTTTAGGCTCCGGCCTCGGCTCGGGTTTAGGAGGCAAATAATAGGCACAATTCTGACAGCCTTGCGCCAACAGGCCGATGGCCGTAGCAAACTCCGGATTAGAAGCAATCAGCGTGTCACCACCTGTCACCAATCCCTTCCTTACGGTAGCATAACGCACCTCCATCTTCAAGCGCTCGCTCATGATGGCCGGCAGGCCCTTCAAGGCCGCGCCACCCCCCGCGATCACGATGCCAGCACCTAAGTCGGGCAGCAAGCCGCTACTCTCCAAACGGGCATACACATTTTGCAGGATCTCGTCCATACGCGCCTCAATCACGGTATTCAAATCGAACAGGCTCAACTTGCGTACTTTACCGTCAGAGGTGCTGAGTGGAATCTCCATGTCTTGCTCCCGGTCGGCCTTGGCACTGCCATAGGTCACCTTCAAGCGCTCCGCTTCCGACTCAACGACGCGCAACGTCGTAATATCTTTTGTAATCAAATTGCAGCCTAAGGGAACAACCGAAAGGCTTGCCAGTTTACCGCTCTTGTAGATCGTCACGCTGGTAACTCCGGCGCCAAAATTGATCAACGCACATCCTAAGTCTTTATCGCTCTCGCTTAGCAGCACCTCGCCCAGCGCCAATGGAGCGATCTGGATACCGGCAATACCCACCTTGGCCACTTGCTCCACGCTATTCACCACATTCAAGCGCAAAGCCGGGCGGCCTACGATCAGTTTATAACGCGCCTCAATCCGATTGCAAAGCACACCCACCGGATTAGACTCGGGCTTGCCATCTACCGTATAGGAGGGCGCCACCACATCCAACACAGCCAGCATATCCGGGCGAAACGCCTTGCATTCCTTATACAAGTCGTCGATAATCTCTTCCGTCACTACCCCCTCAGCACCTAACACCCGATAAACAACGTGATCCAAGGAGCGGATAGACTGCCCGCCAATACCCACATATACCTTGCTGATCTTTGCGCCATCCAGCTTATTCTCTAACTTTAGTATCAGTCGTTTGATGTTGGTGGCCGCATCTTTCACGTTGTACACATAGCCTCTTCGTATGCCTGTACTGGTGTTCTCTACTTCGTAGGCAATAATCGAGAGCGCGCCTGTCGCGTCCTTGGTTCCCACCATACCTACCATGTGGGAGGTTCCTAAGTCAATAGCTGCTATAAAGTCTGTGTACGCCATAATCCTATTTTTTTGTACAAACAATTTGGTTCTTATATTTCAAATTGATCATGCTGTATTTCTCCCATCCCATCTTGGGAATGGCCTGTTCATAAAAGAGTTTGAGATGTTCCAATTTCTCCTCAAACCCATCCAAGGTTCCCAGCATGATCCGGTGGTTGCCCACACGAGGAACAAGTTCCACCTCTCGATCCGAATGAACATAGATTTGCTCAATCTGATCATTCCAAAACTCATTCTCTTGCAAAAATAGTGCAAATTTATATAAGTCGGAAACGGCAAAGCTTTTTTCCACATATCCACTAACAACAGGCACATGCGCCACGTAACGGGAACTGATGGGCATAGTCGTTCCCTGGTTATCGACGTAATAGTTGCCATTGGCCGAAAGAATGCGCAGAATGGGCATTTTTTGGATTACTTCTAACTTGATAATCCCCGAAGGCGTCTTGTAGGCCTGGATGTCGGAAATCATCTCGTTCTTCAGCAACTCTTCCTCAATCAGCTCTGTATTAATGGATTTCATTGGCTTATTACGAGGATCTAATTGGGCTTTTTTCAATAGCCCCACCAAGTCGCTCTCGCTGATAAAGTGCTTTTCCAAACTGTCTTTCACCACCACTTGCAGGGATTTACAAGACATATCCTGCCGCCCTTCGCTGAAATAGAACGAAGCGAACAGGATATAACCACTCATCAACGTGGCAACGACTATGGAAATCACTCGAATCACGATTGCTTTAGTTTTTTAATTAACCGTTCTTTCACAGGTTCAACCAAACGCTCGATATTGCCAGCACCGACCATCAACACGACCTCAAAACGTTCCCGATCGACCAGCTCCAACAACTCCTCCTTTCGGATCAGCCGCTTCCGATCCGCAGGCAACGTCACCTGATCAAAGATCAATGAAGAGGTCACCCCAGGGATTGGCTCCTCCCGTGCCGGATAGATATCCAACAAGATCAGTTCATCCGATAGGGAAAGACTGGCCGCAAAGTCAGTCGCAAAATCTCGTGTTCGTGTATAGAGATGCGGCTGGAAGATGCCGGTCAACTTACGTTTCGGATACAGCTCCTTGACAGACAAGATGCTTTGCTTCAACTCAGCGGGATGATGCGCATAATCATCAATCAACACGCACTGTGGTGTTTTCAGGTGAAACTCAAAACGGCGATGCGGCCCTTGGAATGTGGCCATGCCTCGGCGAATCTCCTCCTCGGTCGCGCCATTCAGCCAAGCGATCGCCATCGCGGCTGTTCCATTTTCGATATTGACCTTCACGGGCACTCCCAACTCCACCTGCGCAATACGCACGTCAGGTCCCACAAAGTCAAAAGTAATACGTCCTTCAGAAACAACGATATTCTCCGCGTAAAAATCAGCCTTTTCGGTAGTGGAATAGGTGTAAAGACGTACACCCGCTTGCAATCTGGGCGTAACATGCACCCCTTTCTTCAACAGCAACACACCTTCCGGACGAATCAAGGAGGTAAAATGCTCGAAACTTTCTCGATAGGCCTCTGCCGTCCCGTAAATATCCAGATGATCCGGATCAGCGGCCGTAATCACAGCCATATAGGGAGACAACCAATGGAACGAGCGATCGAACTCGTCCGCCTCAATCACGGTCAAATCGCTCTTCGCGGACAACATTAAGTTGCTCTCATAACCACGTAAGATACCGCCCAAAAAGGCATTGCAATCTACATGCGATTGCTTTAATATATGGGCTAACAACGAAGAGGTAGTAGTCTTTCCATGCGTACCCGCCACACAAAGCCCCCGGTTGCAACGGGTTATTTCTCCCAGCAGCTGTGCCCGCTTCACCACCTGGAAGCCATGGGTGCGGAAATAGATCAATTCCGTATGCGTCTCCGGGATAGCCGGGGTATAGACAACCAAGGTATGCGCAGGCGAACGGAATGCCTCTCCCACCAGCTCCATATTGTCCTCATAATGGATAGCCGCCCCCTCACGAATCAAGGCGGCAGTCAAGTCGGAAGGTGTCTTATCATAGCCACCTACCTGCTTCCCATTCGCCAAGAAGTAACGAATCAAGGCACTCATGCCTATACCTCCTGCCCCTACGAAATAGAGGGATGTTATTGTATGTAAGTCCATCTACTTTTGCCTTTCTATAATCTTCACCATTTCATCGACGATTCGCTCCGCACTGTGCCGTTGCGCCATTGCCTCGATGTGTTCACTTAATCTTTTCAAACGCACCTCATCAGCCACCAGTTCCAATGCTGTCGGAACCAACTTAGTCTCAGCCTCTTTATCTGCCACCATCAGTGCCGCCTCCTTCTGCAGAAGGGCCAAGGTATTCTTCGTTTGGTGATCTTCAGCCACATTAGGAGAAGGTACTAAGATAACCGGCTTCCCCAACAGGCACAACTCAGAGATTGAGCCCGCTCCTGCCCGAGAAATCACCAAGTCAGCCGCAGCATAGGCATAATCCATACGCGTAATAAAATCAGAGCACCAAATTGTTTTATCCCGATAGGCCTTCAAATGTTTAGATGCCTCCTCATAATAATGGCGCCCCGTCTGCCAAATGACTTGAACATCCGCAGCGACCAGCTGATCCAATGCGCCTTGGATACTCCGATTTATCGTGCGTGCGCCTAAGCTACCGCCGACCACCAAAATGGTCTTCTTCTCCGGAGAAAGGCCAAAGAAGGCCAAAGCCTCCTCCTTCCGACTACGTGCTTCCTCCAAGTCAGCACGCACCGGATTACCAGTCAGCACGATGCGATCAGCCGGGAAGAAACGTTCCATCCCCTCGTAAGCCACACATATCTTATCGGCCTTTTTTGCCAACAGCTTATTGGTGACACCCGCATAGGAGTTTTGCTCTTGAATCAATGCCGGAATACCTAACGAGGCAGCCATCCAAAGTGTAGGTCCACTGGCATAGCCTCCCACACCCACAGCCATATCCGGCTTGAAATCCCGAATCGTCTTACGAGCCAAGAAAAGGCTCTTCACCAATCGGCCTAATACCTTTATATTATTCAATAGATGAGTGCGATCAAACCCGCTCACCGGAAGTCCGACAATCGGATAGCCTGCCGCCGGCACCTTGTCCATTTCCATGCGATTATCCGCACCGACAAACAAGATTTCCGTATCAGGGAAACGGCGTTTGAACGTATTGGCTATAGAAATAGCCGGGAAAATATGTCCACCCGTTCCTCCACCACTGATAATTAATCTGTACTTTCTCATATCGAGGTTATTACATTATTCGACACTGATGTGGATGCGATTTGGGGTTCCTCACTTGTCCCCGCAGGCTCTTTCGCCGCATCCATTGTTTCTTCAGGCAAATCCTCCTCATCCGTCTCTCGAATGTGTGCGCCAAAACGACTTATACTAAGGATAATGCCAAAATAGACACAGGAAATTACCGTAGAGGTTCCTCCACGACTGACTAATGGCATCGGCTGACCGGTTACCGGAATAAGACTCACGGCCACCGCCATATTCGCCAAAGCCTGGACGACAATCAACAAGCCACAACCTAACACCAAGAATTTAGGGAATGGTGTCTCACATCGTCGGGCGATCATTCCGACTCGCACCAAAAGCATAATGTACAAGAGCAAGACGAAAACACCTCCAGCAAACCCTAACTCTTCCAAAATAATCGCATAGATAAAATCAGAATAGGCTTGAGGCAGAAAATCGCGTTGCTGACCATGTCCGGGCATCTGTCCGAAAAGACCTCCTCTTGCAATGGCGATCTTCGCATGGGAGACTTGGTAGTTCTCATCGGTCACGATATAGGTACCTGCCGCATTATAGTTGGCGGAATCATCCCCAAAACGTTCCAATCGAGCCTGCCAAGTAGCCAAACGTCCTGGCAAATAAGACTGTACGATCTCCTTAGGCGTAAACTTCAATACCGCCAAGAAAAGCACCAACAAAGCGACCAACGTACCTGCTAATTTCAATAGCTTTTTAATAGGAAGCTGACCGATGAACATCATCAAGAAACAGACGCCAAATAGCATAAAAGCTGTTGAGAAATTCTCTGGCAGAATCAAGCCACACGTCACGAACGTACAGATCAGGATCCATTTAAATATCTGGTCATCAGTAATACGCCCACGCTTACTCAATAAAAAAGCGACCAAAATCAACAAGCTTAATTTAGCAAACTCGGAAGGTTGCAACTGAATGCCAAAAATAGAGAGCCACCGATGGGCATCATTCGCACTGATACCGATAAAGGGAGTAACGATCAGCATAATAAGCGAGATCGGGAAGAGCAAGATGCCAGCTCGAAAAATGGTGTAAGGGACATTGTGAAGAAGCACCACCGCCAAGAAGCCTCCGATCAAGAAGGTAGCATGACGGCCAATAGGCGCCCAATGGTTCACATTTTGGTATGCTAACGTGCTGGTCGCACTGAACACCTCCACCGCTGAAATCAAGCAAAGGAACATGAAGATGATCCAAATCACTCGATCTCCCTTGAATAGTTTACTCGCTAAACTCATCGTTATCCGCTTATCGCTCGCAAAATTACAAATTTCTTACACATTTCTTGAATTGCTCACCCCGATCCTCATAGCTTTTAAAGAGGTCGAAGCTGGCACAGCAAGGCGAGAGCAAAACTGTATCTCCCTTATTCGCCTTTTGATAAGCCAAGTTAACCGCCTCCTCCATGGAGCGTGCGTCAGCAATATCCGCGATTTTACCATCGAAGAAAGCATGCAACTTGGTATTATCCACCCCTAAGAAGATCAATGCGTGCACCTTCTGTTTGACTAACGATTCAATCTCGCTGTAATCATTACCTTTATCTGTACCTCCTAAAATCAGAACGACAGGGGTAGTCATACTTTGCAGCGCATACCAACAGGAGTTTACATTTGTCGCCTTGGAATCATTGATGTATTCCACACCACGAATCCGCAAGACCTTCTCCAAACGATGCTCCACTCCGGCGAAATCGCTTAACGAAGCACGCAACTGCTCATCACGAATGCCCATCAACTTGGAAGCGATAGCAGCTGCCAAGGAGTTGTACAAATTATGCGTACCAGACAAAGCCAATAAATTCTGATCCATAGTAAATGTTCCGTTTTCCATCTCAATCATTACTTCCTTATTCTCTGTATAGGCCTTCACGCCAAGCTCATGGGTCTCAGCGAAAGGGAAACAAGTAGCTTGTGGATGATGTTTAGCGATCTCACGTGCGATGACGGGATCATCATTCCAATAGATAAAGGCATCAGCCTTTGTCTGGTTCTGCACGATACGCCATTTCGCATCCACATAATTCTGCATCTCATAATTATACCGATCCAAATGATCGGGGGTGATATTCAAAAGAATGGCGATATCCGCCTTAAAATCATACATATTATCCAGCTGAAAGCTGCTCAACTCGATGACGTACACCGCATGAGGATCTTCCGCAACCTGCAACGCCAAACTATTACCCACATTACCAGCCAAGCCCACATCCAAACCGGCCTGTTTCAAGATATGATAGGTCAACATGGTCGTTGTCGTCTTGCCATTACTACCCGTGATACAGATCATCTTGGATGACGTATAACGTCCGGCAAACTCTATTTCAGAAATGATCGGTGTACCTTGCTGCTTCAATGCCTGAATAATGGGAGCCTTATCCGGAATGCCAGGGCTCTTGATCACCTCATCGGCATTCAAAATATCGGCTTCGGTATGCTGCCCCTCCTCCCATACAATCGCATGGCGATCCAACAGCTCCTTGTACTTAGGTTTAATCGACGATTTATCGGAAACGAATACCTCAAATCCTTTCGCCTTTGCCAAGACAGCGGCCCCTGCGCCACTCTCTCCTGCACCTAAAATCACAATTCTCTTGCTCATTTTTATCTCATCTTTAACGTCACAATCGTAATTACCGCCAAAATAATGCCAATCAACCAGAAACGAACAACGATCTTCGATTCAGGTACGACCGCATAAGGTTTCTGAATCAATGCCTGAAACCCTGCGTTACCCGGCTTCTGGAAATGGTGATGCAAAGGAGTCATCTTAAAGATACGACGTCCTTCTCCATATTTCTTTTTCGTATATTTGAAATAGGCAACCTGCAACATAACAGACAGATTCTCTACCAAGAAAATACCGCAGAGAATTGGGATCAGTAATTCCTTTCGAATAATAATCGCAAATACAGCAATAATACCGCCCAAGGTCAAACTTCCGGTATCTCCCATAAACACCTGCGCAGGATAGGCATTATACCACAAAAAGCCCACTGTTGCCCCAATGAATGCCGCCGCATAAACCACCAATTCCTCCGCTCCAGGAATGAACATGATATTCAAAAATGAGGCAAACTCAAAGTGAGACGACATATAGGCCAAAATTCCCAATGCCACACCAATAATCGCCGAACATCCCGCAGCCAATCCATCCAAGCCATCTGTCAAGTTCGCCCCATTAGAAACAGCAGTCACCACAAAAATGACCATAACGACAAACAGCAACCAGGCAGCTTCTTGCTTATACTCACCTGCCCAACTCACCAAATGGGCATAATCAAGGTTGTTATTCTTCACAAAAGGGATGGTTGTTTTGGTGGATTTGGTCTCCATATTCTGATAGCGTACCTCCTCAATCACGTCGCCATGGCGCACCTCCATGTTCTCCTTGATCACCACATCAGGACTCAT
This sequence comes from Parabacteroides sp., assembly GCA_022775005.1. Taxonomy (GTDB): domain Bacteria; phylum Bacteroidota; class Bacteroidia; order Bacteroidales; family Tannerellaceae; genus Parabacteroides. The sequence continues at coordinate 16,531 of JALFJR010000076.1, forward strand.
GAACAACACCAACCCAACGATCAAACCCAATCCTACCTGACCCACAATCTTGAAACGGCCATGCATACCCTCTTTGTTCTTCTTGAACACTTTAATGTAGTCATCGGCAAAACCCAAACCACCTAACCACAGTGTCGTGACAAGCATCAAGAGCACATAGATATTTTCCAACCGAGCACAGAAAAGAACCGGTATCAAAATGGCAATAATGATAATGATTCCACCCATCGTTGGTGTACCCTTCTTACTCATCTGCCCCTCCAACCCCAAATTGCGTACTGTCTCACCAATTTGCAGCAATTGTAACTTATCGATGATACGACGACCAATGGCCGTGGAGATAAACAAAGAAAGAATCAAAGCAAGACCTGACCGAAACGAGACATACTTAAACATGCCCGCTCCTGGGAAATCCAACTGATCCAAATAATTAAAAAGATAATACAGCATAATCTATAATCATAGAAGTTATCCCTGCCGGAATAGCTTACGTAATTGTTCTCTATCGTCAAAATGATGTTTCACGCCTCTCACCTCTTGATAGTCCTCATGTCCTTTGCCAGCTACCAAAATCACATCACCTCGTTTGGCCAAAATCGTAGCGGTCTTGATAGCTTGCGCTCGATCGGTAATGCAAAGCGTACGATCCCAATCGGCTTTCGTCAAGCCTGCTACCATATCCTGGATAATGGCATCTGGCTCCTCAAAACGAGGATTATCAGAAGTCAGGATCACCTGATCGCTCAAACGAACCGCCTCCTTCGCCATCAATGGACGTTTGCCCTTATCTCGATTACCGCCAGCTCCTACTACAGTGATAATCCTACCTTTACCCTCCAGCACCTCGTGGATACTATTCAGCACATTCGTCAATGCATCCGGCGTATGCGCATAATCCACAATAGCCGTGAAGCCTTTCGGTGAATGAATCGTCTCAAAACGACCTGACACAGGATGCATCGCGCTCAAGGCCACCAATACCTCATCCGAATCCGCACCCAAAGAGACAGCGGCTCCATAAACAGCCAACAGGTTATAGGCATTGAAACGACCCACAAAACGAACCGCCACCTCCTTATCATTCATCAATAAATCGGTACCCTCAAAATGAGATTCCAAGATTTTCCCCTTGAAATCGGCTAAAGTACGCAAGGAATAGGTCAACTTCTTAGCCTTGGTATTTTGCAACATTACCATGCCCGACTTATCATCCAAATTAGTCAAGGCAAATGCCTTGGCGGGTAGATCATCAAAGAATTTCTTCTTTGCCTTCAAGTAATTCTCCACCGTCTTATGATAATCCAGATGATCTCTTGTCAAGTTGGTAAAGATGCCTCCGTCAAAATCCAAGCCGCTGATGCGACGTTGGTCGATCGAATGTGAGCTTACCTCCATGAAAGCGTAGGTACAACCCGCCTCAACCATCCGAGCGATCAACGCATGGAGCGTGATCGGATCAGGAGTCGTGTGATCCGTAGGAATAGCCTCCCCATCAATGTAGTTGCAAACCGTGGAGAGCAAACCTACCTTATACCCTAAACGGCGGAACAACTCATACAAGACCGTAGCGATGGTGGTCTTACCATTTGTACCGGTCACGCCCACCAACTTCAGTTTTTGAGAGGGATCACCATAGCTTCTCGACAGCAGTACACCCAACGCATAGGCAGAATCCTTCACCACGATAAAGGTCACCTTATCAGCCAACTCCTCGGGATATTCCTCACAAACAACGGCCACAGCACCCTTCTCTATGGCACTGGCTATATACTGATGTCCATCAACCGCAACACCCCGAACAGCTACAAACAGCGATCCAGGAACAACACGACGAGAATCAGACACGATTTGCCCAATCTCTAATTGATCCACCCCGACCACCTGCGGAGTGTCTAACGCACTGATTAATGTTCTTAACTCCATGCTATTTCAACGTTATCAATATACCTTGTCCTTTTACCACCTTATGTCCCGCCGGAATGCTTTGTGATGCCACTCGCCCGATACCTGTCATGGAGACACGTAAGCCAGCCTGCTCCAATAGGTAGATCGCATCCTTGGCACCCATACCCACCACGAGGGGGACCAACCCCTCTCGCAATGTAACATCCTTCAAACGAACCTTTCGCACCTCTTCCTCACGGGTAGTCATTGCCCAACGAGCCTGCAAGCTATCCTCATCCATCGGAATGTCTAACCGATCCAATACCGACTCAATAGCTCTTACCTCGCCACCTTTCACACGAGGCAACAACACCGCGGTTGAATCCACCTCCATCGTATCCACATCAATGCTAATATGGTTGGCATAGATCTTCTCCGCAATGGATCGCACTACGCCACCCGACATCGTTCCACCAGAGGGATAACCTATGCGAGGACGACGAATCACGACAATGCAACTATATTTCGGATGATCCGCAGGGAAATACCCACAAAAAGAGACTTGGTGCCCACTCGTACGATAGACACCTCCAGAAGCAATCTGCGCCGTTCCTGTCTTTCCCGCTATGCGAACCGACTCGGAATGAACAGCTTTACCCGTTCCTTTCTCTACCACACCCAACAGCATATCCTGAATCAGAGCCAACGTACGTTCCGAGCAGATAGCAGGTTTAATCACCTCCGTCGAGAACGTCTGCACCGTCTTACCATTTTGCAGGATCTCCTTGGTAAAAAGCGGCCGAACCATCTTACCACCATTGGCAATAGCATTATAGAAAGTAAGCGTACTGATAGGCGGAATCTGCGTCTCATAACCGAATGACATCCAGGGAAGCGTAGTCTTTGACCAAGGGCTCCGCTTGTCATCCGGCTTACGAATCTTCGCACGTCCGGCTCCCGGAATCTCCAAATGCAGATCCGCGGTCATGCCAATCCGATCCAATCCTTCCCAAAACTTCAGTGGCGTTTTCTCGTATCCCTTCAAGATCACCTTCGCCACACCAATATTAGAAGAATTCCAGATTGCCTGCTCCACCGTGATCTCATGATAACCGCCCTTATTCATGTTATGGTCGGTCATGCGTGCGCCTTTATACATATATATACCATTGCCGGTATCTACTGTGTCTCCCGGTTGGCATATATTATCTTCCAAAGCGACCATAATAGACGCCACTTTAAAGGTAGAACCCGGCTCTGTCTCATCTGCCACAGCATGGTTCTTTGTTTCCGCATAGACACCTTCCCGAATACGAGCCATATTGGTAATCGCTTTGATCTCTCCGGTTTGAACCTCCATGACAACAGCGGTTCCGCTCTCCGCATCAATCTCTTTCAGCTTATCGACCAACGATTTCTCCGTAAAATCTTGAATATTGATGTCAATCGTGGTGCGCACATCCATGCCATCCTCTGGCTCTAACTCAATGACATTGGTCCATCCACCGCCCACACGTCGAACAGAGCTGACTCCTGCATGACCTCGCAACAAGGAATCATACTGCAACTCCAAGCCATTCTTTCCCTTGGTCACGCCACCCTCTTCTATTTCACCATAGATATCTCCAATCGTACGGGAAGCCAATGAGCCAAACGGCTTCTGCCGCTGCACCATCTCTTTCGTATAAAAGCCACTGCGGAAACGTCCTAAGCGCAAGAAGGGATATTTCTGAATCTCCTTCAAATCCGAATAGGAAACCTTACCGGGAAATATCGGATACTGACGACTCTGACTCTTCAATCCTTTCAACAGATGGGCTTTATAACCTGCTGTCGTACGATCTTTCAACTTATGCGCCAAATAAAACGCCAATGAGTCCACGCCATTATTCTGGGAGTGGTAGAAGGTATCCAGCCAGTTATACTTTCCCTTCTGATCAGGTTTGAACGCATCCGCCTTAAAGTCCATATACAGATAATAACGAGGTACGCTGGTAGCCATCAACTTCCCATCGGAAGAATAGATATTACCACGTCCGGGGAGCACCAAGTGATTCGGGCGTTTCTGGCTTTCCGCCACTTTCAACCATTTGTCACGCTCCACAAAGGCCGTGTCGAACGCACAAATCAGTATCCCTATCGCCACCAAACCCAACATGAGCACCACCAAGAAATAATAGGAAAGTATCCGCCTATTCTTGGGATCCACTGTGTTCGATTCGTTTTCTTGCTCCATAATTCACACGTCCTTATTATTTATGCAACACATAAGAGGGATTCTTTGCCACCTCCAAGTCAATACCTTGCTCCTCCACCAATGCCTCTATTTGCGACTGCCGGCTATGCCCGGTCAGCTCGGAGGAAATGGATAAGGCCTCGAAGCGCACATCTCTCAACCGCTGGTTCAACCGATCTATCTCGCGCAATTTCTGCATACAAGTATAACGGTTACCGATGAAAAAGAAGGCTAATACCACCAACAAGACAATCATGCGAGTATGTTCCAAAATGAAATCCTCTTTCAGGATGCCACCGCCAAAGATATACCACATCGAAAGTTTCCTCTCCGTCTTTTTCTTTTTTTCCTCTCCTTGCGCCTCCATTGCTCTCTTCCTTTATTTCAGTTCTGCAATACGTAATTTCGCGCTTCGTGCCCGGGGATTCCGTTCGATCTCCTCTGCCGAAGGCACAATCACCTTGTTGTTCACGAGCCGGAAAGGCGACTGTTGATTGCCAAAAAAATCCCGCTCGCTCTTTCCCTCGAAGTTGCCTGCCTTCATGAAATTCTTCACTAAGCGATCCTCCAAAGAGTGATAGGTAATAACCACCAATCGACCACCCGGGCGCAACACCCGTAAGGTTCCTTGCAGAAGGGCTTTCAATGCACTCATCTCATCATTCACCTCAATACGCAACGCCTGAAAAACTTGCGCCAGGAATTTCTTCTCCTTGTCCTTTCCCACAAAGGGCTTAATTACCTCCAAGAAATCCCCAATGGTAGCGATCGGACGTTCCGCCCGTGCCTTCACCAACGTGCTGGCCAATTTACGAGCCACCTTCAGCTCCCCATAGAGGTAGAACAGATCCGCCAAAGCCTCCTCGCTGTATTGATTCACCACGTCGGCGGCCGTTTTCCCCGCACGAGTATTCATACGCATATCCAATGTTCCATCAAATCGGAACGAGAAGCCCCGTGCCTGATCATCAAAATGATGCGAAGAGACACCCAAATCGGCCAAAAGACCATCTACCTGTCCCTGCACGCCATGATAGCGCATGAAATTATACAAATAGCGGAAATTACTACGCACGAAGGTAAACCGGCTATCCGAAGGAATATTATGCTCTGCGTCAGCATCCTGATCAAACCCGTACAGATGTCCCTCGTCATGCAGGCGAGACAAAATCTCACGCGAATGACCTCCCCCGCCAAAGGTAACATCCACATAAACGCCCTCTGGCTGAATGGCCAATCCCTCAAGACTCTCACTGAGCAAGACCGGCACATGATAGCTATGCTCTATTTCTCCCATGCGTCGTATTTGTTAAACCTACCCTTAAACAAAAAGCATCTACCGCTTTGATATGCACGCACATGCCCTGTTTGAGTGGGTAAAAGTACACATTTCCCTACTATCCGTACAATATTTAGGAAAGAAAAGTAAGAAAAAGTTATCAACAGGCAGTTGAAGGCGGCAAAAATAGCCAACGAGTCTCCCTCATGCGCAAGGCAAAAGGGAACAGCAAACGTTAAACTCTGTAAATCGCTTGACTCGTCCCTTACAGCAGGTTCTACCTTTGCCCTCGTGATTCAAACATTGCGCAATTGAACGAATGACAAAGAAAGATTATGAACCGAAAAATTAAAATTGGAGCTTTCTCCAAACTCTGCCGAGTGACCGTCAAGACCCTTCGCCATTACGAGGAGTTAGGGTTGCTGATTCCCGCGGAAATCGACGAGTGGACGGGCTATCGCTACTACGAGGTCAGCCAGTTCCAACGCATGGGATTGATCTTGCACCTCAAGCGACTGGGGCTTTCACTCAACGAGATCAGCGAGATCGTTGAGCAGGGCAATGATCGCCCGACACTCGACACGATCCAACAGAAGATCCGCACCTGCGAGGCAGAGATCGAACGACTGCTGGGTCGCTTGAAAGAGCTGCGGAGCTTGGAGGAGCAACTACTAAATTATCAACAAATGGAAACATTCACAATCAAGACTATTCCGGCTCGCTTAGTGGCCAGCCATCGAGAGATTCTGAAAAGCTATGACAAACTAAGAGCACTCTGTGTGAACGTGATCGGCCCGGAGATGATGCGTGTAGGGTGCACCTGCCCCGAACCGCAATATTGCTACACCATTGAGCACGACAAGGAGCACAAGGAGCAGGACATCGACGTGGAGTATTGCGAGGCGATCGGCGAGATGCACGAAGACACCCCGCTGCTGCGCTTCTATGAGGCTCCCGCCATCGAGCGGGCACTCTGCTATCCCCACCGAGGCCCCTACACCACCTTCTCCGAATCGATGATCAAGGTGATGCAATACATCGAGGAGCATCAGATGCGCATCATCGGCGATCCCCGTTTCTGCTACATCGACGGCCCTTGGAACAGGGAGGACGAGGCCGATTGGCTGACGGAGATCCAGGTACCGATTGAATAAGCAGAAGCACCGCACCAAATTCGGTGAAACGCTCCCTTTCCTCTAATCCGGGATTAGAGCTCCACCGAATTTGGTTTAGAGCTTCACCGAGTTTGGTTTAGACTTACAGCTAACTTACCTTAGCTCAGCTGTAGAGGAACAAAGGAGCTTGCGCGCATTTCGCTTTTAAATTTCCAGAAAACAACCTATTTTTGCTGCAAATAGCATGAACATTATGAATCCATTTAGAACGACCTACATCCGATTGCTTTGGATCTGCCTCTTTACCCTCTGTCTCCCGGCTATACAAGCCCAAGACGCAACCCCCTATCCCGCGAATTATGCCCGAGCCCCTCGCTTCAAAGCGCTCATCTATTACAGCACGCAAGTCGAGGAGGCACACCGCCAGTTTGCGGAAGATGGCATTCGTTTCTTCAAGAAACTCAACTATGGAGAGGGTTTTATCCAGGAGTTCACGACCGATTTCACCCAATATCCCTACGAGAAGCTACGAGAGTTTGACGTGGTGGTGATGCTCAATGCCATGCCCGCCGATGCGGCCAGTCGCCAAGCTTTTGAGCAATACATGGAGCAGGGAGGAGGTTGGGTAGGTTTTCATGCGGCTGCCTACAACGACAAAGACACCCATTGGCCTTGGCTGCTGCAATTTCTGGGTTGCGGCACCTTCTATTGCAACAACTGGCCACCTCAACCCGCTTTGCTCGAAGTGGATCTAACCAGTCATCCGGTCACCCGTAATCTTCCCCAGCAGTTTGTTGCTCCAGCCAGCGAATGGTATCAGTGGAATCCCAGTCCCCGGCTCAACCAGGAGGTACAAATACTCCTCAGCCTCTCATCGAAGAACTATCCGATTGGCATCAAAGACGTGGTCAGCTTTGGTGATTTCCCCGTGGTATGGACCAATACTCGTTATCGCATGATCTACCTGAACATGGGGCATGGCGATGAAGGTTTTGGCGATGCCACGCAAAACTTGCTTTATCTGAATGCCTTCCGTTGGGTAGTCAGTCAACGGAAAGCGGGTGATCCGTTTCAACAATAGCAGCTTTTCATCAAGAATGCCCAAAGCCAATTTGCTCAACGCATTGAACAGATTTCACGCAAAAGTGTTCAATGGACTGAACAAATCAAGTTTTTCTCCTAAGATCAAAAGAAAAATTCCCCCTTCATGCAACCTTGCCCTCCAACCTCTCGTCTATATAGGCAAATGGAGAAGGAAATTCAAATATGGATTGAGGGGTGCCGCCAAGGTGAGCGAGGCGCACAGCTGAAGCTGTATGAGCGCTATGCACGTATGCTTTTTGCCTCCTGTTATCGCATCTTGGCCAATACGGAGGAGGCTGAGGAGGCGATGCAAGACAGCTTTCTCAAAATCTTTACCCATTTGGAACAATACCACGAGGAGATGAGCTTCGAGGCTTGGGTGAGACGGATAGCCATTCACACGGCGATCGACTATGTGCGACAGCGATCGGAGGAGCTGGAGCTACTGACAGATAACCTGCCCGACCTCGCTGAGGAGGAGGAAGAGGAGGAGCCTCGCTACACCGTCAATCAGGTGCGTCACGCCATGGAGCAATTGCCCAGCGGCTATCGGGTGGTACTTTCGCTCTACCTGTTCGAGGGCTACGACATGGAGGAGATCGCCCAGATCCTACACGTGAAACCAGCCAGCGTGCGCAGCCAATATCTCCGTGGGAAACGTAAACTGATTGAAGGAATCAAGAGACAATAGTGAATGATATGGATAAACTGAAAAATTTCATAGAGACCAATCGGGCCGACTTCGACGAGACTTACCCCTCCCTTCCCCAAGGGCATGAGGCACGCTTCATGCGCAGATTAGAGGAGGAGAAAACGGTAGTCATGCCTCAAAAGGGTGTTCGACCGAAAGGTTTGTACCTCCTCTATGCGGTGGCTATGGCGGCCAGCGTGGCTCTTCTGCTTTTGTTGCGGCTCTCCACCCCAAATACAACGGAGGCGACTGACTCCTATTTGGCGGAGGTGCAGCAAATTCAAACAGAGATGGAGGAGTTGCAATTCTATTACCACATGCAGATGCGAACCGTCAGGGAACAAATGAAAGAGCTCACGGAGCGCCAACCCTCGCCCGGCGTGATGGCCATCTGGCGGGAGAGCGAGCAAATCCTGGCAGACAACCACAACTTCGAGCAAAATGAACTGCCTCAATTGCCTTCGGAAAGCGAAACGCTTTGCGCACTTACGCAACACTATGGCAACAGCTTGGAGACCTTGCAGTTCATGTTATCCAAGATGGAACAGATGAGTGAGACAAACGAACGTATAAATTAAAAAGATAGATGAGATGAAAACAGGTATCAAGCAATTCGGCAAAGCCCTGTGGACAATGGCTTTGCTTTGGCTCTGCGGAACAATTGCTTTCGCAAATCCTAACGGGAAGCCTTTGGAGGCGACCAAGACGAAAACTGTCAATAAGACATTCCGTGTTAGCAACAACAGTGAGCTGACCATCGAGAATCGCTATGGCGAGATCACCCTCACCCATTGGAACCGCAACGAGGTGGCCATCAAAGTGGAGATCGAAAGTCGGGCAGCCAACGACCAAACCGCACAAGCAAACTTAGACCGTATCTCCATCGAGATGCAGCAAGTTGGCAATAAGATTAGTGCGGAGACACAGTTCGCCAAATCCCAACCACAGAATCACCAGAACATCTCCTTCCAGATCCGTTACTTCGTGCAGATGCCCGCCCAGCTGAAAGCGGAATTGAGCCAGAAATATGGCAACATCAACCTACCCGCCAAGGATAACCACGAGATGGAGATCGAGGTGAAATATGGCAACTTGAAGGCAGGCGATTTCGTGGGCAAACTGGAGTTGGAGGCCAAATACAGCAATGCTACCTTAGGCAACCTGAAAGATGCCGTTTTAGATATCGCCTATGCGGGCGATGTCGAGATTGGGAACGCTGAAAAGTTGATGGTAGATGCCCGCTATTCAGGCCTGAAGGCACAGATTGTAAAGAGGCTCCAGTTAGAGAGCAAATACAGCAACTTTCAGATAGAGGAGGTGGATGACGCGGAGATAGAGGCAAAATATGGGGATGGAAGCATCAACCGCTTAAAGAACTTTCTCAAGATGGAGGAGTTCGATTACAGCAACCTCAAAGTGAAAGCTTTAGACAAAGTCTTCAAGGAGGTGCGTATCAACGCACGCTACGGCAACGTAACACTTGCCATTCCCGCCTCTGCCTCTTTCAAGGTGGATGCCGATGGCCTCAAATATGGCTCTTGCAAGCTCTCTGGCTTCAATGTCTCAGAGAATGAGATCGGCAATGATACGCATCGTTGCACCGTCAACGGCGGCAAGCAGGGCCTCATCCGCTTCAACGGCAATGGGTATAGCAATTTGAAAATCAAAAGTTTGTAAAGCAAAATAGCATAGCGGCAAAATTGGTTTACCCGCTATGCTATTTCTAATTACCCTTACTATTTTGCAACAAGATGCTTCAGCAATGACAAATGACAAATGACAGTTAGAAAATCTAACACTCCCCCCATGTACTCCCCCCTACTCCTACCTCTCTATCTGTTATTATATATCTATTATATATAATAATTATATATATTATTAATATATATTATAATATATACTATATAGTTTCTATAGTAGAGCACAGCATAGCAAGGGTGGGACAGCAAAATACAAAACTGTCATCTGTCATTTGTCATCGCAGTGATCACTTCACCCCTAACTTCGCACGCAAAGCTTTGGGCAACGCATCCTTATGGATCATGATGTAGATCGTCTTCGCACGGACGAAGCTCTCTGACATGTTGAGGTAGCCACCGAAAGTGTTACGCTCTGTGCCCCATGAGTTCTTCGTGATGTAATACTTCGTTCCGTTCTGATCCTTGGCGATACCGGTCAGGTGCATCAAGTGGTCATCCGTCGTCACGAACGCCTCGTAGCCCTCCTGACGAATCTCAGGCGTCACCTTCACTTCGGGGAAAGGTTTCTCAAACTTATAGACCTCCTCCAAACGCTCCTTCTCGTCCATCTTCTCGAAGCGAGCACGGTCGGTCGTGGAATAGTCGTCCACCTTCTTTACCTCGGGATTGATCGCCACACCATTCTTGAAGGAAAAACCCTTCTCGCTCACGTCGCCATCCCAACAAACGGTGTAGCCATTTTGCAAGGCATGATCCGTCACCTCGATCAGCTCGTCGAGCGGCAAGTTATACATCTTGGCATGCTCCCAGTTGTCAGGCACCTCTACCTCGAACGCCTCGTAGTAGGGATGGTGCGTGAAGCTGGTCAGCTCCACATAGTCGCTCATATTCAAGCCCAACGAAGCAGCGAATGTCTTCGGAGTGTACTCCTTACCCTGATAGGTAAACTTCTCCGGCAGCTTACCTAAGTAAATGTCAAAAAGGCTATTCACCAACTCAAAATACTCCGGTGAGCGGTGTTTCATCTCGACGGCCGTGCTGGCAATCGCCTTGATATACTTCACCAACTCGGCATGGTTATGTCGGTCAGAGTCGTAGTTGATACCGGTATAGACCTCCTCCGGCACGATGCCTACCTGGTTGAAGGCATTCATAAAGGTGTGGGAGAGGCTACCCTGGCCGATATTGCCACGTCCCCGACGCACGTAGTTGTCTTGCAGCTGGTTCATGTACTTCTGGCGCACGATGAACATCTCTGAAAGGTCATACGTGCCTTTGCCCATACGCAACAGCTCCGACTCCATAAAGGAGACCGTCGCAAAGCACCAGCAGGTACCCGTAGAGGCTTGATTCTTCACCGGAGTAGCCGGCACACGACACACATCCGTAAACTGATAACCCTGGGCGGAGGCGGTCATCGCCCCAGCCGCCAACAGGCAGGAAAATAAGAATGAACGCATAGTTTCTAACATATTTTAGAATTGATAATCATTGTTTTTTCTGAGCGGGATCATAGATCGCCACACCGACCATAGAATCTGCGCAACCGTAATAAAGATACCACTTGCCGTGGTAGAAAGTCAAGCCCTCCAAGAAGACCGTACCATCCACATACTGACCACTCTTCTCGAAATCAGCCATCGGGCGGAAGAAGGGCATATCCAAACGCCCTAACACCTTATAGGGATCTTGCGCATCGAACAGCACCTGACCAGCACTGTAGGTTCCAGCCGTGAAACGGGGATCTCGACGATCATCCGTCTCGTTCTTGCCGTTATAGAGCAGCAAGATGCCATGCTCCGTCAGCAAAGCGGGAGGGCCGCACTCCGTCAATGCGCTATCGAAATAGTGCTCACGCGGATAAATCAGCCCCAACAGCTCGTTCTGATCGTTCAAGACGGGTGTCCACTCAATCAAGTCGTCAGAGGTAGCGACCGCTACCATGTGCTCACCCCAATACATGAGGTATTTACCGTTGACCTTCGTGATCACCTGACGGCCATCCACCAACTTCGTCACGATCGAACCAGACTTGCAAGCCATGTCCTTGAAACGGCCGTCATAGGCTTTAGCGAAAGCGGGGCCATGCTTTTCCCATGTCAACAGGTCTCGCGAAGTAGCCACAGACAAACGAGGCACATCACGGTTCCATGCCGTGTAGAGCATCACATAAAGCCCATCCTCCGTAACCGCCACTCGCGGATCCTCGCAACCGCCTTCCCACTCATAGGCCTTGGCATTGTCCTCGGCGGGATACATCACCGGCGCAGCCCGTCGAATCATCGTGACACCATCCGTTGTCTGCGCCAAGCCAATGCGTGAGGTTCGCATACCAATGCCGGTTGCCGAATTATCCTCCGCCCTATAGAGCACGCAGATCGTATCATCTTTCACCACTGCAGCGGGATTGAACGTATCACTCTCCTCCCAGCCAACCGATACCTGTCGCATCGGGCAATCAAAACGACTCTCCGGATTGGGGGTAATCACCGGATTCTTCCCTTCCGGACGTACGAACTCGCCCAATGCCCATGCGGGCAGAGCACTCTCTGCCACCTCCTCGGTCGCGGTTTGCTGCCCTCCACCACAGGCGGTCAACCACAAGGAGAGCGCAAACAGTTGAATAGTTAATCGAATATGCATATCCTTATGAAATTAGAAATCCTTAGAATCCTCTTCTGAATTGATACCAGAAATCATCGCCCATCTCTTTCCAACGCAGGAGCGTAGCGCCAGCGAAGTCAGACGTGTAGTCGGTCAAGTAAGCCTTCGCAGCCTCTTCACCCTTCTGCTCCACCAAGGTTTTGTAGCGATTCTCCACAAAAGGCAGTTCCGTCTGGCCCTTCTCCACGAAATAGTCACGTGCCGACTCAATAGCGTTGCGTGTTACCCCCCAACGCACCGTAGCTAACTTATTGGCCCGACGATAGGTCCAGATAGCCGCATCCTCCCGATAACGATGCTGACCACAGATCTTGAAGCAGGCAGGCAGATCCTTCGTGCCCGCAAAGATAGGTACACGAGGGCTCTCTCCGGGATTGTCGAACGCTACCCATGCCACACCACCAATCGCATCGGGCAACCAGTCACGCAACTGGATCACTGTCGAGTAAGAGCATTGCGGAACGGCCACCAAGCGCAACCGATTCACCGTACCCTGCTTCACGCCATTCAGCATATCCACCATGTCTGTCGTCATCCAGGGATTAGCCACCGGGCTAACGACGGTCTCCATCTGGTTGGTCTCTTTGTTCTTGCGGGTGACTTTCAGGTTTTGGGTCATATCCTGCTCCGTGCCCTCATAAGTCTCCGTCAAGAGCGCCATCACATCGGTCGCAGCCACTGGTTTCTCTGGTTTCACCGTGAAGGGCAACTCCTCCAACTCATCGGTCAAACCCAAGGAGGGCGCTAACTTATTCAAGATAAAAAGCTCACGCACGCTGTAGGCCTTGCGTCCGCCGCCGTAGGCTTTCCAGAAGCAGAAGGGCTCCTTGCCATCCCAATAGCCTAAACGCTTCGCCGCCTCAAAGACATTATCGGAAGCCATGCAATTGGCCTTGTCTTTCAGATCCACCTTCGAGATACGCGGGATATTGGCAGATACGCCCACCTCATCGTCGGGGATGCGAATCGCAGCCCATACACCTCCGATCTTATCCGGGCCTTCGCCAAACACCTCGAAGTGCCACACCTCTTTCGGATCAGCAATCGTCAGGCACTCGCCCCAGTCGCCATAGCCATACTGCTTGATCAGCTGTCCCATCAGTTGGATGGCCTCACGAGCCGTCGTGCAACGTTGCAAAGCGATACGTTCCAACTCCTCGATCATGAACATACCGTTCTTATTGACCAACTCCTTACGCCCAGTGATGGTGGTCTCGCCAATGCCCAGCTGCTTCTCGTTCAAGCAGGGATAGGCGGTGTTGAGAAACTGGTAGGTAGCCTTCGCCTCAGGGATCGTTCCCTTGGCGATCATGCCCCGTGTGCCCTCGGCATACTCCGTGTGCATACGTCCTGTGTAAATGGTCTGGATCGTATCATTCGGATAGGTAGCGGCAGGCACGATGTCCATCCAGGTGCGGTAGCCACCGTCGCAGGTATGGCTGGTAATGACAGAGCCATCTGTAGAGGCTTTCTTACCGACCATAATACTGGTACAACTCTCCGGGTCAAGTGTCGGCTCCGGGATCTCGCTCTGCTGTGCCGTCACCGTCAGGCAGACACAGAACAGCCAAACAGAAGTAAATAATTTCTTCATATAAGGTAACTTTTGAAATTTAATTTCTAACGCATTGATGCAGCGAAGATACGACTTTTTCAGGAAGCAATCTTCATACTTGCTGGTAAATCCGTTTATCTTCCTCAACGGGTCCAAAAAAATTCTTCAGTCAGCTCAACACGCTTTATGAGTCAGCTCAACTGAGTTTGCGAGCAAGCTGATCAAGATCACTGTATCGTCATCGCTTTCTCAGGCAATTGACCTGCACGGGTGGTCTCTACGGATGCTTTGAGCTGTAAGGAGCCGGAGCCATAGACACGGATCTTGAACTCTGCCGTGTTGGTGGCACCACCCGCTGCATGGCCCACCTCTTTGTAGTATTTATGAGAGGGTTTCGCATCCTCTTTTCGCCAGGGGCGGGGTTGGTTCAACGTCTCCTCCAACACCTGGTAACGGGGCTTCTCACCCTCTGCCAACTCTCCAGTGAATTGGATGTTGAAGCGGTCTTGCTTCACGATCTTGATCAAATCGGCTTGCCGGAGGGCCGTAGGCAACTTACCCTCATTGCGATAGGCCAGACGCACCCGGTAATCGGTGGAGTCATTCTTATAGCTCTTGAGCTTCTTCACCTCCCAATCAGCCCAGCTCAGCCGGGGTAGGTGCTTCAACATCGCTACATTGAAGAGCGCCTCGTTCTTTGCCCAACGCTCAATCTGACCAGAAGGCGCATTCTGCGAGAAGAATTTGGGATCCCAGCCGCCGATCTCCACCTCGCCAAATTGCGGGTGCTGGTATTTCTGCCAAGCGATGAAGCCACGACCGCCATTCTCCTTCTCATCCCAGATCAACTGATCCAACTCATCCTTCTCGCCATCGCCATTCAAATCCTCTTTCGGTTTGGCGTTATCCCAAATCTCGTCGCCATACCAGATCGCTCCGTAATAGAAATAGCCAAAGTCGGGACCATGTCCGAAGAGCGGCGTAGAGGGACGACCCTCATTATAGGCCACATAGACATCACCCGCTTTCTCATAGCCGGTAATGCTTTTGCCCACCTCGTCGAAATAGGTGTACCACTTCAAATCCTCCGGATACATACGCTCTTCTGGAGCGGAGGTGCTGGGCGCACGCAGGTGCATCGGCACACGGGTATCCATTGAATTGACCACATAGATATTGGGATTCTCCAACAGGAAGGAGACAACAGCCTTGGTCTCGTTCTCACTGAGCGGTGCCTCACCCGCTCCACTCTGCGACCAGCCATGCCCGGTCTTCTCCTGCATGGGTCGCCAGTTCTCCGGGTAGTTACGATGCAAATCCAGGCCACCGATACCATCCTCGCCGATCTTGCCGTCACCATCGTGGTCGATGCCTTCACTCACCACCTTATAATCTCCTTTGCCCTTGCCGACATACTTCATGATACGGCCACTTTTGTCACGAGGATCAATCACGTAATCCCCCTCTTTATCTTTGTAGCGCATCTTGACAATCACCCCATCGCCATTCAAGTCGATCGGTGAATCCTCATCGAGCAATCCATCGCCATCGTTATCCACCGGGCGCACCGTGCTACGATTCATCGTAGCGGTGTACATATAAAGGTTATGCCCATCGGGATTGTTGATCGGGCGGAGATAGATGGTGTTGTTATCTACCAAAGCGGTCACCTCGGCATCCTTCCCATAATTATCCAACAGGTAGTGCATCAGCCACATCACCGATTCGGCACTGCTCACCTCGCCACTGTGACGATTGCCCTCGAAGAAAGCGGCAGGCTTATCCGTCGGCTTACCGATCTGCTTGTTGGTGACGGTCATCTGATAGATGGGACGCCCCTCATAACTGGTCGCCACTTGGTAGATGTCCACTAAGTTGGGATATTGCTCGGCGAACCGCTTCATGTAGGTATAAATAGCAGGGGCCGAATGAAACTTGTCGAAAGTGAGCTGACTGCCCGCCTCGTACTCAACATGGGGGTTCTTCACTTTGGGGAAGAAACTGATGCCGTGGCGATAACCGCCCACCGTATAGATCTTCGACGTGTCTTGCTCCGGGAAAAGCTTCTCCGGCAACGCACGAAAGCCTTGTGCCACCACACTGAGTGGCAACAAGGCTGCTATAACCAATGAAAACTTCATACTTATTGCAATTTAATCGTTACCTCATCCTTTCCTCCGTTTGCGGAATTGAGGGAGAGACGCAATGTAGTACCCTTGGGATTGGAGGTGGCAATCGTATAGCGGAAGGTCTCCGTGCTCTGTCCTTGCATACGGAAAGTGACCTCCTTACCGGCTGCTGTGGCAGGCTTGATGTAGCTTGTGCGGAACCATCCGGTCTCCTCCTCCGGCTTCTCGCTCTTGCCCGGCTCGACCAACGTACCCGAAGAGAGGGTAGCCGTGATCTTATCCGGCGTATAGCGATTCAAAAGGACAGAACGATCAGAAGCGGTCGGATAAACCTTGTCGTTCGCCACGTTCACCTCCACCTGATAGAGGTTGGGAGCCACCTGGCGCACCGTGTGGGTCGTGAACTTCAGCTGTGGCAACTGATTGATGCAATGCAAAACAAACATACATTGGCGTGCCGCTTCATCCTCGATATAACGTCCCGGCGGGGTACGGCCAATGTGCTTCTTCGAGGTACCCCCAATCCAGATCTTGCCCAATTGCGGATGCTCTACCTGATGCGGCTTCACCCAACCATCGCCACCGAGATCCAGCTCTACCCAGCGAGCGAACTCATCATCATCCACATAGCCATCGTTGTTAGTGTCGGCATAGGAAGTGGGTGAGTTCCAAAGCTCGATCAGGTAAGAATAGGCACCCAACATATAATAGGTAGAAGCTAAGGTCTCACCATACGCATTACCCTCTTCCGGGGTGTAATCCTTTAAGATATAGAGACCATCGCTGACGATGCGTTCCTGCACCGCCTTGTCGTGCGCATACTCCGGATCCACTGGGGTATCCCACTTGAAGGCATATTTGTCCGGCTTCTCTGCCGTACGATTCATATTGTAGCGACGCATCGCTGGTTTTGTAGCCTTGGGAGGCATCATATACATGATCAACTTACCGATATTATGGTAGTTGAAGTCCACCAAGATATTCTTGTGATCTTTCATGAACATCCAGACATTGCGAGTCTCCGGCTCAGAGAGTGGATAGCTCTTGCCCTGTTCCTTCGTGAAGTCGAAAGGGAAGTTACGGTTCGGGTCGATGCCGCCCAGGTCATCCTCGGCCATCTTGCCATCCCCATCGTTGTCATAACCCTCATTACCGATGCGACGGAAGCGGGTACCCTCCCACCAGTCAGCCTTGTCGATGCGGACGAAGCGCATGCCATCCTTGCTCAAGCGATACTCGCCTTCGGGATCCTCAGCATACATCACACTGAGTTCGCCATCGCCATCTACATCCTCAGTCATATCGTCGTCGTAAAGACCATCCTTGTCGTCGTCGATCGGACGGAACGGCTCACGCGGATTGTTCTCCGTGTTGGGATAACGTACATACGAATCATTGGCATCCACGTTCAGACCCGGCAGAATATAGACCGTTGAACGGTTCAACGCCTCATAAACCCGCTCATCATAGTCATAGCGGGTCAAGAGATACCAAGCCAAATAGAGTGAGCAGGTGATGCCGTTCACCTCATTGCCATGGATGGCGCCATCCACCCAAACGGCCGGTTTCTCGGTGTCCTTCCCCGTGTTCTTGGCCGTGATGGTCAGCACATACTGATCCCGTCCCATACGGCTCTTGCCAATCGACTCGATAGAGCAGAGGTTGGGGTATTTCTTCTGCATATCCTTCATGAGCTGCGTCCACTCGTCATAGTTGTAGTAGCGCTTCCAGTTGACCACGAAATCGGTCTCCCCGTGCGGTGCGCCCATATTCGTCTGCTTCTTGCTTTGTGCCCATCCACTGCCCAGGCAGAGTAGGCAAGCCACAGCTAATACTATCTGTTTTCTCATCTTCCTTTCCTTTTTAATAGTTCACCTCTTTCATCACCGTGCCACCCTTCAAAGAGGAGGCTACGACCTTCAATTTCTCATGTCCCTCAACAGCGACCACCCAGCGAACGGTCCGTTTGTTGCCCTTCGGATCCTTGAAGCCGGGGATAGCCATCGTTCCGCTAAGGTTGCCCAATTTCTCCCAAGCAGAGCCA
>JALFJR010000088.1 GCA_022775005.1 Parabacteroides sp.
TCCCCTGTAGTGATGAAAAAAAAATATCCGCGAAAGCTATTCTTTTACAGAGTAATAGCATAGCCTTTACATTATAAAAATAATGCTATCGCAAACTAAAAGCATAGCAATAAAAATCTGTTGAAAACCCCTTGCAAACAATTTTCAAAACCCTGTGCATATCCACCGCCTCGAAAAAGCCCCCTCACCCCATGTTCATAACCCCCTGTTTACACCATCGTTTTACAGCCCTTTTCCAAGCGTTTTCCACATAGTTTTCCACAAAAGGATAAGAATAAATGCTCCCTCACGTGAAATATTCCTCCAAAAGGAGTGATTCTCTCAGATTTTATTTGTACCTTTGCCATGCCTTGTTACGATTTTCGCTTGTTTTCTAATTGCAACACTAAGATAAGTGAAAAATCTGACACGGCAAAATCCTAGGCAACTTATTGTTGCTCAGGAACTTATAAATAAAGTTAAATTATAGTGTTGCGGAATTAAGGTTTCTATTACTTTGGTTATGGATGATTTCCGATAAGCAAAGATAAGGTGCAATACATTAAAAAACGTATACAACCCAATATTTATGCATTATTAACGATGAAGAAGTAAGTGCGTAGAGTATTACTCCATAACAGTTGCACCTGCCAATGATCTATGTCTTCCAAAAAATCAGACAATAGATTTGCTCCACGCTTTAGTCGATAAGCTAATTGCGCAATTTTTGTCCAAGGATCAGTCTCGGAGTATTCATGCGCACAGCCGTCTATGTATGAGCGTACCGAATGAGGTAAACTCAAATCTGAAGTTCGGATAACTGTAATTGATTTCATAACCAGATATTATTAAAAGTCAAAAGGATATTTTCTCCATTCCTTGGATGCACTCGCCTTATCAAAGGCTTCTTCGTCAAAAGAATACACATAGAGGGTACGTTGTGAAGCAACTTCATCCATGTCATCAGGAAGCATAGTATTGCATACGCGACTATCTTCCTGTTCGTTTTTTGATAGAAAGCCAGAAGCCTCCATCTTACGCATGAAGTTACGTCGATCGTACTTCTTCTCATGTATCAGTTCATAGATACGCTGCAGTTCGTCCATCTTAAACTCCTTGTCTAATAGTTTGAAGGCTATGGGTGACACTCTCAGTTTCTCCTGTAGTTTCTTTCTCGCCATACTGATAATCTCAGCATGATCAAAGGCTAAAGGTGGCAGGTGATTCCACTCATGCCATTGCGCCTTGTTTGCATCGTCACCAGCCAACACCTTGAAGTCATTTTTGCTCACTAAGGCAAAGAATGCAACCGTCAGCACCCTTTCACGAGGGTCACGATTGACACCGCTGAATACATGGAGCTGCTCCAGATAGACATCTTTTATATTTGTCTCTTCGCAAAGTTCTCGTTTGGCTCCCTCCTCTACCGTTTCGTCCATACGGAGGAAACCTCCTGGCAAAGCCCAACTCCCTTTATATGGTTCCAGACCTCGCTCTATGAGGAGAATATTTATGCTCGACCCATCAAAGCCAAATATTACACTGTGTCTTTCCCTGAAAAACGTTGAATGGATTAATACTATAAACCTGAGGATAGTTGAATGAAATTCTCTTATCCCTGGTCTTGATTGAATAAAGTCATATAAACCCTGATATAGGTAGAACATCGGTTTTTAAGGCCTGCATTCAATTGAATCACGGGTTTGCTGGGCTGTCTTTCCCTGAAGGCGGTTGATCGGAAATGTTACCTTGTTACCTGTTACCGGCTTGAATTTTGCATTCACTCAACTTTTTTCAGGGAAAGGTACTGATCGGGACGGAGCGGAAATGTTACCTTGTTACCTGTTACCCGCATTAATTTTGCATATCCCTGAAAGCGGTTGAGTGGAAATGTTGCCTTGTTACCCGTTACCTTACTTTCAGTATATCGCGCGATATATATAAGTATATATCCTTCCTAAAAAACTAATAAGTATAGAAAGAGTGGCTCATTCTTATCTGCTCTTCCTGTAAAGGCCTTTAGGGGGGAAGCAGATCGGGGGAGGTCGGCGCAGGGTGAAGAATCGGGGTATATACAAAATTTAGGTAGGCAACAGGTAACAAGGCAACATTTGTTTTTTCCCTCGTGAGGTAAAAAATTTTTTCTCCTCGTGGTAGGCGATAGGGAGGCTTTGGCGACTTCGCTGACTGATTGCCCTAAAGGCCTTCTGCGGATAGGAATCGAACCACAAGATACGGGACATGTGTTGGTGGGGTGAAAAGGATGCACTATCTTTGCAACGGTGTTACAAAAGAGGAGACAGGAACATGAAAAGAATTTACGGTAGAAAGATATGGGGTATCATAGGTTTGTGTGGCTTGCTGGCCTGTTTGTTGATCTGCCCGGCTTGTAAGGAGAAGCGGGGTGAGTTGAAGAAGATTTGGTATAACGGCAGTTATAACCGTGACTTCAACGACTTGAATCCGGTGCACTTGGCCGAGGCGCAGAAGATCGGTATCGAGCCGGTGCCCTCAAGGGAGGCGGCTGAACATGCTTCTCGCCAGATGGAGGAGATTGAGACGAACAAATACTACGAGGTGGAGGAGCTGACCCATTCCATTCCCTATCTCGTGCCAGAGGCGGCTAAGCTGTTGGAGGACATTGGCCGGAACTTCCAAGATTCTTTGCGTAACCTGAATGCCTCAATCTATAAAGTGAAGGTGACCAGCGTGACTCGCACGGTGGATGACGTGAAGAACCTCAAGAAGCGTAACACTAACTCCTCGGAAAACTCCGCTCATCAGTATGGTACCACTTTCGATGTCTCGTGGGCACGCTTCACGAAGGTGGATGAGGAAGATACACTCAACATTGATAGGGATCGTCTCAAGATGGTGCTTGCCATGGTGCTCCGTGACTTGAAGAAGGCGGATCGTTGCTACGTGAAGCATGAGCGCAAGCAGGGTTGTTTCCACATCACGGCAAGAGGGGAGAAATAAAAGAGAAAAAAACCACGTCTAATCTTTGGTTTATAAAATAAACTGCTCTATATTCGCGGTATGCAAAGGAGATATGCGCAGCTCCTTTGCTTTTTTAATCAGTTTATAGTTTATAAAATAAACCATTTTCTGATTTAGTATAAACAGTCAAACAGGAGATTAAAGATGAAGCGGTTGGTTTTAGTGGTGTGTTTGTTATGGGGTTTCATGCTGTCGGGCATGGCCAATGAGGAGATCGGGAAAAGGCTGCAAGGCCGTGTGAGAGATGCGCAAGGCGAGCCGGTGGAGTTTGCGACAGCGATCTTGTTGCAGGCGGGTCAGCAGGTGAGTGGTGCGGTGACGGACAGCTTGGGCTGTTTTACCTTGGAGGCTGCTCCGGGGCAGTATGAGCTGCATGTGCAATATGTGGGTTATGAGCCGATTCAGCAGGTGGTGGAGATGCCACAAGAGGAAATCATAGAGTTACACTTTGCGACGAGCCAGGTGGCTTTAGGAGAAGTAGTCGTGCGGGCCACGCAGATTGAGCGGAAGGGAGATCGCTTTGTACTCTCCGTATTGCCTCAGACCGGCAAGGATGGCTCGGAGCTGCTGCGAGAGGCTCCGGGGGTATGGCTCTCCAGCAATGGCCTCTCGATCAATGGCGCTTCGGGCACGAAGGTGTTTGTGGATGAACGGGAGGTGCGTTTGGAGGGAGAGGCGTTAGTGCGCTACCTCAACTCGCTGCGTGCCGATGATATTCGCAGCATAGAAGTAATTCCTATTGCAGGGGCGGAATACGAGGCCTCCACCCGGGGTGGTGTGATCCGTATCTCGCTGCGCCATAGACAACAAAACGGTGTGCAGGGCTATGTGACGATGGGCACCTCCCTCTCCCCGGACGTGAATGCCTATACCCCTTCGGCTGCTGTGCAGGCACGGGTTGGCCGCTGGAATCTGGAGGCTTCGGGCAGTGGCGATTTTATCCCCAAAGACAAAGGTGTGTCTGACGAGTTGCGCCTTTACCAACAGGCTGATCGGCAATTTAAAGCCCATCAGACGGGCGAGGAGCAACGTCGGGGTGGAACGGGGCGTTTGGCCGCTATGCTGGAGATTGACTCCATGAACACGGTCGGTGCGGAACTGGAGTATGTACGTCAGCACAGTGAGCAGGATTCGGAAAACGATTCTTGGTTGGAAAAGGGCACGGAGGGAATCCGTAGTTTGGGGCAATACGCACAAGGGCAGGATTACCACACGCTGTCAGCCACTGCCAACTATGTGCACAAACTGGATCAGCAGGGGTCGGTGGTGAAGGTGATCGGTAACTACCTGCGTAAATCCTCCTCGGGCGATAACCTGCAGCGGGTGCGTTACGAGCAGGCCACTACTACCCAAGACACGGCCTATCGCAGCCGGGTGGATGCGGATTATGATTTGGCTACGGCCGATTTCTCCTTCCGGAAACAGCTTTCTCGCCAAATCGGCTATCAGTTGGGTGCGAAATATACCTATACCTTGATGGACGACCGATCGGTCTATGAGGGCTTGAATGCGCAGCAGCTATGGGAGACGATCGCTCGCTATGGGGCGGTGTTGCGCTATCATGAGCACATCGCAGGTGCCTATGGGAGTTTCTCAGGCGATTGGGGGGCTTGGGCGCTGCAAGCCGGGTTGCGTTTGGAGTATGCCAATACGGCCGACCAAGCGGGTGAGCTGCAACGAGATTACTTCGATCTCTTCCCGAATGTGAGCGTGACACGGGCTTTCGATCCCTATAAGCGGTATATGTTGATCGGCCAGTATGCCCGCAACATCGAGCGACCGGCTTTCTCGGCTTTGAACCCCAATCGCATCCAGCGCAATGAGTATAGCTACGTGGTGGGCAATCCGCTGTTGGATCCGACCTATATCAATCGCTTTAGCTTTACCTTCGTATATGCCTATCGTTACACCTTGTCCGTGGGGGGTACGTTGCATCATAATCTGGTGCGTGAAAATGCCTTAGTGGATAGCGAGAACCCCGATGCTTCCTACATTACCTATTTGAATCAAGACCGGGAGAACCATTGGTTCGTGGCGTTGAGCCTACCGTTCGAGCCATTCTCGTGGCTGAAGCTGAATGCCAACTTGACGGGTGTGAAGCAGGACATCCGGGCTAAAGCGGGAGATCCGTTCGTGGCGCACTATTTAGGTTTCGCCAACGTGACGGCCACGGCCACTTTGCCCCAAGGCTTTACCTTCGAGGCTCGCTACTCCGGGCAGAGCCGTTTGCATTCGGGCACCGCTGAGATCGATCCTTTCCATACGTTGGGATTGGTTGTGCGTAAGAAGTTGGCGAAAGATCGCTTGTTGGTGACCGCTCAGGTGGATAACCTCTTTGATCAGCAATATAGCTACGTGAGCCATTTGCCTGGCTATGATATCCTTACCGATACCCGTCTGGGGTCGGTGGGCCGACAGTTCAAGTTCTCGCTTACTTGGAACTTCCAGAGTGGCAAGCGAGTGGATAAGCGGAAACTGGACAGTGCGAACGAGGCTGAGCGCAATCGCTTAAAATAAGTGAAGGATATACGAAAACGAATCATTAGCACGTTACAATCAAATATGGAAAAGAATAAGCTATCGGAGAAGGAAAGTTTGGAGCTCATCACGCAGATGATCCAGGAATCTCGTGAGCGCATCGCTCGTCATGCCGCTTATCCCCTGTTGATTTGGGGCTATATGACGTTGCTGCTCTCGTTGGTGATGTGGTATGTGATTGAACGCTATGCATATTGGACCATCCAGTTTATATGGTTCTTGTTGCCGCTGATATGCTATCCACCCACGCTCTATTTCTCTCGGAAAGATCGTTCCGAGGGTGGAGCACGCAATTACATGGAGCGCATCACCGGGCAGATATGGACCGTGTTCGGCGTGGTGGCTCTGTTGCTTTCCCTCTTCTCCTACTATCCGGCACTTCAAGGAAAGATCAACATCTATTTCTATATCCCCCTCTTGATGGGCATGGGGTGTACCTTGACGGGGTTAGTCAATAAGCATAAGGCGAGTGCGTGGTGTGGGGCGATTGGCACATTGCTCTCCTTCGGTATCCTGCTGATCGGCTCTCATCATGGCCTGTTGCTCTTCGGGGCGATCTTCGCGGAGATGATGATTATTCCCGGCCATTTGTTGAATCGTGAATTGAAGGCGAAATGTTCAAAGAGTTAGATCCCTTGTTGCACTCCCAGCTGCGTCTGGCCGTGATGTCGCTTCTATTAGGCACGGAAGAGGCCGATTTTGTCTATATCCGGGAGAAGACTGGAGCCACGGCGGGCAACCTCAGCGTGCAGCTTGACAAACTGAGCGAGGCCGGTTATATCGCAGTGGCGAAGAGTTTCGTCGGGAAGAAGCCTCGAACGACCTGTCAGATTACGGCTATGGGGCGGGAGGCGATGGCGGCCTACGTGGAAGCCTTGAAGGGCTACCTCAATCTGTAAGCGCAAAAAGGATCGGCCGTGATCTTTTTGCAAAAATGTAGGGAAAGATTTGGGAAGTGATTGATTTTTTGTATTTTTGCAGTCGATAAGCAATCTTGCGGAGGGGGCGGTGAGTCCCCTCCGCTTGTTCTAAATAGATGGTAATATGATAGAAAAGGCGGTAGTGACCCAATTAGTAGAAGAACATTTGCAGGCTTCCAATCCCTATTTGGTAGATGTGACGATCAAGCCGGGCAACTATATTGTCGTGGAGATAGACAGTGACGATAGTGTGTCGATTGACGACTGTGTGGCTCTGAGTCAATATATTGAGGCTCATTTAGATCGTGACGTTGAGGATTATGAGTTGGAGGTGGGTTCCGCAGGTATCACTTCCCCCTTTAAGGTGTTGCGCCAGTACCAAAAGAACATCGGTAATGAGGTGGAGATGCTGCTGAAAAGCGGGTCGAAAAAGGTCGGTGTCTTGACTGCGGTTGACATCGCTGGCGCGACCATCAGCGTGGAGAAAAAGGTCAAGCCGGAAGGTGCGAAACGCCCCGTGATGGTGACCGAGGAGGAAAATTATCCTTTCGAAGAAATAAAATATACAAAATACCTAATAAGATTCAAGTAAGATTATGGCCAAGAAAGCGGAAACAATCAGCATGATCGATACGCTTGCTGAGTTCAAGGAATTGAAGAATATCGACAAAGAGACGATGATCAACGTTTTGGAAGACTCGTTCCGTAACGTGATCGCCAAGATGTTTGGTACGGATGAGAATTACGATGTGATTATCAATCCTGAGAAGGGAGATTTCGAGATCTGGAGAAACCGTAAGGTCGTGGCTGATGACGAATTGGAGGATACGAATTTGCAGCTGACCTTGACGGAGGCACGTACGATTGATGCGGACTGCGAGGTGGGTGAAGAGGTTACCGATGAGGTGCATTTCGCGGATTTCGGTCGCCGTGCGATCCTGAACTTGCGTCAGACTTTGGCCTCTAAGATACTTGAATTGCAAAAAGACAGTCTTTATGCCAAATATAAAGACAAGATCAATCATATCGTCGCTGCTGAGGTGTACCAGGTATGGAAGAAGGAGGTGCTTTTGCTGGATGATGAGGGTAATGAACTGTTGTTGCCGAAGTCTGAGCAGATTCCCTCTGATTTCTATCGTAAGGGAGACACTGTGCGTGCGATCGTCTTGCGCGTAGATAACCTGAACAACAACCCGAAAATCATCCTCTCTCGTACGGACAAGATGTTCTTACAGCGTCTCTTCGAGCTGGAGGTGCCGGAGATTAACGATGGCTTGATCACGATTAAGGGTATCGCACGCATCCCGGGTGAGCGGGCGAAGGTGTCTGTGGAGTCTTATGATGACCGTATTGATCCGGTTGGTGCTTGTGTAGGTATGAAGGGTTCGCGTATTCACGGTATCGTGCGTGAGTTGCGCAACGAGAACATTGACGTAATTAACTATACGTCGAATACCTCCCTGTATATCCAGCGTGCGTTGAGTCCTGCGAAAATCTCCTCGATCCATATCAATGAGGAGGAGCGTAAGGCGGAGGTCTATTTGCGCCCGGAGGAGGTCTCTTTGGCGATTGGTAAGGGAGGTTTGAACATCAAGTTGGCTTGTATGTTGACAGAATACACGATTGACGTATTCCGTGATATTGATGGAGCTGACGAGGAGGATATTTACCTAGATGAGTTCTCTGACGAGATCGACGGCTGGGTAATCGATGCCCTGAAGGATATAGGTTGTTACACGGCGAAGAGCGTTTTGGCCATGGATCGCAATGCGTTAGTCGAACGTGCTGATCTGGAGGAACAAACGGTGGACGATGTGCTGCGCATTCTCTCTGCGGAGTTTGAGGATGAGGAGCAGGCTGAGGAGCCAACACCGGAAGCTGCCACGGAGGAGGATGCTGAGGGCGTAGCGGATGAGCAGGAGGCTGATCCGGAAGCTGCGGATGACGAGAAGATGAATGACTAAGTGTGTTACGACAAAGTTTGATATGCCTATAAAATTAATACAAGTACAACGAAAATTGAATGTAGGAATCAATACAGTGGTTGACTTCCTGCACAAGAAAGGATTTGCGGTTGAGGATAACCCCAATACGCGAATCAGTGATGAACAGTATGCTTTGCTCGTAAAAGAGTTTGGAAAAGATTTGCCGGAGAAGGATCGCATGATCTCGGTAAGTCACCCCAAAAAAGAGGCTCCTTCTGTGAAAGAAGAGAAGGCCATGGAGATTAAAACCGAAGTACCCGATGAGTTTAAGCCCAAGATTGTCATGAAGGGGCATATTGACTTGGAGGGTAATCGAAATAAGCGTCAGCAGGAAGAGCCCAAAGTAGAGCCGGCTAAACCGGTGAAAGCAGAGCAACCGAAAGAGGAGCCTGTACAGCCGAAGAAAGAGGTGATCGTGGAACATCCCGTTGAGGCTAAGCCCGAACCTGCTCAAGCCAAGGTGGAGATCCCGCAGACACAGGAGAAGACAGCGCCTTCTCCTGCCGGAAGAAATGATGAAAATAGCATAAAAGTGGAAGAAGGAAAAGAGAGAACCGTAGAGCAGCAGCCCATAGCTTCGGCTACTCCTGCGGAAAACACCAAAACGGAAGAGGAGACACTATTCCGCCTCAATACAACAAGGCTGGAATCAAAAATCAAGGTCACGGGCAAAATCGACCTGGACGCATTGAACCAGTCCACTCGTCCCAAAAAGAAGACCAAGGAGGAAAAGCGCAAAGAGCGTGATGAGAAGCAGCGGTTTGGCGGTAACAAGGCGAATGCCCAGGCGAAGGGAGGCAATGCCCAGACTGCGGGTAAGCCAGCACAGAACGTGGCTGTCAAAGCTACGGAAGAGGGTGGTGATGCCAAGAAAAAGCGGAAACGCATCAAAAAGGATCGGGTGGACATCAACAATACACCCGGTACAAACTATCCCCGCAATCCCAGAGAGGATCGTCAGGGGCGCGACGAGCGTAACAACCGTGATGAGCGTCGCTCTCGCCTGAAGAAACCGGTAAAGACAGAGGTGAGCGAGGAGGATGTACAGAAGCAGATTAAGGAGACACTGGCTCGTTTGACCAGCAAGAGCAATAAGAATAACAAGGGCGCGAAGTATCGTCGTGACAAACGTGAGGCTGCAGCAAAGCGTGAGAACGAGCTGTTGGAGCAGGAGGAACAGGAAAGCAAGGTATTGAAGCTGACCGAGTTCGTGACTGCGAATGACTTGGCGAACATGATGGATGTGCCTGTGACAGAGGTCATCGGTACCTGCATGAGCATTGGTATCATGGTTTCTATCAATCAGCGTTTGGATGCGGAGACCATCAATATTGTAGCTGACGAGTTTGGCTTCCAGACAGAGTATGTCAGTGCAGACGTGGTAGAGGCTATTAAGGCCGATGAAGAGGAGAATGACAATGAGGAGGATTGGGTATCTCGTCCACCGATTGTCACCGTGATGGGTCACGTTGATCACGGAAAGACCTCGTTGTTGGATAATATCCGTAATGCGAATGTGATTGCGGGTGAGGCTGGTGGTATCACACAGCACATTGGTGCTTACAACGTGAAGTTGCCCAATGGTCGTCGCATCACTTTCTTGGATACACCGGGTCATGAGGCCTTTACGGCGATGCGTGCCCGTGGTGCGAAGGTGACGGATATCGCAATTATTATTGTAGCGGCTGATGATAGTGTCATGCCCCAGACGATTGAGGCGATCAACCATGCTTCGGCAGCGGGTGTGCCCATTGTCTTTGCGATCAATAAGATAGATAAGCCCCATGCGAATCCGGATAAGATCAAGGAGGAGTTGGCTAACATGAACTACCTCGTCGAGGATTGGGGTGGCAAGTATCAGAGCCAGGAGATCTCTGCGAAGAAGGGTATTGGCGTTGAGGAGCTGTTGGAGAAGGTCTTGTTGGAGGCCGACTTGCTCGACTTGAAGGCTAACCCGAAGAAACGTGCGGTAGGTACGATCATCGAGTCCTCTTTGGATAAGGGCCGTGGTTATGTCTCTACAGTCTTGGTGGAGAACGGAACGTTGAAGATGGGTGATATTGTCTTGGCAGGTACACATCACGGACGTATCAAGGCGATGTTCAACGAGCGTAACCAACGTGTAGAGAAGGCGGGTCCTTCAGAGCCGGTATTGATCTTGGGCTTGAACGGTGCGCCACAGGCAGGTGATACTTTCAATGTCTTGGAAACGGAGCAGGAGGCACGCGAGATTGCCAACCGTCGTGAGCAGTTGCAGCGTGAGTTAGGCTTGCGTACGCAGAAGATGCTGACTTTGGATGATATTGGCCGTCGTATTGCGGTTGGTAACTTCCAGGAGTTGAATGTCATTGTGAAGGGTGACGTGGATGGATCCGTGGAGGCATTGTCTGATTCTTTGATCCGTCTGTCAACCGAGGAGATCCAGGTGAATGTGATCCACAAGGCTGTGGGTCAGATCTCAGAGTCGGATGTCGTTTTGGCGGCGGCTTCGAATGCGATCATCGTGGGCTTCCAGGTACGTCCTTCTATGGCTGCTCGTAAGAATGCGGAGAAGGAGGGTGTGGAGATTCGTCTCTACTCTATCATCTATGATGCGATTGAGGAGGTCAAGAGTGCGATGGAAGGTATGCTTTCTCCGGAGATCAAGGAGGAGATTACCGCTTACGTCGAGGTTTTGCAGACCTTCAAGATTTCGAAAGTCGGTACAGTCGCTGGCTGTATGGTGAAGGAGGGTAAGATCAAGCGTACGAACAAGATCCGCTTGATTCGAGATGGTATCGTGATCTATTCGGGCGAGTTAGGCTCTTTGAAGCGCTTCAAGGACGATGCGAAAGAGGTGGTTGCCGGTCAGGATTGCGGTTTGAACATCACGAACTTCAATGACATTCAGGTAGGCGATATGATCGAGGCTTACGAGGAAACCGAAATCAAGAAGACATTGTAAGTTAATATGAACTGGTTGGACATCACATTGCTGTGTCTGGCAGGGATAGGATTTGGAAAGGGCCTGTTTGATGGATTCATCAAACAGGTTGTTTCGCTTATAGCCCTTGTCGCTGCCATCTTTCTCTGCGGTGAGGCAGCAGGCTGGCTGAGAGGATATATTGTGGCTCTGGGTTGGTTTCCGGAGCATGGTGTTTCGGTGCTGAGCTATGTGGCTGGTTTCATCCTGATTATGGGTGTGCTGGTCTTGGCGGGTCAGATCGTGACGAAAGTGATCGATGCCACTCCTTTGAGCATCATCAACCATCTGGGAGGAGGTGCATTAGGATTGCTCTTGGTGCTCTTGTTTACCAGCCTTTCGTTGAATTTGCTGGATTTAGTGGATCGGAGCGGTGTGTTTATCTCTCAAGAGACGAAGGTGGAATCTCGCTTCTACGAACCCATTCAACAGATTGTCCCAACAATTTATCCGCATAATCTGTTTTCCTTAGGAGAGTAAAAACGAAGGATATTGTCAAGATAATTAATTTATGCAAGATTCAAATCAGATATTGAATGAAGTGACAAACGAGGACTACAAGTACGGTTTTGTCACGCATATCGATACGGAGGTGATCCATCGAGGATTAGACGAGGAGACCATCCGCATTATTTCTGCCAAAAAGCAGGAACCGCAATGGCTGTTGGATTTCCGTTTGCGCGCTTTTCGTTATTGGCAGACATTGGAAATGCCCGACTGGGCACATCTCCAAATTCCTCCCATTGACTATCAAGACATCATCTATTATGCCGCTCCGAAGCGAAAAGAGGGACCGAAGAGTTTGGACGAGGTGGATCCGGAGCTGTTGAAGACTTTCGATAAGCTCGGCATTCCTTTGGAGGAACAGAAGCACCTGAGCGGAATGGCGGTGGATGCGGTCATGGATAGTGTTTCCGTGAAGACCACTTTTAAGGAGAACCTGGCAGAGAAAGGCATCATCTTCTGCTCGTTCAGCGAGGCGGTGCAGCACCATCCCGACTTGGTGCAACGCTATTTGGGTAGCGTGGTGAGCTATCGGGATAACTTCTTCGCTGCTTTAAACTCGGCGGTCTTCTCCGATGGCTCATTCATCTATATCCCCAAGGGCGTGCGTTGCCCGATGGAGTTGAGCACCTATTTCCGTATCAATGCGGCGAATACCGGACAGTTCGAACGTACGTTAATTGTGGCCGATGATGAGTCGTACGTCAGCTACTTGGAGGGTTGCACTGCACCGATGCGTGATGAGAATCAGCTCCATGCGGCCATTGTCGAGATCGTGGCGCACGAACATGCGGAGGTGAAGTATTCGACTGTGCAGAACTGGTATCCCGGTGATAAAGAGGGCAAAGGTGGTATCTACAATTTCGTGACGAAGCGAGGCCTCTGCAAAGGTGAAGGCAGTAAGATCTCCTGGACGCAGGTGGAGACTGGTTCAGCGATCACCTGGAAATACCCCAGCTGCATTTTGGCAGGCGATAATTCCGTCGGTGAGTTCTATTCTGTAGCGGTGACCAACAACTATCAGCAGGCCGATACCGGAACGAAGATGATTCACTTGGGCAAGAACACCCGTAGCACCATCGTCTCGAAGGGTATTTCAGCGGGACATAGCCAGAATAGTTACCGGGGATTGGTGAAAGTCTCTCCCAAAGCAGAGGGCGCACGTAATCACAGTCAGTGCGACAGCTTGTTGCTCAGCTCGACATGTGGAGCGCATACCTTCCCCTATGCCGACATTCAGAACGAGACGGCGGTGGTCGAGCATGAGGCAACCACCAGCAAGATCAGCGAGGAGCAACTCTTCTATTGCCAGCAAAGAGGCATCTCTGTGGAGGAGGCAGTTGGCTTGATCGTGAATGGTTATGCCCGTGAGGTGATGAACAAGTTGCCAATGGAGTTTGCCGTAGAGGCACAGAAATTGCTGACCATCTCTTTGGAGGGCAGTGTGGGATAATAATAAAGTAGAATGTTATGTTACAGGTCAAAAATTTACATGCCAGTATCAATGGCAAAGAGATATTGAAAGGAATCAACCTGACCGTAAACCCCGGTGAGGTACATGCCATCATGGGGCCCAATGGTTCCGGTAAGAGTACGTTGAGCAGCGTATTGGTGGGTAACCCAGCCTTCGAGGTGACAGAGGGAGAGGTGCTCTTCAATGGTAAGAACCTGCTGGGGCTTTCGGCGGAGGATCGTAGTCGTGAGGGATTGTTCCTGAGCTTCCAATATCCGGTGGAGATTCCCGGTGTCAGCATGGTGAACTTCATGCGTGCGGCTGTGAACGCCCATCGCAAGTACAAAGGACAGGAGCCGGTATCGGCTACTGACTTCTTGAAGATGATGCGTGAGAAGCGAGCGATCGTCGAATTGGACAACAAGTTGGCGAGCCGAAGCGTGAACGAGGGTTTTTCTGGGGGTGAGAAGAAACGCAACGAGATTTTCCAGATGGCGATGTTGGAGCCGAAATTGGCCATCTTGGATGAGACCGATAGTGGTTTGGACATCGACGCTTTGCGTGTCGTGGCTCAGGGCGTAAACCGTTTGAAGACTCCGGAGAATGCAGCGATCGTGATCACGCACTACCAGCGTTTGTTGGATTACATCAAGCCTGATATTGTCCATGTATTATATAAAGGTAAGATTGTGAAGACCGCTGGCCCGGAGTTGGCCTTAGAGTTGGAGGAGAAGGGCTACGACTGGATCAAGAAAGAGATGGGGGATGCCTGATATGAATGCCGAGAAACAATATATAGATCTTTTTGCGCAATGCGAGGATCTGGTTTGTCGCAACAGCGCTCCTGCGTTGAATGCGTTGCGAGCAGCGGCATTGGTTAACTTTGAGCGCATGGGTTTCCCCTCCACGAAAAGTGAGGATTACAAATATACTGATGTGTCGCAGGTTTTCGCTCCGGATTATGGCTTGAACCTGAAGCGGGTAGCTATCCCGGTGAATCCTTACGATGTTTTCAAGTGTGATGTGCCCAACCTGAGCACTTCGCTCTATTTCGTGGTGAACGATACCTTCTACGACAAGGCATTGCCCAAAGCACATCTGCCCGAGGGCGTTTATGTGGGTGGCTTGCGTGCTTTTGCGGAGCAGCGTCCAGAGATCGTCTCTCGCTATTATGGCAAGGCTGCTTCTGTCGAGCGGGATGGTATTATTGCGTTGAACACCATGTTGGCGCAGGATGGTTTCGTGATTTATGTTCCCAAAGGGGTAGTGGTGGAGCGTCCTATTCAGTTAGTGAATATCTTCCGGAGCGATGTGGATACGATGGCGAACCGTCGTATCTTGGTCATTGCCGAACCGCATACCGAGGTCAAGCTGCTGGTGTGCGATCACAGCATCGACGATGTAAAGTTCCTGGCTACGCAGGTGATCGAGATTTTTGCGGAGGAGGGTGCCATGGTGGATTATTACGACCTGGAGGAGAGCAGCGTATCGACCACTCGTTTCTCTTCGTTGCATGTCAAGCAAGCTGCTAACTCCAATGTGCTGGTGAATGGCATCACATTGATGAACGGTTTGACTCGCAATAACTACTATATTGAGCTGAATGGCGAGGGGGCGGAGACTGCGCTTTGCGGTATGTCGGTGCTCGACAAGGAGCAGCATTTAGACACCTATACCCATATCACTCATGCTGTTCCGCATGGCACCAGCAACGAGCTGTTCAAGAACGTGCTAAACGATCGGGCCTTGGGCGCTTTCAGTGGACGCATCTTGGTGAAGGAGGGAGCGGACAAGACCGCTGCTTACCAGACCAATCGCAACCTCTGTGCGACCCGTGAGGCACGTATGTATAGCAAGCCCCAGTTGGAGATCTACGCGGACGACGTGAAATGCTCGCACGGTATGACTACGGGTCAGTTAGACGAGAATGCTCTCTTCTACATGCGTAGTCGAGGAATCCCGGAGGAAGAGGCCCGCATGTTGCTGAGTGTCGCCTTTACTTCCGATGTCATCGACTCGATCCGTGTGGAGGCATTGAAAGACCGTCTGCACAAGTTGGTCGAGAAGCGCTTCCGTGGTGAGTTGGCCAAATGTGCTGGCTGCCATATTTGTAAGTAAGTCAACCTAAAAAACGTGGAGGTGTGTCGTAATGCGCGATGCACCTTCTTTTTTGTTCATCACTACTGTCTTTCCCTGAAAAACGTTGAATCAAAAAACGTTATTAAAGATGGGAAAACACCCAAATCCAACCGTGGCCGACCTTCAGGAGTTGGCACGACGACGGAAGAGTCTTGAGACCAAGCATCTGACGAATGACCAGAGGCGCATGATTGTTCAATCCAATCTTGTGGATCATGTACCGCTTACTCAATAAACGTGAGTTCGACGAATTATAATTGATTGAAAAGTTGGTGATTAGCGAGAATTGTTGTAACTTTATAGTGTTCCATTACAAAGCATTACAATGCAACAATCGCTATGATCACCGAGGACAAAATTACGGAATTGTTTTGTATGGCAGATGATTTTTGCCAGTTTTTTGACGCC
This sequence comes from Parabacteroides sp., assembly GCA_022775005.1. GTDB lineage: Bacteria > Bacteroidota > Bacteroidia > Bacteroidales > Tannerellaceae > Parabacteroides. Next base: position 15,889 of record JALFJR010000088.1, read on the forward strand.
ATGATGGCGAAGTATACGTTGAGATCAGCTAAGAAGCGGCGTTACCACTGCGACTCAACCCTTTGCAAGGCAGAAGTTATGCTCATCATGATACTGTTCCATGACTCAGGCTACCGTTGCCTGAAACATTTCCGCAAGAGAGCCATTATAGAGGCGGTTAATGATGAATTGAAAAACATTGCGCAGGTGGAGCATTCCAGATACAGATGCTTTGATAATTTCATCGTGAGTATGCTGGGGGCTATCGCCGCATATTGTAATTTCCCCAAAAAGCCGTGTATCAATCTGCAACGCACGTTGGACACACAGCTCGCTTTATTCTGAATGCGCAGAACTTGAGTTAAGATAAAAAGGGGATCCTAAGACTGGACCCCCTCCAAAGATCATACATCTCATAGCCAAGGCCGTGGTTCTGTACATCTTTGTTATTACATAGTTAAGGCTGGTGACGCAAAGGAATATCTTATTTCCTTTAAAAACAAATTCTTGGCTGCGTTTTTTACACTATTCATGTTGTGAAACATGTTTTGGATAGCGTATTCCTGTTTTTTAGGGCCTGTCCTTATGTCGAAATGTGTATCGAGGCACAGTGTACATTGAACACAAGAATGAGTCTTATTCTGAATTCGTCGAACTCACGTTAAATATAGAACTTTTACCCTTCTTAGACTGGTTTATGATATAAACTTTGTAGCTTTGTGGCCGATATAGGAACAAATAAAGTACAAAACGTTATGGAACTCTCTGAATTAAGACAGGATTGCGCTATGAAGCAGCAGCGAGGACTGCATTTCATCCTGGCCAGTGTATTTATTTGGGCAGGTATCTTAGCCTTGCACCTTTCACCGCTCAGCTTGGGGGCGAAGAATCTGTTTACCTTTTGCCTGTCGGCTCCGCTGATGCCGATCGCCTACGGCTTGTCTCGCCTGTTGAAGATCGACTTTCAAAACAAGGCCAACCCGCTCACGCCGTTAGGTATTCTCTTCTCGGTCAATCAGATGCTTTATCTCTTGATTGCCATGTGGGTGTTCAGTGCCCTGCCGGAAAAGATGCTGATGGTGTATGCCATGATCTTCGGGGCGCACCTGATGCCTTACAGCTGGCTTTACCAATCACGTAGCTATATGCTCCTTTCCATCCTTATCCCCATCCTGTCATTGATTGTCGGCTTGACGCAAACGAGTGCGGTTCTGGCGGGGATGATGCTGGGCATAGAGGTGGTATTCTCCTTGGCTCTGGTGTGGGAGAATAAAAGAACCATACGGCGCTCACTTACCGTTTGACAGGATAAGATGCCGGGTCAAGCCCGGCAGGACACGGGGCGCAATAGCGTTTCAGCGTTATAGCTGATTTTCCACAAGAAACTTTTCCGCCTCCTCCAGCGCCTCCGGTTTGCCAATATCGAGTAGCCGAAGATCCGCGGCGGGATAGGCATGAATATCGGTGCGGGCACAGATGGAGAGGTAGAACTGAATGATCGAGAACTTGCCTGTCCACTCCTCCATCCAATCGAGGATCTTGGGCGACATCACATGGATACCTCCGAAAGCATACTCGTTGTATTGATCGGGGTCGAAATAGGGATAGAAGGATTTCACCTCGCCCGTGGCGTGGTTGCGCCATCCGCAGAGTTTGTTCTCCTGGTTGAACAGCAGGTAGCGAGAGGTTTTTCGCTGGCTGACCAATAGCGTGGCTAAAGCCTTCCCCTCCGCATGGTACTGATAGAGTTGCTTGAGATCAACGTTGGAGAGAATATCGACGTTGTGCACCAAGAAGGGTTCGTTGCCCATCAGGAAGCGGGTGGCTTTCTTGATGCCTCCTCCGGTGTCTAACAGGTAATCCCGTTCGTCAGAAATGTGAATCTTCACCCCAAAGTTGTCGTTGGCTTCAAGGAAGTCGATAATCTGTTGCCCTAAATGGTGAATGTTAACTACGATCTCATTAAATCCGGCCGCTTTGAGTTTCAGGATCACATGCTCCAACATCGGTTTCCCTGCTACGGGTACCAATGCCTTCGGCATGTTGTCTGTCAGCGGCTTGAGCCGGCTACCTAATCCGGCCGCAAATATCATTGCTTTCATAATGTAGATTTGAAGATTTGTTCTATGTTTTGTTCCCGGTGCACCAGATCAACCTTTACGCCGAAAGTCTTGTTGAGGTGCTCCGCTAAATGTTGGGCGGAGTAAACGGAGCGGTGTTGGCCTCCGGTGCAGCCGAAGCATACCATGAGGTTGGTGAATCCCCGATCCATGTACCGCTTGACGGAGGCATCCACGATTTGATAGACATGCTGCAAGAAGGTGGTGATCTCGCCGTCCTCCTCCAGGAATTGGATCACCGGTTCATCCAAACCTGTGAAATGGTTATAACGCTCATACTTACCAGGATTGTTGATGGCTCGGCAGTCGAATACGAAGCCGCCCCCATTGCCACTCGTATCGTTGGGGATGCCCTTCTTGTAGGCGAAGCTCATCACCTTCACCTCCAAGGTGCGCTTCGAGAGGTCGTCGGAGAACTGCTTCAAGCCAGTAAGCTCTCGCAATAGGTCGGAGAGATAGGGATACTCTGAGAAATGCTCTCGCAGCAACTCCCGCAGGTTCTCGATGGCGAACGGTACGCTCTGGATGAAGTGTGGCTTCTTCTCGAAATAGCCACGGAAACCATAGGCACCCAACACTTGCAAGGTGCGGAACAGTACGAAGTGACGCAGCTGACTGCGGAAATAGCTCTCATCCACAGGCATGTATTTGCGCAACGCCGTGATGTAATCTTTCAGCAACTCCTCCCGCAACTGTTCGGGATATTTGGCTTTCGCCTGCCAAAGGAAAGAGGCGACATCGTAAAAGACCGGTCCTTTGCGACCTCCCTGGAAGTCAATAAACCATGGCTCGCCCTCCTTGACCATCACGTTGCGCGATTGGAAGTCGCGATAGAGGAAGGTGGCGGATGAGCTACGCAATAACACATCGCTCATCTTTCCGAAATCATCCTCTAAACGGTTCTCTTGAAACTCCAATCCCGTCGCCTTCAAGAAGCAATATTTGAAATAGTTCAAATCCCAGAGGATGGAACGTTGATTGAACTCCGCTTGTGGATAGCAATGACTGAAGTCGAACCCATCCGCGCCGCGAAACTGGATGTCAGGTAGGCGGGTGATGGTCTTGTGCAGCAACAGTTTCTCCTCCTCATCGAAGACACTGCTCTTGCGTCCCTTCTCGATGGCGTTGAAAAGCAGGGTATCGCCCAAATCCTCTTGGATATAGAAGGCATGGTTGTCGCTCACGGCATAGACTTGGGGTACGGGCAATCCCTTCTCCCGGAAATGGCGAGCCATGTAGAGGAAGGCCTCGTTCTCCTCGATGGAGGTACCACTCACACCAATCACGCTTTCCCTACCTTTCAACCTGAAATAACGGCGGTTAGAGCCTGATGAGGGCAACTCGTCAATCTGTTCCGGTTCACATCCCGCATGGCGGACATAGAGTTTTTGCAGTTCGTCTGTGATCATCGCTACTATTTTTTGAGCAAAAATAGGTTTATTTTTTGGATTGTCAAGCGATATATGGAGATAGAAAGCAAAGAGGGCATCTCCTTGTATGGAGACACCCCCTTTATCTTATTTATGATCACCAATCGTTCGTTAGAGAATACCTTGTGCCATCATTGCCTTGGCTACCTTCATGAAGCCCGCTACGTTAGCGCCCTTCACATAGTTGACGTAGCCATCCGGTTGTTGACCATACTTCACGCACTGCTCGTGGATGTTTTGCATGATACTCTGCAACTTCTGATCAACCTCCTCGGCGCTCCAGCTCAACTTCTGAGCGTTTTGTGTCATCTCCAAACCAGATACGGAAACACCACCTGCGTTAGCCGCCTTACCCGGTGCGTAAAGGATCTTCGCTTTCAAGAAGGCCTCGATAGCTTCCGGAGTAGAAGGCATGTTTGCGCCCTCAGAAACGGCGATACAGCCATTCGCTAACAACTTCTGCGCATCCTCGCCGTTGATCTCATTCTGCGTAGCACTCGGCATGGCGATGTCGCATTTCTCGCCCCAAGGACGTGCGCCTTGTACATACTTGCAACCGTATTGCTCCGCATACTCACGGATACGCCCTCTGTAGAGGTTCTTCAACTCCATGATGTAATCTAACTTCTCGCGGTCGATACCATCTGGATCATAGATGTAACCATCCGAGTCGGACATGGTGACAACCTTCGCGCCGAGCGAGATCAGCTTCTCGACGGTATATTGTGCCACGTTGCCTGAACCGGAAACGCAGACAGTCTTGCCTTTCAGCTCGATGCCACGAGTTTTCAACATCTGCAACAAGAAGTAAACGTTGCCATAACCGGTTGCCTCCGGGCGAACCAAAGAACCGCCGAACTCCAAGCCCTTACCCGTGAATGTACCCGTATTCTCGCGTGCCAGCTTCTTATACATACCATACATATAAGCTACCTCGCGGCCACCTACGCCAATATCACCTGCGGGAACATCTGTGTCGGGACCAATGTGGCGCCACAACTCCAATACGAACGCCTGGCAGAAACGCATGATCTCCGCATTGGATTTACCTCTCGGGCTAAAATCGGATCCACCCTTGCCACCACCCATCGGCAGGGTAGTCAGTGAGTTTTTAAACGTCTGCTCAAATGCCAAGAACTTCAGGATAGAAAGGTTTACTGAAGCGTGGAAACGGACACCTCCCTTATACGGGCCAATCGCGTTGTTGTGCTGGATGCGATAACCCATGTTGGTTTGGATCTGTCCCTTGTCATCCATCCAAGTTACGCGGAAAGAGAAAACACGATCGGGAATGCACAGACGCTCGATCAAATTGCTCTTCTCAAACTCAGGGTGCTCATTGTATGCCTCCTCGATCGTGGCTAATACCTCTGATACAGCTTGATGATACTCCGGTTCATTGGGGAATCTTCTTTTCAGATTGTCTAAAACTTCACTTGCCTTCATAATTGATTTTTCTCTTATTTAAATGTTATACCTATTGTTATACCAAATTGTCACGAGTCTTTTTTTTCTGTTTGTGACGGGGCAAAGGTAAGCTAAATTTTGATGTTGGCAAACAATTGTAAGAAAAAATGCGGGAAAAATATCAATTAGTTTGTTTTTGGTGTTTAAACTGACGAAATGTTACTCGTTGCGATGCCTGAAATTCTTATAGAGCGGAACAAACACAATGATAGCTGAGGCGATCAGCGCAAAGATTATATCTGTCGTTATTTTTTCGCTGTTTGACAAGAGGATATAGCAGAGAAATCCCCAAAGGAGCGTGATACATACGGCTTGACTATTTGTTATCTTTCTACGTGCCATGCTTACTTATTGCTATTAGAGGTTAAAGGAGGTAAATGCACATTTGAGAGCATCCACCTCCGATATATCAGGTCGCAAAGGTAAGCCAAAAATGGCGTACCTCAAAATGCTATACTTACTTCTGCCCCGATCTGGAAGGGTTTACCTATTTGGATGTAGGGTTTATGGAATGACTCGAAGTAGAAAGAGGCATAGTGGGTATTGGTGAGGTTGCGGCTCCACAAGTTGACGCTTACGATCCCTTTACGCACGCCGAACTTGGCATTAAGCGTGCCATAAAAGCGTTGGTAAATGTCGTTTGCCTCTGTCCAAAAGATCTTGCCTGCGCCTCCATATTGTGCGGAAGCACTCATTTGATCGATCCAGCAGCCATGCAGCAAACGGGTATAATACAACCCGATATTGAGTGTATGGCGTGGGATATAGGGGATCGCATTCCCGGCGAAGTCTTGCTCGCCGTTGTCATAATCCCGGAAAGTAGCTCGTGTATATCCGTAGTTGGCATCCGCTGTCCATCCATTGGAGATACGCCAGCGCAAAGAGCCTTCAATGCCATAACTTTTTGCCTTGCCCGCATTGGTCAGGATACGGCCGTTGCCACTATTGACGAACTTGGTCAATTGTAGGTCTTGAATATCCATATAAAAGCCTGTAAGCTCGGCGGAGAGAACGTCTTCTGCTAATTTGCTGCGGATTCCTATCTCGTAGTTCCAGCTTTTCTCTGGCTTGTAAGCGGCTACCTCGTCGATGCTGGAGGGTTCCGTCACAGACATAGTAGGGATCAGCTCCTGAAAAGTCTTCATCATGTCATAGCGCATCTGCTCCTGCATGACATCGGCCGACATTTGCACGTTATAACCCCCCGTCTTATAGCCTTTGGCTACGGATAGGTAGGTGAACGTATTGGGATGGCACTCATACTTCAAAGAGACTTTTGGAAGCACTTGCCAGAAGTCCTGCTTCACCGTGGCATCCACTACAGAAGTAGGGATGGGAAGCAACTTATCTATCTCGATGAAAGGACCTTCGGGTTTGAAGCCAAAGCCCATGTTCATCTTCGCTTCTGACTCATAGGTCATTTGCTGCTTCTCATAGTCGAGACGGATGCCCGCAGTCAAAGAGAATCCCTTGATCAACAGATTGTTGTAGGTGGATTGGTGATAGAGTGCCAATCCATAAGTGGGCGTATCGAAGGAGCCGGGGATATACAATTGCTCATCCAAGATTTTCAAATAAGGCATCTTGGGGTTATTGGTTTTCAATTGGTCGAATACCGGTTGAAGCACCTCCTGAATACCGTCTTCCTTGAAAGTCACAGGTCCGTCCGTGTGCAAATCGTTGTAAAAACCATAAAATCCGAAAGTCCATTGGTAGTCGCTTTTCGTCTGGTTACGCAAAGCGAACTCTTGGCTGACGGCATGTTGCTTTTGTTTTTGGTTCAGCGTGAAGATGGCTTTGGGAGAGAAATCTTGATCCATCTTCATGTCGTCATTCAAGTATTGATAACCGGTAGTGCTGGTGAAAAGCACCCTCTCATTGCGATAGGTCAACGAGAGGTTTTGGCTGAGCACTGTGCGGCGATAGGCGCTGGGATCGTTGATGTTGACTGGGTCAACCTGGCGATAGTTCGTATTGTTTTCGCCCGTAAAAAGTCCATAGGGGAAACCGCCTTGGTTGACATAATCACCACTGAAGGAGTAGGTCGCCTGGAAATGTGGATTGAATCGGCCTTCGATCTTGAAACGTCCACCTACGTTGTCCTCCTTGTCTATCTTCTTCCCGTTATAGGCATTGGTGAAGAAACCATCATTATGTTCATAATAGACGGCGGCAGTGAAGCCGATTTTTTGGCTCAGTTGGGCATAGTGGGAGGCCTTGACCTTATACTGTCCGTAGTTGCCTGCGGAAAGCGAAAGTTTTTTCCCTTGAAAGTCGAAAGGGGAGAGGGTATATATATTAATGATACCACCCATGGCGTTACGACCATACAGTGTACCTTGCGGCCCTCGTAACACCTCGATGCGTTGAATGTCGGTTAGCTCGAAATCGAAGGTGCTCTTATCTAAATAGGGCGCATTATCTACATAGAGACCGACCGATTGACCGCTGCTTCGTGCCCCAATACCACGAATGTAAATGGCAGAAGTCAGTTTGGCTCCATAATCAGGCATATAGAGATTAGGTACGAAAGAACTAATATCCTTGAGTGCGTCAATTTGCCGGCTGGCAATTTGCTGAGGAGTCAGCATGGATACAGCTCCTGGAAGGCCGCGTAAAGCATTGGTCTCTTTGGCGGAGGAGGTAATGATAACCTCGTCCATCGTATAGCTTTTCAAGGTGTCATTCTCGAAAGTATAGTTGTTATCCGCAAAAGCGGGTTGGAGCGTACATGCGCCAAGCAGCAGGGGATATAGGCATTGTCTCTTCATATTTGTATATATTCATTTCTTTTCAGGGTGCAAAGTAAGCAGGAAGAGCAGAGGTGGACAATCACTATATGTAGTGATTTTTCCAGTTGGCAAAAAATATCGCTCCAATTGACGAAAAAAATAGGCATCTCCAACCATCTCACAAACAGCGAGGAAGGGATGTTCGTGGCGTGGCTCGGCAAGGAATCCGATGAAAAAAACTCGCTAAAAAGTTTGGCGGAATAAAAAATAGGTGTACTTTTGCACCCGCAATCGAGAAACGACGATGATTGCGAAAGCGATCTTTGAGGATACTTACATAATACGACAAGTAGTACAAGAAACGGAATCGAGTATATCGATGAGTACCGTCAAGAGAAAGACCTTGGACTACG
>JALFJR010000092.1 GCA_022775005.1 Parabacteroides sp.
TAAAGTTTGGAGAACGATTTAAATTATTGTAATTTTACGCTCGTCGGGACGGGTGGTCCCGCCCCTTGGCGCTGGCCGTTCCCCGACCGATGAGTTTTCTAATAGGAAATAATGCGTGACACAGTTTATTTTACACTACCCCGGCTTGCGCACCCTTTACTACACCATGAAAAAACTCTCTGCGAGTTGCGCGCTCCTTACTACACCATGTAGTAAACCTGTCGCGGGCTTGCGCGCTCCTTACTACACCGTGTAGTAAACCCGTCGCGGGCTTGCGCGCTCCTTACTACACCGTGTAGTAAACCTGTCGCGGACTTGCGCGCACCTTACTACACCATGTAGTAAACCCGTCGCAGGCTTGCGCGCACCTTACTACACCGTGTAGTAAACCCGTCGCCTACTGAAGCGAGGTTATCTTTTTAATAAAAAAGTGCGTATCACTTGTTTTTTAGAAAAAATCCTTACCTTTGCTTTTGAGTGAGAGGCTGCCGAAGGCGTAGCGCTTTTGAAAGGAGAAGCATAAAAGAGCCGAAGAGACACCTCCAACGAATCGACGATGACGAAAGAGTATAGACTTATTTGAAAGAATATACTGCTTTTGAAAAGACCGCCAGATGGAGCAACGCTAACCAGAAAGGCGGATGTATTTGACTCCATAAATGATGGAGAGGGGAACATGAGGGAGCCTTCTAAATCGACGGGTGAACTTGTGGATAGATAATGTTTTACCAAAAATTTATTTCATGAAGGAAGTAAATAGTAATTTCAATTTCAGAGGTGCACTCAATGCAGAGCATTATCAAGTGCACAGTGATTTGTTAGATGCGATACCTACTGAGGTAGCATCAGGTTTAGGTTTAATTGGTTTGAGAAACCAGTATGTGGAGCTGTTTAAGGAAGAGAACAGCTGTTATCTATTAAATCGCTCCTACGCCCAGTCTGACGAGATCAGAGAGAAACATGCTTCCCGGGTGCAGCAGTTCAGCTACATCTTAAAGCGCATTGATAATGAATCAGAAACAGGAGGTGAGGAGACTCAGCAAGCGGCAAAAGCCCTGCTCCATCCTGTTAAGCCCTATCGAGCAGCAAAGCGAATGCGTTATGCAGCTACCACCGGTGCGTTGACCGATTTTATCAATCGAATGCGAGAATCGGATTGCGCAACGCATATCGAGACGTTGCAGCTGACGGAGCCGTTGAGCCGATTGGAAACGCTGAACCAAGCGTTCAACGCCATCTATCAGGAGCGATCGGGACAACGGCTCACCAAGGCCACCTCGCACAACATGGCCACTATCCGCCCGTTGGTGGATAAGGCTTTCAAGGAGTTGGCTCGTGCGATCAATGCGCTCTATCAAGCGAATGCGTTGACCGAGCAATCGGAGACGAAGGAGCAGCAGTTGGTGGCCATTATTGATCGGATGAACGCGATCCTCTATCAGCTTCAGCTGACGCTCTCGCGAGTGAAGGCCGGAGCGAAGCCTAATCCGAGCGAGGAATCAAAACCGACCACTCCCTCTGATCCCGAGCCTCCTGTGGAGCCGGAACCAGAACCGGAGCCGGAAAATCCTGATGTCGTTTAGCCCATTCGTGGCTGAATAGTTTAGAAGGAGGAGTTGGCAGAAGAGCCTACTCCTCTTTTTTTTCAAAGCGCGCAATCGTCATCAATAGGCTTCTGTATAGAAAATTCGGAAGGCAGGATGCATCCTATTTTAAATTTTTCTTTGTACTTTCGCACCGGATTTCTTAATCAATAGTGCTTGATAGGCGGTTCACATCTTTAATGTTCCCTGATGAGACCGCTTGTAGAGCATTGTGGCAGATGTGATGCTGTCCGGACGCTTAAGTTCATTATTAGTATTTCCGAGGGAATGACCAAGATTAACTGTTAAAGGAATAATAATGAACAACCAGATATCTATTTTTATTTCATGAACAAGCTTATGGTTTATTCCACTTTGGCCATCGGTCTGATGGCTGAAGGGACTTTTTTTGTGCCTCTATGCGCACAAGACAAGGCTGTGCAGGTGATGTCGCTCACCACGTTATACAACCTTGCTGACCAACAGAGTCAAAAGGTGAGAGTGAGTGAGGCCGCGCTGCGGGCAGCCAATGAAGGGGTGGCAGCTGCTAAATCGGCATTGCTGCCGAGTGTGGACTTGAACCTTCAGGGCAGCTATACGGGCAATGCTTTCATGCTGTCGAGAGGTTTTTCGACCCATGGGACGACTGATTACGTTGTGCCGGGCATAGGGGCTGTTCCCGTGGCAAACGGTAAACAGGACACGCCCCACTGGGGAAACAGTTTTACGGCTCAGGTGGCTCAGGTAGTCTATGCGGGCGGTGCGATCCGTTCGGGTATCCGCATGGCGGAACTGGGGAAAGAGATGGCGGAACTGGATGTAGAGAAGAACCGCCAGGAGGTACGCTTCTTGTTGACAGGTTATTGCCTTGACCTTTGCAAACTGAACAATCAGATAGAGGTGGTTCGCCAGCATATCGCACTGACGCAGAAAGAGATCGAGCAGATGAAAGCCCGCCGCGAGCAAGGCACCGTCTTACAGAACGACATCACTCGCTACGAACTGCAGTTGCAGGGACTGGAACTCACGCTGACGAAGCTCACCGATGCTTCTACGGTCATCAATTATCAGTTGGTCACGACCCTGCATTTACCCGCGCAGACGGTTGTTCTACCCGATAAGCATGAACTGGATACAGAAATAAATGCGCTCTCAGCCATCGCTTCTCAAGAGCTATGGCAGCAGACAGCAGCGGACAACAACCTGGGTATTCGTCAAGCAGCAGTGGCCACCAATCTGGCGGAGCAGAAGGTGAAGCAAGCAAAAGCAGCGTCATTGCCATCAGTTGCTTTAGTGGCGGAGAATCAGCTTTTTGGTCCATATACGCAAGACCTTATTCCGAAAGATTGCAATGTCAACGTATGGTTCGTCGGGGTAGGTGTAAAATTCAGCCTTGGCAATCTTTGGAAGAATAAACACCAGATCCGCAAAGCACGGATGGAGCATCAGCAGTCTCAAGAAGCCCTCTCCTTGGCACGTGAAGGGGTGGAGCATGGCGTACAGGCAAGCTATACCCATCTGCTGACCTCCTACACCGAGGTGAAGACACAGCAGAAACAGGTGGAACTGGCCAATCAGAACTACTCCGTGGTGCAAAACCGTTATCAGAATGACCTTGCGCTGCTTACTGATATGGTAGATGCCTCCAACATGAAACTCTCTGCCGAAATGGCACTGGTCAATGCCCGCATCGATCTGCTTTATCATTTCTATAAACTCAAATATGTAACAAATACTTTATAATCATGGAAAAGAACAAGATACACGTTTATTTATATAATACACTCATCGTACTTTGCCTTTTGGGCGGAGCAGCTTATGTGATCAGCCAGTTTATGCACTTTGGCCGTGGAGAGTTTACCGACAATGCCCGTGTCCGTCAAAATATCGTGCCTCAGAGCAGCCGTGTGCAAGGTTTTATCCGAGAGGTACGCTTTACCGATTTTCAGCAGGTTAAGAAGGGAGACACACTTGTCATTATTGAGGATGCTGAATTTCGCTTGCGGCTGGCACAAGCCGAGGCAGACCTTCTCCGCGCGGAACAGGGTTCGAAGGGAACGGCCAGCAGTATCGTTACCACCCAGACAAGCATGACCGTTACGGAGGCAGGGATCGAATCGGCACGTGCGCAGATGGAGAATGCCCTGCGCGAGGAGAACCGTTTCAAGAACCTCCTCAGTCAGGATGCCGTCACCCCACAACAGTATGATAAGGTGCACACGGCCTATCTGAGCGCCAAGGCAGCCTATGAGCAGGCAGTTCGTTCACGCCAGATGCAGTCAGCAGTTGTAGCCGAGCAGGGATATCATCTTTCCGCTTCGGAACAGGGTATAGAACTGGCCCGTCGTGCCGTTGACCTTGCCCGCCTGAATCTTTCGTATTGCTACATCATTGCCACGTGCGACGGTACGGTCGGCACGAAGGATATTCATGCAGGACAGCTGGTCAATCCGGGGCAGACACTGGTGAGTATCGTCGATAAAGATGAACGTTGGATTGAGGCGAACTACAAGGAAAGCCAGTTGCCGCATATCAAGGTGGGCGATAAGGTGGAGATTACAGCTGATGCCGTTCCGGATGTGGAATATATGGGTACGGTGGAACGCATCTCCGATGCTACCGGCAGTGCCTTCTCACTGATTCCTATCGACAATGCTACCGGTAATTTCGTGAAGGTGGAACAGCGTGTTACTGTACGCATCAAGCTCGACACGAGCAGTGATGTCGCCAAGCTAAAGGGTGGTTATAATGTGGAATGCATCGTTAAGGAGTAATGCGCGATGGGACAATTAACCGAATTTTTCATGAAGAGCGCCGGCGGTCCTCCTCCAAGCATGGGCTTTTCCATGCCGATGATGAAGGGATGGGTGCCTCGTCGCATCCAGCCCTGGCTGTACGTGCTGACCGCCTTTTGCTTTCAGTTTAGTGGAGGTATTTACCTCGGTGCCTTAGATGGTATCCGTGGCACCACCAACTTCATGATTGAGGATGTGCTCTTCTTGCTTTACGCCACGCTTGCGGGCATGGCTGTCTATTTTCCTATGCTCTTCCGCATGAAGTTCCGTTTCACCAACCAGCAGTTGCTTTGCGGTTCGGCCATTGTGCTTGGCGTATGCAATGTGTTGACCATGTATAGCCAGTCGTTACCGCTACTCACGGTAGTCTGCTTCATTGCCGGAATGGCCAAGATACAAGGAACCTTCGAGTGTATGAGCAACATCCAGCTGTGGATTACTCCCAGACGCGATTTTGCAGTCTTCTTCCCTGTACTCCACATTATCTTGCTCACGGCTATTGAGGGTAGTGGATGGCTGGCGGCTTGGTTTGGTCATCATTTCACCTGGCAGATGATGCACGTCTTTACGATAGGTACTATGTCGTTCGTGTTGCTCACACAAGTCATCTTCTGCCGCCCGTTCTGTCCCATGCCACAGCGACTTTCACTGAAAGGAATTGACTTTCAGGGAGCATTGCTCATCTGTGGGCTGATGTTGGTGTTGTCGTACATCGTGGTGTATGGCGACTATCTCATGTGGTTAGACACGTTCCGTATTCGCTTCTTGGCAGGTGTCGCCATTGTCCTTTTCGGCATGGTGCTCTATCGCCTTCGCTTTTACCGTTACCCTTACGTCGAACTCAGTCTTTTCACACGTCGAAATGTTGTTCCCATTCTCATCGTCACTTTCTTTGCCGAACTGGCTTTCGGTGCTGAACACACCCTGGAAGAGATACTTTACAGTGAAGTCATTCGGTTGGAGGAACTGACTAAAGAGGAGCAGTATATGTGGGTACTTCCCGGTATGTATGTCGGCATCCTGCTGGATCTCTATTGGCTGAAAGTCAGGAAATGGAAGATATGGAAACTCTTCGGAATCGCTTTTATCAGTATAGCGTTCTATGGTATGTTGATGTACTTCACGTTGGATATGCCTGTCAATATCGAGCAGTACCGGCTTGCCATCTTCTTGCGAGGTTTTGCGTATGCCATATTGGCCCCTGCGTTGATGTGGGCTTTAGATGAATCGGTACCCAGCCTTGAACAATTTTTCATGGGCTTGTTTGTGTTCAACATCCTACACATGTATCTGGCAGGAGCGGCAGGTTATGGCATTTATACCACCATCTTCTCGCATCTTTTGAACGAAAACATGATGAGTTACGGACAGCAGCTTACCCTAACCCATTTGGATATGGCGCACTTTGACTTCGGTGGCTACGTTGGGCATGAGTTCCTGCACTCCATGATGATGGTGACAATCAAACAGGTGTATGGCTATGTCATTTGGTTCGCCTTAGCGCTTGCAGCCCTCTTCCTGTTGTGCGACATTCCCCCTGTCCGTACAAATATCCGAAAAGTTCCCCGTTGGCCGGTTTACGCCATCGAGTATCTGGCAAGAAAGAGGTAAGAGCATGTAAGTGCTACCCCATGTAGAGGCAGAATAGCTTAGAAGGAGGAGTTGGCAGAAGAGTCAACTCCTCTTTTTCACTTGGATTCATCCAAAAATCCATTTCGCCCATTTCGGAGCGACCTTGTAGCCTGTCGCCACAAAAGCCCAGCTAATCGCAAAGGCGATGACCGCCGTGACCGGTATGCGCAGAGAGACCGGAACGGCAAGGGCATCCGCCAAGGCATAGCAGAAGCCTACGACAAAATAGTGAGCCATATAGATACCGAGACCACATTGGGTGATATTGGCTAACACAGCGATAATGCTTTCCGACTCGATCTTTATCTTACGCACGATCAAGAAGAGCGCAATCGTCATCAACACCACATTCGGGGAGCAATAGAGGAAGAAGAGCTCCATCTCCTGCTCGGAATACCCAAGCAACAGATAGCCATTGAACCCAGCAAAATAGTAGAAGGTCCCAAAGCTATTCCATGCGCAAAGCCCGAATAGTTCCGGCATGAAGAAAGTATAGGCGTAAGGCAGGAAAAGCGTGACCGCCCAGATCGCCAAGAAGAGTTGCTTCTGCTTCAAGGTAGACAAATTTCTGTTTCCATTTCTTTTCGTTTTTTTCGTTTATTACAGAGATTTTCCGTAAGTTCGCGATCAACCTATTATTTATAAAGACATACACATGAAAAAAGGAATCATCAGTTTATTGCTGGCTGCCGGACTGACACTCCCGGCATTGGCACAAGAGGGCTATCAGCCTACACCCGAGAACCTAAAGGCTCGACAAGAGTTTCAAGATAATAAGTTCGGTATCTTTCTCCATTATGGCATCTACAGCATGATGGCTGATGGCGAATGGGTGATGAACAACCGCAACCTCAACTGGGAGGAGTATGCCAAGTTGGCCGGGGGCTTCTATCCTGCCAATTTCAACGCTGCCGAATGGGTGGCGGCTTTTAAGGCGGCCGGCGCAAAATACATCTGCTTCACGACCCGTCACCACGACGGTTTCTCGATGTTCAACAGTCGCTACTCTGACTTCAACATCGTGCAGGCCACTCCTTTCAAGCGCGACATCGTGAAGGAGCTGGTGGATGAGTGCCACAAGCAGGGCATCAACGTCCACTTCTACTACTCACTGCTCGACTGGCGGCGAGAGGACTACTATCCTTTAGGTAGCTCCGGGCATGGCACCGGACGTGAGGAGCATGGCGACTTCAAGACCTATCATCAGTTCATGAAGGATCAATTAAGTGAGCTGCTGACCAACTACGGCAAGATTGATGCGATCTGGTTTGATGGAGAATGGGACCAGAACGTAAACGCCGACTTCGACTGGGGCTTGGCGGACATCTACAGCCACATCCACAGCCTGCAACCGGCCTGCATGATTGGCAACAACCACCACAAGGCGTTGCATCCCGGCGAGGACTTCCAGCTTTTCGAGCGTGACCTGCCCGGACAGAACACCGCCGGCTATTCTGCTGGACAGACCGTGGGCGAGCTGCCTTTGGAGACCTGCGAGACGATGAATGGGATGTGGGGCTATAAGATCACTGATCAGAACTACAAGACTACCGAGCGACTGATTCATTACCTCGTGAAAGCTGCCGGAATGAATGCCAACCTCCTGATGAACATCGGCCCGCAGCCAGACGGCTCCTTGCCCGCTATCTCCGTGGAGCGACTGAAGGAGATGGGCGACTGGATGAAGATCTATGGCGAAACTATTTATGGCACACGAGGCGGACAGATCTCACCACGAAACTGGGGTGTGACCACACAGAAGGGCAACACGCTTTTCGTCCATATTCTCAACTTGAAGGATAAGGGATTGTTCTTGCCGATCACCGACAAGAAGATCAAACAGGCAACGCTCTTCAAGAATGGCGAGAAGGTGCGCTTCCAGCAAGACAAAGAGGGTGTGCTGCTACGATTAGCGGAGGTGCCGACAGACATCGACTATGTAGTGCGGCTCGATTTTTAAGTACGAATGAGATAACTAATAATTATAGCGAAATATGAACAGATTGAAAAATGTATGGTTGATCGCCTTTTTCCTCTGCGTGGTCAGCTGCAATGCCTCTGCCTCGACGGAGGGGGGCAACGATGCAGAGCCAGCCAAAAAGGAGGCTCCCGCAAAGGGTGAAGTAATCGTCTTGACAAAAGCGGAGTTTTTGGAGAAGGTGTTCAACTACGAGAAACACCCCAACGAGTGGGTATATGAGGGCAGCAAACCCTGTATCGTCGATTTCTATGCCGACTGGTGTGGTCCCTGCAAGCAGGTAGCGCCAATCTTGCGCGACTTGGCTATCCTCTACAAAAAAGACATTATTGTCTATAAGATCAATGTGGATCAAGAGAAGGAATTAGCTGCGGCCTTTGGCATCCAAAGCATCCCGACTTTCCTTTTTATCCCGAAAGAGGGCAAGCCGATGATGTCGATGGGGGCTTTGCCTCGTGAGGACTTCGTGAAGCAGATTGACGAATATCTATTGAAGAAGAAATAATCATTTTTCGTTGCCCATCGTTTCAAAAAACATTGCCGATGGTTTTGAAAAACGTTGCCCGTGTTTTTTGAAAACATTGCCCGTCGTTTTTTCAGGCGTTGCCCATCGTTTTTGAAAATTACGGGCAATGAAAATTAGACGATCCAAAAGGGCGTATATAAAACAAATAATCCGCTGGCATACACTGCTGGCGGATTATTTATTTGTTACCCTCCCGATTCTCGCGAACAAGGAGAAGTGGTGTAATCTGACTTAATCTAATACCATGAAAAACACTATGTACCTATATAACACAAGTCTGTTCCAAAATGTTTTCATTTTTTCCATTTAAATGAAACGACCGCATGAGCCGGCACCTTATAGGCGAAGGGTTGCTTTCCGTCGTTCACCTCAATCTGCCGCTCCTGATCACTGTCGTTGAGCAAGACCAACGCATGGCTGCCATCCGTATTCTCGAAGGCAGCATAGGTCACACCGGCCTGTTTCGATTCGGAGGAGGCGATGCGCACGGCTCCAGGTTTCACCACAGCGGAGAGATGACCAATAATATAATAATGCGAGTTACGAGTGATGGTCTTGTAGTCTGACCGCTCAATATCCACCGCTCCGTAGCAGGTCTGGCAACCGCCTTTTCGATTGGGACCCCGATCGTTATCGAGCATCAAGTTCCAAACGATCACCGCCTTACAGCCGTTGTTCACCGTACCCAAGGCCACCTCACGCATATCCTCCATCAAACGCTTAGACAGGTTACGCCCATCGTTCCACATACCGATGGAGGTCTCCGTGAAAATCAGCTCCTTCTGCGGGAAGCGGGCACCCACCGTCTTCAGCTCAGCCCGATCACCTCCGTAGTTATGATAAGCGGCACCGGTCAAGAAAGAGGCGGCATTGGGATCCTCGTAAAGCTTCATCGGATAGCCCTGTTGATCCAGCATATCGTCGTAGTTATAATTGTGGTCGAAAGCGTAGATCTTCGTCTGCAATCCGGCCGCCTTCAACTGCGGACCTAACGCATCCCGTACGAAAGCCTGCTGCTCCTCCCAACCCATAAAGAGCGAAGCGGAGTTGCCTCGGTTCAACGGCTCATTCTGTGGCGTGATTGCCTCAATGGGCACGCCCGCTGCCTCCATCACCTGGATCCACTTCACGAAGTAGGTGGCATAATCCTGATAATAGGCGGGGTTGAGCTGGCCACTCGTCCACGACTCAAACGGCTGCAAATCTTGCAGGTTGTTCACCTTCATCCAACGGGGACAGGTCCAGGGCGAGCCTAAGATTTTCAATTTGGGATTGATGGCCAACACCTCCTTCAAGACCGGAATCACATAGTAGATCTCCTCGCTT
This sequence comes from Parabacteroides sp., assembly GCA_022775005.1. Classification (GTDB taxonomy): domain Bacteria; phylum Bacteroidota; class Bacteroidia; order Bacteroidales; family Tannerellaceae; genus Parabacteroides. Next base: position 9,841 of record JALFJR010000092.1, read on the forward strand.
TGCAGAGCGAAATGCTCGATGCCCTTCTCGTCGCAACAGGTGTATTCACTCAACGAGAAGTCGGAGCAGCCGATCGAGATACGGATGTAGCTATAGCCCATTCCCTCCCGTTCAGAGAAGGTCTCCGTCAAGAAACGTTTCCGATCCTCGGGAGCCATACGCAGCAGGTTGTAGCAGGTGGAGCCGGTCAAAGCCGCTCCGAAACCATCCATCGTTTGGAATCGCTTCGTCGGGTCAAGCGTAATGGTCAATGGCTTCTCCGCATTCGTCTTGCCAAAAGGTATGTACTCCTTAGCGAAGTCTCGTCGGCGATCGGTTGTCGTCACGAAAGCAGTCACCGCTTGCGAGCGGTTCATCTGATAGAAATTGTCCGGGCAGATACGACGAATGTGATCCAACAGAATCTTGTGCGCCGGATTAGCCATCGAGCCATGGTCGTAGCCATCCAGTTCATAAAGGTAAGTGGCTTTATGGCCAGCTACCTGCATCATACGCCACAGATAGGCGGTCTCCTCATAACGACCTAACAGCTCCTTCTCCCGATCACCGGAGATAATCACCAAAGGTGGTGCATCCGGGCGCACGTAATAAAGTGGTGCGAACTCATCGATACTGGGTTGTGTCACCTTCATGCCCTTAGCCTCTCGATAGGCGAAATGGCTGATGGCATGACCGCTATAGGGCACCAAAGCCGCAATGCTATCCGGATCTATCTGGTATTTCGCCAACCACTTTTTATCCAAGCCGATCATGTTGGTCAGATAGCCGCCTGCGGAATGGCCAGAGACAAAAATCTTGTGGCGATCACCGCCGTAACGCTCAATCTCACGGAACGTCCAAGCCACCGCCGCAGCCGCATCGTCGATACAGTCGCTCAACGAAGCCTTCGGTAGCAGGCGATAGTTCACCGCTACCACCGCAATACCTTTGTTCTTCAACTCCTCCGGCACGAACTTGTTACCCGAAGTCAATCCTCCCCCATGAAACCAAACCACCGTGGGGAAGCCCGTCGCCTCCTCCGGGTAATAGAGATCCAATCGGCAACGCTCCTTGGCATACGCATCAGCCGATGTCGAGTAAGGCAGGTTGTCCACCTGCTTGTAGGTCAGCTCTTGTGCCTTCAGCCAAGGGGCCAGCAAGAGCGACACCAAAATCAATAGAAACTGCTTCATAACACCCTATTTTTGAATTTTGAATTTTGAGTTATGAATTATCTCCATAATTAAGAATTATAAATTATGAATTAAGGATTATGCCCTATTTAACTCATAATTCATAACTTATAATTTTTAATTCATAATTCATAATTCCTCAAAATACTAACGATGATTTAAAGTAATTCCATCCTGCTTTCTCCAAGAGCGGAGCTTGCCCAGCAAGACGCTGACGATACTCCTCCCAGTTGGTCTTTTCCACCTGGCTCCATCCCTTCTCAGCCACACCGGCCAAGCGAGGCATCAAGAGGAACTGCAGATCGCTGAAGTTGTTCACCGTCTCACACCAGATAGCTGCCTCGATGCCCGCCACCTTCTGTGTCGGCTCCTCGACCGTCGGGTTAAAGGTCATCGGATCCCAATCATACATCTCGGCAACAGTCTGTTTGTCGTAGGCCATCATGCCCAGTCGGGCCTGCTCCGCTGCCTGCGTGCTGTCAGCACTCTGCTCCGCATAAGGCGTGTCCATATAGACATAGCGGCTCGGCGAGAGAATCACCTGCGCCCCCTTACCGATACCCAGCTCGGGATCCTTCGAAGCCTCCTTCATGAAGTCGGCATAGAGCTTCATCAACTTGCGGTAAGACTCCGGCTTGTCTTTCATCTTCTCACCAGAGTTGATCGCATCCGTATTGCTCTGTTTCAGGAAAATCCAATGTTGGAAGAGATCGCCCTCGCCAATGTCGGCACGAGCCGTCTCCTGCCAACCAATCATTCGCTTGCCAGTGGCCTTTACCAGCTCACGAATCGTGTTGATATAGCGCACGAACTTATCGTGCGGCAAGCCTACCGCCTCGTCACCACCAATATGCAGATAAGCACCGGGAGCCAAGGCTGCCATCTCTTTGACCACCGCCTCCGTCAAGGCCATCGCCTGCGGATCATCCACGTCGAGGGCGTTCAGCGCCTGTCCAGAGAAATTGGCATCAATTTTCAGCTTCACCGCATTAGTCAATTCCGGATAGGCCGCAAAGACCGCCTTCGTGTGACCTGGCAAATCCACCTCTGGGATAATCGTTACCTGACGTTCCGCCGCATAGCGCACCAACTCTTTGAATTGCTCCTGTGTGTAGTAGCCACCTGGCTTACCCTCGTTGGGAATCTGTCCGCCCACCTCGGCCAACTTCGGATAGGCCTTGATCTCGATGCGCCATCCCTGATTGTCGGAGAGGTGCATGTGCAACACGTTCATCTTATAGAGCGAGATCAGGTCGATCACCTGCTTCACCTCCTCCACCGTGAAGAAACAGCGAGAGACATCCAGTGAGAGACCGCGCCAAGCGAAGCGAGGCGCATCCTTCACCTCTAAGATCGGCAGATAGAGCTTGCCGTTCTCCGCCGGCGTAGCGTTTTGCGCCACAATCTGCGTCAAGGTAGCTATGCCTCGGTAGAGTCCTTCGATCGCCGGAGCCTTGATGTAAATATTCTCCCGCTCGATCGAAAGCGAGTAGCGCTCATCCATCGGATCCCCACCCTTCGGGCTATTACCATAGGTAGCGGGAAGGTCGGCAAACTCTTCCGGCTTCAGCAGCTCCATGAAGATGATGCAATTCGATTCCTTGCAAGAGGCATACGCCAACTTCATGCCACTGACTCGCTCGATCTCTTCCGAAAGCCGAGCCGCCGCACCTCGCAACGCCTCGTCGTTATAACCAATCTCCGTGCGAGGACCGATCGGGAAAAGCCCCTCCCCTCTCACCAACTCCACGGGAGCCGGAATCACGTTTACTTGCCGCTCACCCACATCGGGATCGGCACAACCTACCATCATACAGAGGGCACACGCTACTGCCGCCCAACCAAACAGTCTTTTTCTCATGCTCGATGTATTAATCAATGATTATTTGCTCTGATTTTATTAACTACCGACAAATATATTTATTGTTTCCCGATAAATAGACTGCAATGTCTCTTTTTCCCAATAATTATCCCATTCATCTTTCTGCTTGGCTGGAGTGAAACGGAAAAGCACCGTCTTAACAGAATTGTAACATCTATTTCATGTGGTAGAAATAGAAAATCCCGATCTTTGCGGTCGTAACATAACAATGGAATCAGTGATATGGCAACAGCAAAGACAATACGGATATTAGTGGTTGACGACGAGGAAGATCTGTGCGAAATCTTGCGTTTCAATTTAGAGACCGAGGGTTATACGGTAGATACGGCATACAGTGCAGAGGAAGCGCTCCAGAGGGATTTGACGCTCTATGACCTATTTCTACTCGATGTCATGATGGGAGAAATCTCCGGTTTCAAGATGGCTCACCTGTTGCAGCGAGATCCCAAGACAGCCTCTATCCCCATCATTTTTTTGACAGCGAAAGATACAGAGAATGATTTGCTGACCGGTTTCAATATAGGTGCGGACGATTATATCTCCAAGCCCTTCTCCATTCGCCAGGTGATTGCCCGCATCAAGGCTGTCCTTCGGCGTACACAGGCTACAATAAAGGAACCATCCGATGATCAACTGACATTTGAGACACTCACATTGGACATTCGACGCATCAAGGCAACCGTTGACGGGGAAGAAATTCCCCTCACTAAAAAGGAATTCGAGATCTTGCGTCTGCTGTTAGCGGATCGAGGGAATGTCTTTTCTCGGGAAGAGATCCTCTCCCGCGTATGGAAAGAGGAGGTCTATGTGCTGGATCGCACTATTGACGTTAATATCACTCGCTTACGCAAAAAGATCGGTCGCTATGGCAAGAATATTGTCACCCGATTGGGATTCGGTTATTGTTTCGAGTGCTAATTATCCGATGAATAAAAAACATGAATAGAGTAAGCATAAATAACGGGAGCCGTATCCATTTCAGCCAACGGTTGTTTTGGACAATCTTCGCTATGTTCTTAGTGTTTATCTCCTGTTTCCTGTTGTTTCAATACCAACGGGAAAAGGAATTTGCGGAAGAGAAGCTGAACAACGTGTTGAGCAATTATAACTATCAGCTATTCCGCAAATGCTACAAGAGCGAGGATATAGCGACCACTGTCAAAACTTTCATGCAAGACATTCCACAGCGAGACCTACGTGTGACCATTATCGACCCTTCTGGCCGTGTGCTTTTCGACAACAGCGGCACGGATGAATTAGATAACCACAATAATCGAAGCGAAGTACGAAAAGCACGCTTGCAGAATGAGGGGTTTGCCATTCGCTCCTCCGCCTCCACAAGGAAACGTTATTTCTATTCCGCCTCCAATATCGGTGGTTACATCTACCGATCTGCCTTAGAGTATGATCCATACGTAAAAGGCGTGCTCAAGATTAACATGGATTTTATCTATTTCATGGGATTTATGACCTTGATTTTCTTCTTCGTGCTTGCCCGCTTTACCACAAGCATCGGCAAAACCATCTCCAAGCTACGGGATTTTGCTCGAACAGCGGAGAAAGAGCAGATGCCCGACTTGGATTATATATTCCCCAATGATGAATTGGGAGACATCTCCAAAAATATCGTCACGCTCTATCACCAACAACAACGAGCCAAGTATGCGCTTACCATGGAACGGGAAAAACTGGTCAAGCATTTTCAATATTCCAAGGAGGGATTTGCCATGTTCGATGGAGATGGACGGGAGATCCTCTCCAACATCCTCTTTATCCAGTTCATGAACGTAATTTCTGATACACAATTACATTATGTGGAAGAGGCACTTGAAGTGCCTGAGTTGGAGCCTATCCGCACCTTCTTGGTCAAGAATAGCCACGATCCAAACCGCAAGAAAAAGGTGTTGCGCAACGTCTTGACCATTGATAAGAACGGCAAGATTTTCTTAATCGAATGCATCCTCTTCTTGGATCACTCCTATGAGCTTTCCATCAACGATATCAGTCGCCAAGAAGAGGAGAGTCGCATGAAACGGCAACTAACACAAAATGTCTCTCACGAGCTGAAAACCCCGGTCAGCAGTATCCAGGGCTATTTGGAAACCATCCTGTCAAATCCAGACCTGGATCCAGAGCGATGCCGCTTCTTCTTGGAACGTTGCTATTCGCAAAGCACGAGGCTCACCGGTTTGCTGCGCGACATCTCTGTCCTCAATCGCTTAGACGAAGCCTCTGCCCTGTTTGATTTGACAGAGGTGAATATCCCGAAACTGATTGCAGAAATCGAGAAGGAATGCTCACAAGAGATGGAGATTAGACACATCACCACAGAAGTGATCCTACCGGGCAATCCGACGGTCATCGGAAACAACTCCCTACTCTACTCCATCTTCCGCAATCTCTACGACAATGCGATTGCCTATGCGGGTGAAGGTGTTAAGATCACGGTCAATTGCTATAAGGAGGATCCCAAGTATTACTATTTCAGCTTCTCAGACAATGGTGTAGGCATTGCTACCGAGCACATCAACCGTATCTTCGAGCGTTTTTACCGGGTGGATAAGGGCCGAAGCCGCAAGATGGGTGGCACCGGGTTAGGACTCTCTATCGTGAAAAACAGCGTCCATTTTCACAAGGGACAGATCTCTGCCAAGAGCAGCCCTGGCCGTGGCGTGACCTTTTTCTTCACCTTGAAGAAAAAGATATAAACAAAAGAACCCCACGGTATAACGCTGTACACCGTGGGGTATTTCTTTATGAACCGTGGGATTGATCACCCTTGTACCGTGGGGTCTATTCCTACGATTAGCACTTGATGCTTAACTGACGCAGTACCTCACGAATCTTCTCGTAGGTGACGATGCGTGTAGGAACCAATGGCAGACGTAACTTATTCTCAATGAAACCCATCATGCTCAACATACTCTTCGCTCCTGCCGGATTACCATCTACGAAAAGCAGGCTGAACAGCTCCGTGAAACTATGATGGATGGTGCGTGCGCTATCATAATCACCTGCCAAAGCCAACCGAACCATACGGCTGAACTCACGCGGGAAAGCATTACCAATCACCGAAATCACGCCGATCGCTCCTAACGTCACCAAGGGGAAGGTAATGCCGTCATCACCTGAGATGACATTGAAACGGGCCGGCTTGTTCTTGATGATATCATCCATCTGCGTGATATTGCCAGAAGCCTCCTTCACCGCTACGACATTCTCAAACTCGCGAGCGATACGCAAAGTGGTCTCAGCCGTCATATTTACACCTGTACGACCGGGTACGTTGTAAAGGATAATCGGCAGCTTCGTAGCATTAGCGATAGCCTTGTAATGTTGATAGATACCCTCTTGCGAAGGTTTATTGTAGTAAGGCACGACTGAAAGGATTGCGTCAATGCCAGTGAAATCACCATTTTTCAGCTGCTCTACGACATTGCGTGTACAGTTGCCGCCCACACCGAGCACGATGGGAATGCGACCACGCACGTGATTCACTACCAAATCTATGATGTTTCGCTTCTCCTCCTCTGTCAGTGTAGGGGTTTCCGCTGTGGTTCCTAAAACGACCAAATAATCTGTTCCATTCTGCACTTGATAATCCACCAATCGGCCAAGTGCTTCATAATCTACACTTTCATCTTCTTTGAATGGGGTAATCAACGCTACACCCATTCCCTTTAAATTTATATCTGCCATGGGAAAATCTCTTCCGTTTTGTTATTTAGCACCGCAAAAATAGCGAAATATTGTCATTTATGCATGGATTGTGCGCAAATAAAATAAGATTTGCTCGAATAAGTAGGCTATATCATTTCTTTCTGCCACAAGCAGCCCCATGTCATACCACTCCTGTTCCGGATATTTTACCCCCACCTTGAAAGTGGAAGGATGGCGCAACGCTACATACTGCATCGGATAACACCCCGGCTGGGTAAGATCGATTAACAAGTCTACCGGAATTGACGCTAACTGACTGACAACCTCCTCGCTGGGGAATCCCCAGGCAGAGAGCAGCTTCTTCTCCACGACGATGGCCGACTTCTTTACCTCTTCCGCTAATGCCTCTGACTCAACAAACAAACAGGTATGCAGTTGCTTATGTGCTGCTTTTAACATCTTGAATCCCTCTCGCAAAGCTTCATGATCAACTGCGTTATAGAGGACCAAGACAGACTTGACTTGGTCGAAAGGCAAGGATCGACGGGATTTTTGTCGCTCTTCTGCTGCCAGTTTTCGAATCTTTTTCCGGATAAAATAGCTTGTAATCATTCGTTCAGCATTGATAGAAATTCCTCTTCATGGATAATTTTCACACCTAATTTGGCGGCTTTCTCCAGCTTGGCAGGGCCCATGTTCTCACCTGCCAGAATGTAATTAGTCTTGCCAGACACCGAACCGCTGTTCTTTCCGCCATGTTGCTCAATCATTGCCTTATACTCATCACGGGAATGCTTGGAGAAGGTTCCACTGATCACGATCGTCAACCCTTTCAGCCTATCCGATCGATTTGCCAACCGTTCCTCAGAGAGACTCATCTGCAATCCTTGCTCTGTCAAACGCTTTACAATTGCTTGATTGCGTGCATCCGCAAAATAAGCTCTCACACTCTGTGCGATACGCTCCCCTATTTCATCCACAGCCACTAACGACTCAAACGAAGCCTGCTCCAACGCCTCTATCGAATGAAAAGAGAGCGCCAAGCGTTTCGCCACTGTCTCGCCTACATAGCGAATGCCCAAAGCATAGAGAACACGCTCGAACGGTACCTGCTTAGAGGCTGCTAAACTCTCCAGTAGATTCTGAGCGCTTTTCTCTGCCCATCGCTCCAATCGCAGCAGATCACTTACTTGCAAAGTATATAAATCAGCACTGTCTTTCACCAATCCAGCCTCATATAGATCCTCTATAGTCTCTGGGCCTATGTTGATGTTCATAGCCTTACGGGTCACGAAGTGCTCAATACGCCCCTTGATCTGTGGCGGACAGCCGATCTCGTTCGGACAATAGTGGGCCGCTTCCCCCTCGGGTCTCATCAAAGGTGTACCGCATTCCGGGCAGGTCTTAATGAAGCTGATCTTCTCTCCTAACCCTGCTGTTCGAGCCTCCGTGTTCACACCAACGATCTTCGGAATGATCTCTCCACCCTTCTCTACATAGACTTGATCGCCCAGATGCAGATCCAACCCATCAATAATATCGGCATTATGCAAAGAGGCGCGCTTCACAATAGTTCCTGCTAAAAGTACCGGCTCCAAATTGGCTACAGGAGTAATCGCCCCTGTACGACCTACTTGGAAAGAAACGGAGTTAAGTCGTGTCTCCGCTCGTTCAGCTTGGAACTTATAGGCAATAGCCCAGCGTGGGCTCTTTGCCGTAAATCCCAAGTTGCGTTGTTGTCGCAAGGAGTTTACTTTTAAGACTATACCATCGGTTGCCACGGGCAAGTTCTTTCGCTCGACATCCCAATAAGCTATATAGTCAAATACATCCTGCAACGTGTGGCAAAGCTTCATCACCTGCGGGATCTTAAAGCCCCACCGACGAGCAGCCGCTAAATTGTCCCAATGGGTATCCGCAGGAAGTTCCTCTCCCAGCAGATAATAGAGGTAGGCATCCAGTTTGCGGGCAGCCACGACTGCCGGATTCTGCTGTTTCAGTGTACCTGAAGCTGCGTTGCGGGGATTGGCGAAAAGGGGTTCCTCTTGCTCCTCCCGCTCCTTATTCAGTCTGTCGAATTCCGCCCAAGGGAGTAATATCTCACCCCTGATCTCGAATTGGGCCGGATAATCATCGCCCTGCAAACGCAAAGGAATTGAACGAATCGTCTTGACATTGGCCGTCACGTCATCGCCCTGCACACCATCTCCACGGGTCACAGCCTTAACCAAGCGTCCCTGCTCATAGGTCAAGGAGATGGAAGTACCATCATATTTTAGCTCGGCCACCAGTTCAAACGGCTCATTCAACCCACGGCTGACCTGCTCGTAGAAATCGCTCACTTCCGCTTGAGAATAGGTATTTCCCAAAGAGAGCATCGGGTATTTGTGCACGACCTTGGCAAACTCCTTAGAGAGGTCGCTACCTACCCGGTGCGTCGGTGAATCAGGATCGTCATACGCAGGATAAGCCTGTTCCAACTCCTGCAGTTCACGCATTTTCTGGTCGAATTCGAAATCAGAGATCGTAGGGGCCGACAACACATAGTAGTTGTAGTTGTGTCGCTCCAATTCTTCTCGTAGCTCTTGTATTCTTGACGCAAAAATGTCCATGATAGCTCAATAGATTAATGCTACATTATCAATCCAAAACGTATTACCCGGTGTGCCAACATAGGCTCCTCCATGACTGGAGACAAACTGCAATATCAAATGTGTTGGTTGCTCATCCGCTTCCGCCCAGCCAATCTCTTGGATAGGAACACTCTCGCCTTTGCTATTCACGGTATAGCGGGTCTCCACTTGAATACGCATATAGGGCTGATAATCGGCTCTCGAACGAATATCACCATAGTGAATTGGGAAAGTTGCCTCATTGACCCAATCAGTTGATTGTGCGAAGCGTTGCACCATTGTGCCTACCCGTTTGGCATAAACATTACCCTGTTTGTCTTCCCAACGTTTCTGTAAAAACAGGATGACTGCCATCGAGTCTTGTCCAGCGACTGTGCTCTTTCGGCTGAATCCTGTGCTACGCATACGGTTCTTCTCCGTGGAGGCCTTCACTTTGTAATCAAAGCGTAGCGCTTCCGGTCGTTTGGTGAAAGGAATACCCGATTGAATGTTCGCTTCCGCATTTTTGGTACCTGTAATGGGCTCGCAAACACTACCTAAAAAGATGGATCCCGCTGCGATCACCTCGATATTGACCAATCCCAGCACCTTTACGCTCTCATAGTGCGTTTCCAAGCGAGCGCACTGCCCAGCGCCTCTTTGCTCAGCATACACAGAGGTATTGGTTTTCACGATACCAGCCACCTTGGCTAAAACGTTGGAGTTGCCCCAAGGGGAACCACCCCGATTGCGGTAAGGCTCATTACCCACGATTGTCTCTTTGGGTCCCAATTCATACAATAATTTGGTCTGTCCACCGATGATCCCTGATTCATGGATCTCACGAACAACCCATTGATCCATGTCGCCGAATGCAATCGGCTCCACGGTACCCTTCGTTGGCTGCTCTTCTGCCCAAAGGAAACTCAACGGCAGGTAACAGAGCACCACACTCAACCATTGCACCCATTGGATTTTCATAAGCTATAACCCCATTTCTCCAGTGCCATACCCCAGTGTTTCTCGACCAACTGCACGGTACGGTCCTCATACTTATATTGGTTCTTCTTGTAACCCTTTTTCTTACCTAAATATTGCTCAATAGCCGCCCTCGACTCTGGGAATCCGGGTAATTGCAACTGCTGATAGATCTGCTCCGTCATGGCAAAAGCATCACGTTCGAAATCCTCAAACTTCACCTCCACCAGGTTACCTTCAGGAATCAGGTGTTTCTCCTCCTCAAACTTGTAGAAAAGCCGACGATAGACCTCCAGTACGTTCGCCTCGATCTGCTCGTTAGAGATCTCCTGCAAACGCAACGGCTGGATCGTGTTGGTGAAGAAACTACGTGTACTCTCAAACACAGTATAAGGATTGCGCTTCAAATAGATGAACTTAGCATTGGGGAACATCTCCAAAAGTGTCTTCACACGACCCGTATGAGGTGGGTTCTTGCTCAAGTATTGCGAGCCATTCGTGTTCCATAAGGAGACCTTCACCAAACGCAGGAAGGTGTTTTTGAATACTTGACGCTCCTCCTCCGTGATGCCGTTAAACAGCAAGTATTTATCGCAATATTCCATCCAACGCTTCGGGAAGAACCAGAAGTTATAATAGGTATAGGGCATCATGTTTGAGAGCGCAAACTCCTCCTCCTGAGGCAAGTCCACCTTCAACTCCATGTTGTCGGTCGGGCGTTTGTCCGGCATCAAGAAGGCCATATTCTTCTTGAAGAAGGGTTGTCCCCACAGCATCAAATGCGGGAAGACCGTCTGATAGGTGGTCGTGAATCCGAAATGCTTATCGCAAGCGAACACATTGTGCACGAAGGTCGTACCACTGCGCCAATGGCCCAAGATAAAGAGCGGATCCATCTCCAAGGGTTTGTCTGCCAATTTTTTGTAGCGGCTATCCTCCAACGGTTTCAAGCTGCTGAGCAGGCGCCCGACAGCTGTCGTCAAACGATACTTGCCCTTGAATCGAGGGTCGATCTGCTGTCCGGCAGTCACCTTGCGGAAGGTGTCCCAATCCGCACCTACCAATGTATTGATTGGCAACTTATTAAATTCCAATAATCCCATGTCGTTTACGTTTATTTATCGGTTATACATTTGATAGGTAATCCCTGTTTGCCTAAGGCCTCGCACACTTGGCGAATAGCCTCGTAGTGAATCGGTTCAATGCCCATCTCTGGCAGGTTAAGCACGGCTAAGGCCTCCTCGCTCACCATATCCTTCGCGTCTACACGGTCGATAATCATACCGACAGCAGAAGTGTTGTTCGTGATTGGGTCGATCAAGATGAAGGCACCGGTCTGTTTGTTGCGTGCGTAGGGATCGAAGAAAAGCTCCTTACCCGTCGTGAAGACCACCCGTCCGATCTCATTCAGTTTCAGCTTATCCACAGAGGAGTGCTCCATCGTATTGACATCCACCTTGTAGCGAATGCTATCTACTCGAGCACGAGTCGTATTGGTGGTCTGCTTAATATAGAATTGCTTGTTGACATCCATCTCCTCCTCATCCATCCAGACCAACATCGCCTCGAAGTTACGATCCGAAATAGGCAGGTTGTCCGGGTGTACAATCATTTCGCCTCGGGAGATATCAATCTCATCCTCCAAGGTCAAGGTCACACAGAGCGGCGGGAAAGCGCACTCCAATTCGCCCTCATAGGTGACAATACTCTTTACCTTAGAGGTCTTGCCCGACGGCAAAGCCATGACCGTATCTCCCTTGCGAACCACACCACTAGCCACCTTACCACAGAAGCCACGGAAGTTTTGGTTCGGACGCAGCACATACTGCACCGGGTAACGGAAATCGGCATAATTACGATCCAAATCGATAGGTACGGTCTCCAAGAAATCCAGCAAAGCGGGACCCTCATACCAAGGCGTACGTGCGCTCTTCTCCACCACATTGTCACCATCCAAGGCCGACAAAGGAATACAGGTGATATCAGGAATCTGCAGCGGCTCCACAAAGCGCATGTAGTCAGCTACGATCCGGTCGAATATTGCCTTGTCGAAATCGACCAAGTCCATCTTATTCACGGCCAAGACCACATGCTTGATGCCCAACAAAGAAACCAAGAAGGTGTGCCGACGGGTCTGTGTGATCACACCCGCACGGGCGTCTACCAAGATAATCGCCAAGTTGGCGGTAGAACCACCCGTGATCATGTTGCGGGTATATTGCTCATGCCCCGGCGTGTCAGCGATAATAAATTTACGGTTGTTGGTACTAAAGTAACGATAAGCCACATCAATCGTAATGCCCTGTTCCCGTTCCGCCTTCAGGCCATCAAGCAACAGCGCATAGTCGATATGCTCACCCGCATTGCCGACACGTTTGCTATCTCGTTCCAACGCATCGAGTTGATCCTCGTAAATCTTCTTGCTATCGAACAGCAATCGACCGATCAAAGTCGATTTGCCATCATCCACGGAACCTGCGGTCAGGAAGCGAAGCAGATCCTTCTGCTCATCCTTATCAAGAAATTCCTTAATATTTAATGCTGATTCTGCCATGTTCTCTCCTCTCGCTTAAAAATAACCTTCACGTTTCTTTTGCTCCATACTTGCGTCTTGATCGAAGTCGATCACACGGGTCGTGCGCTCACTCTTCGTCGTGGTCATCATCTCCTCCACAATCTTCTCGATCGTGTCCGCATCGCTCTCCACAGCGCCGGTCAACGGCCAGCAACCCAAGGTGCGGAAACGAACCTTGCGCATTTGGATCTGATCCCGATACTTCTCCGGCAAGCGGTCGTCGTCGGCCATGATCAGGTTACCATCGATCTCCACGATCGGACGCTCCTTCGCATAGTAAAGCGGCACGATAGGAATCTGCTCCAAGCGGATGTATTGCCAGATGTCCAGCTCTGTCCAGTTGGAGAGCGGGAAGACACGAATGCTCTCCCCTTTGTGTACACGGGCGTTGTAGATGTCCCACAACTCCGGGCGCTGGTTCTTTGGATCCCACTGGTGGAACTTGTCACGGAAGGAGAAGATACGCTCTTTCGCACGGCTCTTCTCCTCGTCCCGACGAGCACCGCCGAATGCGGCATCGAACTTGTATTTGTCCAAGGCCTGCAACAACGCTTGCGTTTTCATCAAATCCGTATGCACCTTACTGCCGTGTGTGAACGGACCTACACCGGCGTTGAACGCCTCCATATTGGACTCGACGATCAGGTTCCAACCATGCTCCTTCGCATAGCTGTCACGGAAAGTGATCATCTCCTTGAATTTCCATTTCGAATCAATGTGCATCAATGGGAAAGGCACCTTTCCCGGGGCAAAAGCTTTCTCTGCCAAGCGAACCATCACTGAGGAATCCTTGCCGATCGAATAGAGCATGACCGGATTCTCAAACTCAGCGGCAACCTCGCGGATGATATGAATACTCTCCGCTTCCAGCTCTTGCAGGTGGCTCAATTTGTAATCAGACATAGTTATTCTTTGTTTTTTAATTGCACTTTAGGTAATATTAACGCCAATAGCTGCTCGACGGATTGCTGCACATCTAACTGCGTGGTGTCGAGCGTTAAAGCTGGATGCTCCGGGGCCTCAAACGGAGCGGAGACGCCAGTGAAGGCTTTTATCTCTCCCTTCCGGGCCTTTGCGTACAGTCCCTTCACGTCCCGTCGCTCGCATTCGGCCAACGGGGTGCTGACATAGATTTCCAAAAAATCATCCGGGCCAATGATGCGGGCGGCCATCTGTCGCAGGTCGTTATTCGGACTGATAAAGGCGGCCAAGGTGATGATACCAGTATCAACAAACAACTTGCCCACCTCAGCGATGCGACGAATATTCTCGACCCGATCCTCCGGTGAGAAGCCTAAGTTGTTGTTGATGCCACTCCGGATGTTGTCACCATCCAGGATGCGGCATAGCAAACCACGTTGTTGCAATTCTCGCTCTAAGGCAATGGCCAAGGTGCTTTTTCCCGAGCCGCTCAGGCCGGTGAACCAGACCATCAACCCTCTCTGTCCCAACAGCTGCTCTTTCGACGACCGATCGAGCATACGGTCAAAAATCGGATAAATGTGATTCGGTGTCAAAACTTCCATATCAATGGGATTACAAACACGGAGATCAAGAACGTGATCACGTTGAGTGGAAGACCCACCTTGACGAAATCGGTGAACTTATAACTGCCCACACCTTGTACGATCAGGTTGGTCTGATAACCGATCGGCGTAGCGAAGCTGGCCGATGCCGCCATGCAGATCACGACAAAGAAAGGTGTAGGATCTACCCCTAACTGGGTCGCTACCGAAAGCGCGATCGGAAAACTCAAAGCTGCTGCCGCATTGTTGGTGATCAACTCCGTGAATATATTAGTAATGATAAATATGATCGCTAAGAGGGCATAAGGGCCAAAGCTGTCTGCCATGCTGATGATATGACGGGCAATCAAAGCCGCAAAGCCGGAATTCTCCATGGCCTTGCTGATTGCGAACGCACAGGCGATCGTAATCAGGATGTCCCACGAGATGTATTTGGTGTATTTCTTCGGTGGGAAGATCTTGGTCCAGGCCATGATAATGGTCGTGATGGAGACAAAGAAGAACATGTCCAACCGAATGCTGGTGATACGCTCTTTCACGAAAGGCAACTCACCTACCGTCGCTCCTACAATCATGAAAATCAGCAAGCCCAAAGCCAACCAACGTTTCTTCTTGGAAACCGGCTCCTCCGATTCGCTACCATTCGCCAGCAACAGGAAGACGCTTGACTCACCCCAGGTAGGGATGAAGGAGTCGTCCGCCCAGAGCACCAAGGTGTCGCCCTCATGCAATACAACTTTATCCAAGTCATGAGTAAAACGCTGACCGCCACTCTTCACCTCCTTTACGATCGCTCCATAGTGGCGGGTAAAGTTAAACTCGCCCAACGACTTATTGATACCGGGGAAACGGGCTCCCAACACGGCCTCTACCCGATGCAGGTTGCCTCTGTCGCTCTCGTCTACCTCCTCTTCTGCCTGTTGCACTCGCTGATCAGGCAACAACTTATTGGAGAACAGGAAGAGATAGAGCAAACCGGCTATAGCCACGAAGATACCCACCTGCCCCAACTCAAACATGGAGAAGCCCTCATAACCGGCTTCCAAGATCATACCATGCACCACCAGGTTAGTCGATGTACCAATCAAGGTACAGATACCGCCTAAAATCGTCACGTATGAGAGGGGAATCAGGAATTTCGTAGCTGGCAAACCTACCGACTCCGCCCAACGCTTGATAATCGGAGCGAAGATGACCACCACAGGCGTATTATTCAAGAAAGCGGAAACAAACGCCACTGGTGGTAACATACGTACCTGCGCTTTCAAGATCGTTGTCCGCTTTTCCGGCAACAAGCGCTTGATTAACTGGCCCAATGCACCACTCTGACGTACGCCCTCGCTCACGAGAAACAACATACCGACCGTGATCATTCCCTTGTTGCTGAATCCCTCCAGCATCTCTTTCGGAGATAAAATGCCGACGCATAGGAAAAAGACCACTACCGTCAGCAAGACCATGCCCGGGCGCATCTTATCCCAAATAAGAGCCGCAAGCATCCCTATTAAAGCCAATAAGACCAGTACGATTTCCGTTGTCATTTCACGATAAACCAGGGGTTATGCAAATCCTCTTTGTTATAACGCAATGGCGTTTTCTCGTCGATGTGATAGACCTCACAACCTGCTGCTTTAGCGATAGCATGCCCAGCCGCCGTATCCCACTCCATCGTAGGTGCGAAGCGCGGATAAACATCCGCTGAACCTTCCGCCACTAAACAGATCTTCAAGCTGCTTCCACTACTGATCAGTGTAACAGGCACACCTTGCTTCCGTAAGTTATCGATATACATACGAGTGTCCTCCGTCATGTGCGAACGAGAAGCCACAACCACTACTCCTTGGTGAAACGAGCTGACTGGCATTCGTTTCGCCTTTGATCGGATCTCAGTAGACGCTGGCTGATGGTCATAATCAATGCCAGCAGCCTTGAATGCACCCTCATTGAAAGAGCCAAAATAAAGTTCCTTACGCACAGGCACATAAATCACACCAGCAGTAGGGACACCATTCTCTATCAAAGCGATATTGACCGTGAACTCGCCATTTCGTTTGATAAACTCCTTTGTGCCATCTAATGGGTCAACTAACCAGAACGTATGCCATCCCTTTCGCTCATTATAAGGAATATCTGCCCCCTCCTCACTCAAGACAGGAAAAGGAGTAACAGACAACAAATGCGTAATCATGCAGTGGGCAGCCTTGTCTGCCTTTGTCAGGGGAGAATTATCGGCCTTTTGCTCAACACCAAAATCTGCGTTAGGATCATTATAAATATCCATGATGGCTTTCCCGGCATCTAAAGCCGCACGGATAGCTAAATATAAATAATTGCTATTGCACATGTTCTGAATAAAGTGTTTTATTTAGCTGGCAAAGTTACGAAATTTATCGCTAACGCGCCAACCGCACTTTGCTCATTTATCGCATTCTTCGCGCATAAATTGGTCTGTTTTTCCTTTCTTTTGTCTCAAAAACAGATAAATATCCCTTCTGCCTACAAAAACAACAGACAAACAGGCTTCGAGGTATGAATATCCAGCTCCGTATCATGCAAGAAGCCGGTTTGCAGATCCCTCCTGAACACTTGAATAACATTGCTGTCTCGACAAGCGCACAACAATAGTTTCCCATTGGGAGTGATATTAAAGTTACGCGGATGAATGCCGGTTAAACGATACCCTAACTTCTCCAACTTGCCGGATTGCGGGTTGATCTCGAAGATAGCGATACCATCCCCTTTCAATCGGTTGGAGGCATAGAGGTAACGACCGTCAGGAGAGATGTGAATATCCGCGCTTCCCGCTGCGTTGAACGGGTCAGCTTCGATAAACTGGAAGGGGATCAGGTTTCCCTCCTCATAGCGCATGGCAGCCACACGCCCGGACAACTCGCTAATCAAATAGGCCCATTTCCCATTCGGATGGAAGATGGTGTGACGAGGCCCCTCACCTGCCGGCAAGGCGAACTCCGCCGGAGTGCCAGTTTGAGCCTCCAAGCGTGCTTGCTTGCTCCGTAAGTCATACTTATAGATGCGATCGCAACCCAAGTCATTACCATACAAGAAACGCTCATCTGGCGAGGCATAGATACAGTGCAAGTGCGGCCTCTCCTGCCGGGCGGAACCCAGTGTCCCCCCTTGGAAATCCACTACCTTGGCGGGGAGCAATGAGCCATCTGCGGCAATCGGGAAAAAGCTGATATTACCGCCCGTATAGTTCGCTGTAACCGCCAACCGCCGCAAACTATCCACCCATACGAAACAGGGGTCACTACCGCCTGTTGGCTGCGCATTAAGCAAGCATAGTTCCTTCTTTTCTTTATCGAAAGCGTATGCCACCAACTTAGCCTCCGGAGCTGCGGTCTCACTGACCGCATATAAGAACTTTCCATCTCGACTCAACGCTAAGTAAGAGGGATTGAGGATGCCAGCGAATGTTTTCAAAAGATGGCTCTCTCCAGTCTCGCTATCCAAATGATACAGAGAGATACCAGGAGTCGAAGCCTCGGCGTATGACCCCACAAAAAGATATAAATCATTTGTATGCAATGTATCCATGTCTATTTTCATATCATTGACTCGCCAAATGTATGGATAAACTTTGGTTCCGACAAATTTTGTCAAAACGAGAAGTCTATACCCGCCATGACTGTCGCTTTCGGCATGGGAAAACCTTCGTTGATCGTGTAACGAGTGGCCGTCAGGTTCTCTCCCTTGACAAAGAGATTGAGCCCTTTGTCTCGTGTGCCGAAACGATAGGCAGCCTTGGCATTTAGCAAAGTATAGTCCTCCTGCACGGCATTCTCCGTATTCACATACAAGTCGAATATGGATTGTACATACACATTGAACGTGAAACGACCAGGCGCATAAGTGACGCCGGCAAACAGTTTATGTGCCGGAGCCGCCAGCATCGGCTTGCTTGTATGCAAGTAGCTGTAGTTCATATCCCAACTGAGGTTCGGAAGAATCCGATAGCGGGTTTCGAACTCGATACCCTTGTTGGTGAAAGTACCGACATTCACATTCTTGGGGCGCCCATCTATACGAGTAGTTTGAATCAGGTTAGAGCCATCAATGAAGAAAGCGGTCACCTCTAAAGAGAGATTTCCATCCAATAGAGTCTGTCCAACAGATACCTCATAATTGAGCATACGCTCCGGCTTCAGGTCTGGATTCTGCGGAGGATACATGTACATCTCGCGAATGTTGGGACTACGGAAGCCTTTCGAGAAGGAAAACTTGATCGCATTTCCCTCAAACGGACGAAACGCTAACCCGGCCTGCGGAACCCACTCCCCGCCAAACACGCTATTATGCTCATAGCGCACACCAGCATTCACACTAAGCTTCTCGAAAAGCTCCTGTTGCATCACCACATAACCGGCTACCTCATGAACACTCTCATTGACGATCTCAGCTTGCCGACCGTTGATGCTGTCGTTCCAAGCATGACCACCCCAATTCTTATAATCGATACCTGCTGTCAAGTTGTTTCCAGGAAGCAGTCGGAAGGATTGGTAAAGCTGGAGCCCGGCGTTATGGTCGTTCGAGAAGAACAGATACCCCCGTGGTGTTGAGCCTTCGCTGTAGCCATCATTGATTTTGTGATGTCCCCAGTTGAAGAAGACCCGCAAAGCGCCACTGGTACGATCAAAATGGTTCTCTAAAGCCGCTGAGGTGGTTCCACGCAAGATGTGCATAATGTTATCGAGGATTGGCTTATCCACCTTACCGGGGTTCTGGTTTTTGTATTTCGCCAAGCTCAAATCGCCTGTCAAGTTGAAATGTTCGTTGAAACGATAGCCTAACTTCAAGAATCCATTGGTGATATGGAAAGCCGAGTTAAGTCGATGGCCATCTGTCCGATCATGGTTGATGGAGAGGTAACTACTGAACTTACCAGCGTTATACCCGTTGTTCAACATATATTTCTGCGTGTTATAGGAACCGAACATCAAGCGTCCGTTGGTCCGCCGTCCCGGTTGGTCATGTTTGCGAGTGATGATATTGATCACACCACCCATCGCATTGGAGCCATACAACAATGAGCCCGGACCACGGATCACCTCTACTCGCTCCACGTCAGAGGCAACATAAGTATCTGGCAAGGCATGACCAAACACACCTGCCCATTGCGGCTGACCGTCGAACAACATCAGCACCTTATTGCCTTGGCCTACTCCACGCACATTCACCGTGCCTGCTGCACCCTCTGAGACACCAAAACCTGTGATACCCTTCTCCGTCACGAATAGACCTGGTACACGCTCAGAGAGTACGGGTAACAGGGCCGACTCACTGCTGGCCTCAATCTCCTCCCGCTCGATAACAGAGATAGAAAGTGGCACACTTCCTCGGTTCACTTGAATTTTGTTTGCCGTAACCACCACCCCGTTCAAATTGATCAAACTATCAGTCGGAATTACATCTGATGCAAAAACCGATGTTGCCATCAACAGGCTGGATAACACTAAAATCTGCTTTTTCATATTCTTTCTGTTTTTACCTCCTTCGTGTTACGATTACATGAAAACGTGCTACGCTGTGCGCAAAAAAAAGAGCGTCAATCCGCTCTGCTCATGACCAACTTGCCATGCTTCAACCCCTTGATTGTTGTCAACTTATCTGCCAATTCAGTCAGTCGATGCGCCTCACCCATGATGGTCACCGTATGCAAGCAACAAGAGCGATTCAAGTAATACTGCGAAGAGGAAAGGATTACCTCCTTAAATTCCTGCTGGATCAACGTGATCTTCGCTGGGATCTCTCGCTTAGCCTGATCAAAAAGCAATACCACCGTACCTGCCACAATGTGGTTACATTGCCATTTCCGCTCTGCCAGGTTTTTCTCAATCAAGAAACGGATCGCCTGTGACCGGTTGGCATACCCATTCTCCAGCACATATTGATCCAGTTGCTCCAACAACTCATCCTCCAACGAAACTCCGAATCGCTTCAATGTCATAGTTCGTTTCCTTTTTCGGGCACAAATATAATGCAACAAAACCATTCTTACGTTTTAGGGAAGGCATAAATTTCTCGAAATGTAGTTTTCTTACACATGCGTGTCCGTGTGATTAAGCATACCTATGTGATACACATAACCTTTTCCTAACGGAATCATAACCAAGCTCAAAGCACAGTCAATCTTAATGGCCGAACACAAGCATTAGTAATTACCAAGCATAGACATTAGTAATAACCAAGCTCAGCCATTGGTAATGATCAAACTTATCCATTGGTAGTGACTAATCCTGTTTCTGTCTTATTTCTCTTTTTGTAAGCAACTATTTGGATTCATCATGAAAAGATAGTATTTTTGCCCAATAAAGTTTAAAAAGAAAAAGTAGTTATGAAACAAATCTTACAAGAGTTTAAGCAATTTGCCATGCGAGGCAATGTAGTCGATATGGCAGTCGGTATTATCATTGGTGGTGCATTCGGGAAAATCGTCACTTCGATTGTTGGTGATGTGATTATGCCTGCTGTAGGTGTGCTGGTGGGAGGTGTAAATTTCACTGATTTAAAGATTACGCTGAAAGATGCCGTTATGGAGGGTGGAGAGGTTGTCGCTCCCGCTGTCACGATTAACTACGGCAACTTCATTCAAGTTACTTTTGACTTTTTGATCATTGCTTTCGCTGTCTTTATGTTGGTTAAAGGCGTGAATGCGCTCAGCCGTAAGAAGAAAGAGGAAAAGCCCGCTACGCCTCCGGCTCCTCCCGCAGACATCCAGTTGCTTACGGAGATTCGCGATTTGCTGAAAACACAGAAATAATCTTTGGCAACGCAACAAAAAAACGGGTGTGCTCATTTCGAGGGCACACCCATTTTTATACCTTAAAATTGCGAATTACCTTATGCCTCTTCTGGCTTCTTCAAAAGAGCATGGAGGAAACAGTAACCAACTACACCTGATACAAATGTGCCGGTGAATACACCTAATTTCGCTTGATTCAAGAAATCAATACCCTCCTGTGTAGAGGCGTCAAAAGAGAGGTTGGCAATGAAGAGCGCTACCGTGAAACCAATACCACCCAACATAGAGACACCGAAGAGGCTTCGCTTCGTCATACCCTCCGGCATAGACACCAACGGTGTGTGTGCAAACAACCAAGAGAAACTGAAGATACCGATAGACTTACCCAAGAAAAGACCCAAAAAGACGGCCAATGGAACTTGTGCTAAAGTCTCGGGCTGGATGTCACCAAAGGTCACTCCTGCGTTCACGAACGCAAATAACGGCAAAATCATATAATTTACCATAGGATGCAGCTTATCAGCAATAATCTGCAAAGGGCTGATCGTACGATCCGCCAATATATGAATATTGTTAAGCACCTGAATATGTTTCGGAGTCAAAACCTCCGCTTTATCAGTCTGCACTACATCTTTCGGATCAAGCATTTGCAAATAACTTCCCATTTCATCGGTAAATTTATCCAACTGAATATCTGGGCTTGCCGGTACCGTAAAGGCAACCAAGACACCAGCAATTGTAGGATGCACACCCGACTGCATGAAGAGCAACCAGACAATAAAACCACCGACATAGAAAAACCAGCGATTATGAATGCCATATTTACCACCCAAATAAAGAAGGATCAACAAGGCCAGCGAGATTAACAACGGATTGAAAGCAATATGCGTACTATAGAAAAGCGCAATGATAATAATGCCACCTATATCGTCAACCACAGCCAAGGCAGTCAAAAAGATACGCATACTCAAGGGAACTCGGTTACCTAATAAACCTAAAACCGCCAATGCAAAAGCAATGTCTGTCGCCATCGGAATAGCTGCACCATTCGCAGCAGGCCCCTCATGACACACTAAAAAATAAAATAGGACAGGCATGATCATACCACCGCAAGCAGCAATAATCGGCAACAGAGCCTTACGGATAGAGCTTAGCTCTCCTACTAATACTTCTTGCTTGATCTCCAAGCCAATGATAAAAAAGAAGACCGCCATCAACGCATCGTTGACAAACGCCAGCATCGACATAGGCTCTCCGTGATGGGCAAAGAAAGTGAACGATCCCATCTGAAGATCAATCGGGAACGCCAACAGTTGATGATACCACGATGCCCAGGGAGAGTTCGCTAAAAACATGGCAATAATGGTTGCCGTAAAAAGCAATGCGCTGGCGTTTGGCTTCATGATTGCGAAACGTCTCAGCGGCTTCAGGATTACATTAAATGTCTTGTCCATACTTTAAGTTTTTCAAATGATATTGATTTTTGTCGCAAATATACACATTTCATACCAATGAAACACTATTTAGAAATATCTTTCAGATAGGCTGTCTCCACTTTAAGCAACCGATTTTTCAGTTTTTCAGCTTCTCCTTTACGAATACGCAAGGTCATCTCACAATCCATCTCAAAACGTTGTGCAATAATTTGCGGTCCATCTTCCTTGACAATACGCATGATCCCGTTTAGGTAAGGATACTCAAACACCACCGTAATATCCTCATCCACGGTTCGCTCCTCGATCTCCGCCGCAGCAATAGCCTCCGCTGCCGCTGTACGATAGGCAACAATCAAACCGCTTGTGCCTAACTCTATACCTCCGAAATAACGGATCACAACAATCAAGATGTCGGTCAGCTCATTGGAATTGATCTGACCCAAAATCGGCTTTCCGGCCGTTGATGAGGGTTCTCCATCGTCATTAGCCCGGAAGGTCTGCCGCTCGGGACCTAACATATAGGCCCAGCAGACATGGCGTGCGTCATAATATTGCTTGCGATAGGCAGCCACTCGCTCTTTCACCTCCTCTACCGTACGCACTGGAATGGCATACGAGATGAAACGGCTGCGTTTCTCTGTGTAATAGCCTTCGGAAACGGCTTTAATGGTCTTGTAACTATCTTCAGCCATGTTTAATCTGGTATTTTTGTTTTAGCGATCTCTTCCCGATAGGCTCGGAAATCTTTCATTATCTCCTCGATCTCCTCCACGAAGTAAGGATCCTTGACCTGTTGACGCACCGCCTCGTAATAGGCTTCCACGGCCGCCAACGCACAACGGTCTTGTCCGCGTAGCACGAAATAGGGTTCCTCCTTCTCGACGCACTGCTTGATCATTTGTATGGGATTCTTCATGATTCTTTTTGTTTTAATGAAGCGTTTATTTCCTCTTTCAAAAAAGGTGCGGTAAATCCTATACCGCTCTCGGCCAAGGCCTCTGGTGTACCAGTAAAGAGCACGTTTCCTCCTCGGCGACCACCCTCCGGCCCCATGTCGATCAGATAGTCCGCACTCTTTATCACATCTAAGTTATGCTCAATAACAATGACCGTATTACCTTTGTCCACCAAGCGGTTCAACACGCCCAACAACACCCGAATATCCTCAAAGTGCAACCCGGTTGTTGGCTCATCAAGTACATATAGCGTCTTGCCTGTATCCCGCTTCGCTAATTCGGTGGCCAACTTAACTCGTTGGCTTTCTCCACCGGAGAGCGTGGTAGATGGCTGTCCCAATTTGATGTATCCTAAGCCCACATCCTGCAAGACCTTGATCTTGCCGAGGATCGTCGGCACGTTTTCGAAAAACTCCACAGCCATGTTGATAGTCATATCTAATACATCAGCAATCGACTTACCCCGAAAACGCACCTCCAAGGTCTCTCGATTGTAACGCTTGCCTTGGCAATCCTCGCACGGCACCAATACATCAGGTAGGAAGTTCATCTCGATTGTTTTGTAGCCATTGCCTTTGCAGGTCTCGCAACGCCCCCCCGACACGTTGAAAGAGAAACGTCCTGGTTTGTAACCTCTCAATTTTGCCTCCGGTAGTTCTACAAAAAGGTTACGAATATCTGAAAAAACGCCGGTATAGGTGGCAGGATTGCTACGGGGTGAACGTCCGATCGGTGATTGATCGACATTGACAATCTTGTCAATGAACTCAATGCCTTCCAATGCATCGTAAGGCAGCGGATCCTCCAACGAGCGATAGAAATGCTGGCTTAAAATAGGTTGCAACGTGCGATTAATCAACGAGGACTTGCCACTGCCCGACACGCCGGTCACGCAAATAAAAGTGCCTAACGGAAATTGCACATCCACTTTCTTCAAGTTGTTACCTCGTGCTCCCCGCAAAGTCAAGCAATGGCCATTACCCGCCCTACGCATCGCAGGCAATGCGATTCCTAACGCTCCATTCAAGTAGGAAGAGGTCAGTGTGTGCGCTTGCAACATCTCCTGCGGTGTGCCCGCAAAGACCACCTCACCTCCCAATCGACCCGCTTTCGGCCCCATGTCAATGACATAATCAGCATTGAGCATCATGTCTTTATCATGTTCAACCACAATGATCGAGTTACCAGCATCACGCAACTGCTTCAAGGATTGAATCAGACGCACGTTGTCTCGTTGATGTAAACCGATACTAGGCTCATCCAAGATATAAAGCACATTGACTAACTGACTACCGATTTGTGTAGCCAACCGAATACGCTGGCTCTCTCCTCCTGACAAAGAGGCAGATGCTCGGTTAAGTGCCAAATAGTCCAAGCCAACATCCAACAAGAAGTGAAGACGAGAACGGATCTCTTTCAATATCTCAGTGGCGATGACCCGCTGTTTGGGATCAAGCCGGTCCTCCAAATTCGTTAACCAACTGTTCAGCTCCGTGATATCCATCGCAGATAGCTCCGCAATGTTCTTGCCATCCAACCGATAGCTTAACGCTTCTCGATTCAGCCGCTGTCCGTTGCACTCCGGACAGGTTGCGGTCTTAATAAATTGACCAGCCCATTTCTGTGCGGTCGCACTGGCATCCATCTCCTGTTGCATCAAGATGTATTTAGCCACTCCCTCGTAGCTCATGAAATAGTTGGAAGTGCCCAAAGACTCATGTTTCACCGGCACACGTTCATCAGTACCGTTCATGATCTCATCCATCGCCTCCTCCGGAATGTTACAAATCGGTGTCTTGATTGTAACTCCATGTTTCTCGCAGAGGGATTCAATCTGCCAGAAGATCATGGATTGCTTGTATTTTCCCAAAGCAACGATTCCTCCTTGGTAAATGCTCAACGAGGGATCCGGCACAATCTTCGTCATGTCCAACAGATTCACCTGTCCCAACCCCTTGCACTTGGGACAGGCTCCTTGAGGTGAGTTAAACGAGAAATTATGCGGAGCAGGTTCGCTATACGAAAGTCCCGTCACGGGATCCATCAAACGGCGGCTGTAATGACGCACCTCACCTGTCCCGGCATCTAACAACAGTACCAAACCATCGCCCTGCTTCATCGCCACTTTCAAGCTCTCTTTGAGGCGTCGCTCGTCGGACTCACTGACCACCAACTTGTCAATCACCACCTCTATGCTGTGCATCTTGTAGCGATCCAGTTTCATGCCATGCGTGATTTCACGCAACTCGCCATCCACCCGCACATTCAGATAGCCCTTTTTGCGAACCTGTTCAAACAGCTCTTTGTAATGCCCCTTACGATTCCGAACTAAGGGAGCCAAGAGATAGGTTTTCTTCCCCTTGTAGGAATCCAGGATCAATTGGAGTACTTGCTCCTCGGTATATTTCACCATCTTCTCACCACTCAGGTAGGAATAGGCATCGCCCGCCCTTGCGTAAAGCAAACGCAAGAAATCATAAATCTCTGTGGTTGTTCCTACGGTAGAACGGGGATTCTTGTTAGTCGTCTTCTGCTCAATGGAGATTACCGGGCTTAATCCAGTAATCTTATCCACGTCCGGACGTTCCATATTACCCAAGAAGTTTCGGGCATAGGCCGAGAAGGTCTCGACGTAGCGGCGTTGCCCCTCCGCAAAGAGCGTATCAAACGCTAACGAAGATTTGCCACTTCCGCTCATACCGGTGATGACCGTCAATTTACCACGTGGGATTTCTACGTCAATATTCTTTAGATTGTGTACACGGGCACCCCAAACCGAGATCAGCCCCTCCTCCAATGCCGCTTTATCGTTTGCCATTTTACTGCTTTTTGTGCGACCTATCTTCGCATTTTTTGAACAAAGGTACAGAAAAACTTAATTGGAGGCAACCACCCACGCTGGATTATGCACCACCGTGTTGGGTGTTTGATAATACAACTCACTCGTTTTAGGCAGGCTCAACTTGAAAGTACGTCCGCCTGTCAACAGTTTTCGATCACGCAACCATGGGTTGAAACGCTTCAGGTCCGCATAAGTCAATCCTTTCTCTTTCGCAAAGGCCGCTAAATTCTGAATGTCCTGCTTCACCTCGATCTCATCCGTCGCAATCGGCTTATACAGATCTCGGGCCCTCATGACAAAACCATACTTTGATGGATGCTCAAAGATCTGCTTGATCGCCATGATGCGATAGACATAACGCGTGGTCTCCTCTACGAGCCATAAATCGAACGAACTCTCTCCCTCCTGCTTAACTAACTCTCCCGAAATACGTCCCATACCTCCGTTGTAGCTGGCAGCCACGGTTGCCCAATCGCCATACTTCTCGTAAGCCTGTTTCAAATAACGGCAAGCCGCTTCTGTCGCTTTCGCCACATGACACCGTTCATCCACTGTCGGCGTAATCACCAAGCCGAAATCTCTTGCTGTTCCTTCCAACAATTGCCACATACCGACAGCTTTCGCATGGGAGGTGACTCGTGGATCCAAATTGCTCTCGATCACCGCCAAATACTTGAAATCATCGGGAATGCCATTCGCTTTCAGGATCGGTTCAATCACCGGGAAATAGCGATTCGCCCGCTTGATCAACAACATTGTCGTCGAATGGAAATAGGTGAAGCTACTCAACTCACGGTCGAACGCCTCACGCCGATCATAGCGAGTAATATCTACCAACTGCCCACAAAAGGGTACTGACTCCGGAATCTCCGGCGAGACCGTCAATGAAGCAACTACAGGATCACGCTCTGCCACCCGCTTCACATCGTCTGATCCCATGGAAATACAGGCAGTCAAACAAGCTGCCCCTCCACATAAAAAACTGATTAAATTGCTTTTAGAAACTTTCATTACCACTGTTTACTTCTTGTTCTTCTTGAATGGTTTTAGGACGCAAGATATTTATATCGCCTTTCTCTTTATACTTGATACCATCAGAACCCTCCGCCTCTATCACATAGAAATAGACACCCGGCACCACATATTTACCTCCTTTCTTACCATCCCAACCTTGTGAGGGATCAGTCCACTCGTAGAGCTTCAACCCCCATCGGTTGAAGATCGTTGCCTTGAAGCGAATCAACGACTTATAAGCCACCTTGAACTCGTCGTTCACACCGGGAGTCGTACCCGGAGAAAAAGCGTTGGGAATCTTTAGATAAGACTCCGAGATGTCGATCTGTACCTCGTCCTCTACCGTACAGGTGGTCTGTTGATCACTGACCGTTAGCTTCACCACGAACGAACCAGCCTGACTAAAGGTATAATCAATTGTCTCGCCGGTGAAACGTAACAATACATTCTCCTCTTCCCCCTGCGGATAAATCACCCAATTGAAAAGAGCCGCTGTCGGTTGGTTGGCTACTGCTGTGAACTCCACCTCTGCAGGTGCACAATAACCCACTTTGGAAGTATTCATGTTCTCTGCAGCCTGCTCCACCAAGAATGTGTCGATATGGGCCTCTACAGCCGCCGCCTGGTAGTTGTCCACACACCAAGTGCCCTCTTTGCCGAAATGGCGAGCGAATGCATCGCCACGCACACAAATCTCCGTGTCGCACAAAGGAGCCGGGATGGCATGCTCAAACAGATTACCCTCAATGGTAGCCGTTTCTGTCTGCTCATTAAATCGTCTCTCCTCAGCATTATACACCATGGTTTGGTAGCTAATCTCATATTGTCGCTTCAACTCCCGGCGTGTACCCGTATTGGGCCAATAATAATAGATCGGTGTGATCGTGCCTGCGCCTGTCAACAGAATGCCACTACAAGGATCGCTGGTCTCTGAGACTCCCAGACCGGAGATGCTCAAGCCATAACGGCTGTAATCCACGATCCAAACATAGTTAGAAACCGCTCCCTCTTCCACGAAATAACCATACTCCGGTTCGATATTGGCTATGGTTGAGGTTTGTCCTGATTGTGTACAGGGAATTGCCTCCGCCTCCAATCGCTTAGTCTTGTAGCGGTACCATTGATGCGTAGCCGTTGAGGAAGAGGTGTAACTGATAGAAAGGTCTTTCGTGCCATTGACGACATACACTGTAATGCGTTCAGCCTTATCAGCTGCGCTCTGCTCAACAGCCAAAGGAGTTCCCTCACCACCTCGCACGACGTATTGCGCCGCCAACAAACCGACACTGCCTGACAGCAAGACAATCATCACTAACCGTCTAAACAGGCTATAACCTAATTCCTCACTACTCATCTCTCATTCCTTATTTTGAAAATGTCTCTATCACCTGTTTCAAATGATTCTCATCACCTAACGGGCAAATCATCAAGACATCCTCGGTGTCCGCCACCAAGAAGCCAGACAATCCATCAATCACCACCTTTTTGTTGGGGTTCGTCTCCTTCACCAAGTTACCATCCGAGGCCATCAAGCGGATCTGCTCCGTACCGGATGCGGCATTGAGTTGCTCATCTTTAGTCAGCAATCCATAAAGTGCCCCCCACGAACCGACATCACTCCACGCTAAGTCATTGGTGCAGCATACATAAACCTTGTCCGAACGCTCCATCACACCATAGTCAATCGAAATAGAAGGACTGGCCATGAATGCCGCATTTACGGCATCCTGCTCTTGTGGGGTGTCATACACATCACCTACTCCCTCAAAGAGCGAAGTCACCTCAGGCAAATAGGTACGCAAAGCCTCTACGATGGCTTGTGCCGACCAGACAAACATACCGGAATTCCAATAATAATTACCCTCGTTCAGATAGCTCATTGCCGTGCGGAGATCCGGTTTCTCCTTGAAACGCTGTACGGGGGTAAAACAGGCTCCTTCTTGGCTCTGCGTCTGGATATAGCCGTAGCCGGTAGCAGGATAAGTCGGCGTTATGCCTACCGTCAGCAATGCAGGATGCTGACGAGCAAAGGTCAGACTCTCAGCCATGATTACCTCAAATGCCTGCTCATTACCAATGTATTGATCAGAAGGAGTCACCACAGCTACTGCCTCCGGATCTCGCTGGAAGAGCTTGCACATCGCATAAGCAATACAAGGAGCGGTATTTCGCCGACAAGGCTCTGTCAGTACTTGCTCCGGACGGAGCATCGGCAACTGCTCCAACACCAAGTCCTTATATCCCTCACCCGTCATTACGAGGAAGTTTTCCGTTGGGATCAGCCGAGAGAACCGCTCGTAGGTCAGCTGAATGAAGGTCTTACCCACGCCCAAAGCATCCACAAACTGCTTCGGTAGCTCCACACGGCTCAACGGCCAAAAGCGGGAACCGATACCTCCCGCCATGATCACACAGTAGTTATTTTGATTCATTTTGTTTTATGCTTAATGTTGTAAATACCATTGATACAGACGTGCTACACCCTCCTCAATTTCAATCTGATGGTGCCAGCCCAATGCGTGCAGTTTAGACACATCGGTCAGTTTACGCATCGTGCCGTCAGGCTTAGAGGCATCAAACCGAATCGTTCCCTCATAGCCCACTGCCCGCTTAATCAAAGCAGCCAATTCCGCAATGGTCAACTCTTTTCCTGTACCTATATTTATATGGCAATTCCGAATATCTCGTTCACCGGCAGCGTAAGTGTCCTTGAAATCTACCCGCTCCAAAATATAGACACTGGCATCAGCCATCTCCTCGCTCCACAAGAACTCACGGAGCGGCTTACCCGTACCCCAAAGCTCCACTCGGTCGGCGAAGATACCATATTTACCCAATATGCGCAAAATTTCCTCCTCAGCCGCTGAGCCATTCACACCCTCCACCGGCCGACGATTCAGGTCTTTGCGGACAGCCTCCCAGTTTCCATTCAAGAGGCAGTTGGCCAAATAAATCTTACGCAGCATAGCGGGCAACACATGGCTATTCTCTAAATGAAAGTTATCATTCGGACCATAGAGATTAGTAGGCATCACTGCAATGTAATTGGTGCCATATTGCAAGTTGAAGCTCTCACACAGTTTCAACCCAGCAATCTTGGCAATCGCATACGGCTCATTCGTATATTCCAAGGGAGAGGTTAGCAACGCCTCCTCTTTCATCGGTTGCTCCGCATCCCTGGGATAAATACAGGTACTTCCCAAGAAGAGCAGTTTCTTCACTCCGTGACGAAAACTCTCACCAATCACATTTTGCTGAATCTGCAAGTTTTGGTAAATGAAATCAGCTCGATAACGGCTATTCGCCATGATACCACCCACATGGGCAGCGGCTAAGATCACATACTCCGGACGCTCTTCATCGAAGAATGTACGAACTGCTACGCCGTCCAGCAGGTCCAACTCCGCATGAGTACGCCCCACCAAGTTGGTATAGCCTTTCGCTTGCAGGTTCTTCCAAATAGCGGAACCCACCAATCCTCGGTGGCCAGCCACATAGATTTTCGCTGTCTTATCCATCGACTAATCCTCCATGTGCGATTTCAGATAGAGCTTCTTAACAAAGTGCATATCATGTTGCACCATGATGCGTACCAACTCCGGGAAGGAGGTCTTACGCGGGTTCCATCCCAATAGCGTTTTCGCCTTGGTCGGGTCGCCCAAGAGCTGCTCCACCTCTGCCGGACGGAAATATTTCGGATCCACCTCTACCAAGACACGTCCAGTAGCGATGTCAATACCCTTCTCGGCGACACCCTCACCTTCCCAACGCAACGTGATACCCACCTCTTGGAAAGCCAACGTACAAAACTCGCGCACCGTATGATATTCACCCGTTGCGATCACGAAATCCTCTGGCGTGGGATGCTGCAAAATCATCCACATACACTCCACGTAATCCTTGGCATAACCCCAGTCGCGCAAAGCATTGAGATTACCTAAGTATAATTTATCTTGATAACCTTGTGCGATACGTGCTGCCGCAAGAGTAATCTTACGAGTCACAAAGGTTTCGCCTCGACGCTCGCTCTCGTGATTAAACAAAATGCCGTTCACAGCAAACATACCGTAGCTCTCACGGTAATTCTTAGTGATCCAAAAGCCATACTGCTTCGCCACACCATAAGGAGAACGTGGATAGAAAGGAGTTGTCTCTCGCTGCGGCACCTCTTGCACCAATCCAAACAGCTCGGAAGTAGAGGCTTGATAAATCTTCGTCCGCTGCTCATAACCCAACAGACGCACCGCTTCCAACAGACGCAACGTGCCGACCGCATCCGCTTCCGCTGTATATTCCGGCACATCAAAACTGACCTTCACATGGCTTTGGGCGGCCAAATTATAGATCTCGTCCGGCTTCGTCTCCCGAATGATGCGCACCAGCGAGCTGGAATCGGTCATGTCGCCCCAATGCAGGTTGACTAATCGCTTATTCTTCATGTCGCGTACCCATTCATCCAAATAAAGATGCTCGATACGCCCTGTATTGAAAGAGGAAGAACGACGCATAATGCCATGCACCTCATACCCTTTCTCTATTAAGAACTCGGCTAAAAACGAGCCATCCTGTCCCGTAATGCCTGTGATCAATGCTACTTTTGCCATATTTTGGAATTAGCTATTTTTTTGATTAAGAACGGGCAAAGTTACAATTTATTCTCTAAAAAGTTGCACAACTGACAAAGAAGGCTTACTTTTACGTTTTTAAGACAGAAACATATATAGTAAAATACAATGAAACTAAACTTCTTATTCTTATGGATGCTCTTAGGGTTGATAGAGGGTCAATTGTGGGGACAAACCGCACCAGAGCTCTTGCAACAGGCACAAAACAGCCTGGAGAACAAAAACTACGGACAAGCGAAAACGCTCTTTCTGAACGCATACCAAGCCTTTGCTGACGCGGGAGATGTCAAACAGGCCATCGAGGCCGGAACAGAGGTGACGACACTCTATTATCGAGAGAATCTATACAACGACGCTTTCGAATTTTGTCGCCAAATGACACAGTACCTAATCACCGAGGAGCAGAAACAACAACGGCAATTCTACACACAACGTTTTCAAATCACCCGTGAGCGGTTACGTATGTACATCAAATTGAGGAATCCCCAGCAAGCCGAAGGACAGCTTAACGCTTTGGAAGCGATCAAAAACCAAACCGGAGACGGTAGCCTTACTTATGATTGGCTCACTGCGCAAGCCGAATTTTATTACACGTTCGGACAAAAGCGAGAGGGCGATGCAGCCTTCCAGAAGCTCATTGAGGCCGCAAAAAGCCAGAAAAACTATGCTGCTGTCAATGAGCGTTACGAAAACTTGATTGATGTGGCCCGCTTTGGTAATAACACGGCCTTGATGGAACAGGCTTGCAAGGGATTGATGAATTGGAATGACTCCGTGAAGCAACTGACTGCCAAGGATGAGTTAGGCGCTTTACAGCAGAAATACGATGAGAGCATTCAGTTGATCGAAGAAAAAGAGAGTAGCCTCTCCACCCGGCAATACATCATTTTCGCCCTATTAGTGGTCGTGGCTGGATTGGCCATTGTGCTTGTTTTGGGTGGATTGATGTTAGCTCGCCTTACGTTAGGTAATCGTAAGCTCAAACAAATCATTGAGACCTCAAAGGCACACAGCGAACAGCAAGCAGCTTTCATCCAGCATATCGCGGAACAGATGGAACCCACCTTAGAGAAAGTCACCGTTCTGTCTCGCCAGGCTCAGCCAGAGGTGCGTGAGCCCATCGAAGGACGTGTAGAAGCATTACGCACATTCGCAGCACATATTCAAGAGCTCTCTGCTCTGGAAAG
The DNA here is from genome assembly GCA_022775005.1 of Parabacteroides sp. GTDB lineage: Bacteria > Bacteroidota > Bacteroidia > Bacteroidales > Tannerellaceae > Parabacteroides. The sequence continues at coordinate 43,069 of JALFJR010000092.1, forward strand.
CTCGTTGACAACTCCTTTTGAATCCAAGCCGTTGAATGTATCGAAACTGGGTAAGAAGCTGGTCGAAAACTTCAAAGACCATCTAAAACCGGGTGTAGAGTTGTTGACCGACCTTCCTTCCATTGAGATCAAAAGCAATGCGGAGCAACTTGAAAATCTTCTCTCCTATCTGTTGTATGGGGCAGCCCAGCACACAGAAGAGGGCCATATCCGCTTGGAGTTTAAGCGCAAAGGAGCACATGTCTGCCAATTCTTGATCACAGACACCGGTTGCGGTATTCCCGAAGAGTTGAAAGAGAGCATCTTTACTCCTTTCGCTTCAACGCACGACCTGATGAAAGGAGACGGATTAGGCTTGCCAATCTGCGCATTGATTGCTACTAAGCTAAATGGAGAGCTCTCGCTCGACACGGCCTATAAGAAGGGCTGTCGCTTCGTCTTGGTCTTACATATTTAAGCCAATTTTTCGTTGTCCATGGTTTCGCAAAACGTTGCCCATCATTTTGGAAAACGTTGCCCGTGTTTTTTTCAAACATTGCCCATAGTTTTTTATTTCTTTGCCCATCATTTTGGAAAACTACAGGCAATGTTTTTTCCCCTGCAAACAAGCGCAACACAAGAGTAAGAGAGGTGAAAATTCTCAATATTCCCAATATTCTCACCTTCTCAAATTTCTCATGTATCACTGCTTGTTCACACTTCTGAATATAAAAAAGTGGTTCATCCGACATTTGATCACATGCGAGAGGTCGAGGCTCACTACTCCGCAGCCATCAAATACCTCAGAGCCCATTTTTGTTACGCTGGCAGGAATGGTAACCGTGGTGAGCTTGGCGCAATCCCGGAATGTATCGTTAGGGAGTTCCTTAAGGTTCTCAGGCAATTTGACATTCGTCAGATTGGTACACCCGAAGAACATTTCCCCGCTCACCGCACCCACATATCGTGGAAGTTCAATGCTCTGCAGCGCGGTGCAACGCTGGAAGCAGCCCGATAGCTTATCCAGACGGTCTCCCTCGAAGACAACCTTCTTAAGATTCTTGCAATTCGCAAAGACTGAGCCCTTGATGATTTTTACCGAAGCCGGAATAACAATCTCGCTGATGCCCGACCCCATGAATGCGAGGAAGGGAACAGGTTTGCAAATATACGCCAATTCGGGATAAAAAGCAGTCTAAGAATTTGGTAATCTGAGATATTTATAAAGAATGAAATCTATCAACCTTTTTTTCTCAAAAAACGAGAAAGTGAGAATATTGAGAATATTGAGAAAAACTCAATCAATCCTTCTTTGGTCGCTACTTCAAGAAGCGCAAAGGGCTTTCGCCCTCACGCTATCGTTTACGCAGGGATCTTATATCCAATTGGTTGACCTGCGGCGTACGAATCCCCGGTTTCAGCTCGCCACAGATCACGATTAGCCGCTGATCGATGAGAACCGCTCCCGCACCCGCCCGGGCAAGAGGCTCATAGCTACCTAATTGTTCCCATTGCTTGTTCTCGGTATCATACACCAACAAATCGGTATTGAAGCGATACCACTCCACGGGATGACGCAGGTATTGGGCCGCCACGGCACGCAAACGGTCCAGCGTGACGGTATCTGCAGCCTCCTCCGCCGCTTTTAGGCGTAGCGGACGATTCACTGCATCGGCGAACTTTTGGTAGTTGACCCCTCCGAAATAGAGGATCCGATGAGCACCCCACAAGAGCGCATTGCCACCCGTCAAGGTGCGTGGACCCCCATCCTCTAATGAGGGCAGTTCACTCTCCATGCGCCACATACGAGTGGATGTGTCGAAAGTAAGCAGCTCTGTGGGTAAAAGGGCATCTTGATTACCTTCGATCGGTTGGAATCCGCCCGCTAAATAGAGTTGTTGCGTTTCTCCATTACCCTTTGCGACCAAGACCGGTTGTACCCGACAGGTTCCTGAGAAATCGGGCAACGCCTCCCAAGCGAGGGCAGTTTGCCTCAAATCGAGGTGGTAGAGGCTGCGGCAAGGTGCGCCATCGGCATTCCCTCCCGCCACGAAAAGCTGTCCATCAGCGTATGCGGCAGCCATATTGTCCATCGTCACGGGCAACGAGGGCAAGGTGTCGATCTCCAACACATCGCCTCCGGTTGATACAGCAAGGCGAATCACCTCCTTCATACTTCGATCCGCATTGTTACCACCGATGCAGATCACCCCCTCCGGCGTGCTCACGGCAGCACCATAGGCTACCGGCGTAGGTAGGTGACCTATCATTTTCCAACCCTCCGAACCGAGCAGGAAGACTTCGTCGTAATAGCGTTTGGTTCCTCCCTCCGCTACCGGTTTATCCGGGAAGTTACATCCTCCAGCCACGATCAGCGACCCGTTGTGGGCCCCGGCGAAGGGGGCAGAGACACCTAATGCCTCACGCTGATCCACACCCGGCAGATCAGCCAATTTTGTCCATGCAGTCATAGGTTCAACGATTTTTGAATACGGATTTACGGAATCAGGTAAAATCTTGTCCGGCGAATAGATCAGTCCATCAACCGCCCGTTCGCCGTCAGGCGTGACACAGACGAAGGTGAACATCCACTTCACTAAACGTACCTCCGGTGTACGAAAAGCACCCACCGGAAGTTTCAGCAACACCTTGTTCCAGCCCTTTCTCAACTGGATCGGTGTCGGTTTCCGAACGGCACAGTTCTCATTACCCAAGGGAATCTCGTTCGATAATTCCGTATGGGAAGCAGTCCATGTGGGTGGAGCGATCAGCTCGTCATTCACCCAAACACGACTACCCTTATAGTCCCACTCCCCTTGTCGAGGGGGAAGATCCTTTTCCGAGCGACTGTAATTCTGGAACTCAATCCAAGCCCCTACCTCTTGCGCTTGGGGCGAATAGATCCAAGTCCACGCATAGGCCGTGTGGTTCTCTTGCGGCTCTGCATAAAAGCCGGGGACTGTCGTTCCCCATACATGACGCAGGTAAATGCCCGCACCAATGGCCTCACGACTACCATAGGTTTTCCCTTGATACGTATAGCTGGGCTGCAACGCTGTCTCAGGTGGGAAGACACGAGCTAAATCGCCCTCGTTCGGAAAGGCATCCGTGATGCGCCACCTGACATCGGTTTGCCGCACATAGGCAAAGGGATAATCTGGCAGATCATGTGCTTTGCGATACAGCATTCGCCGCTCAAAATCGACGAAAGCCTGATGGGCTGGATCCATTGGATCAAGGGGCAAACAGGTTCCAAACTGATCGAAATACTGGAATCCACCGCCTAACCAGGTCCGTTCAGCCAGTGCCAGGAGATTGGGATAAAGATTATTGGTACGGATCAGATCTGTCTCTGGCAGTGTCAAACGGTCATGCCATACAGCCAAGATCGCACCCGCCAAATCGGGACTGCCCTGCGGCTGATCGTAGATACGACTGGTATATAATCCGATCAGATCAGCAAAAGTGTCGAAATGGTTGATGTAATGAAACCGACAATCAATGGCAGGAATACCCGGTTGCGCTTTCCCCCGGTAGCTCCACAACTGGGTCATGTCGATCTCACCCGGCTGGTAGATCCAACCGGGATTCCAAGAGATCACCCTCTTCCCTTTCGCCCGGATATAGGCCACCATCTCCGGCACGAAACGGGGATTGGTAAACTGCACCTCGTCGGTACCAATATGCAGATAGGGCAACTCAGCGAACAGCTCACAGATCTCATCCAACAGCTGTTTCAGGATCGCCATCCCCTCCTCGCTCTGCATATCATGCCCCATCGCCTGCACGAAGGCAGCACTGTGCCCCGGCATGTCAATCTCCGGAATCAACAATACCTGTCGCTGCTTGCAATAGGCCATTAGCTCCTTCGCCTCGGCCATCGTATAATACTGTCCCGGCATTCGGCTCATGTGGCAGCTATCGTTGAGTTGCGGAAACCGCTTGCTCTCCAACCGCCACGCCTGGTTCTCCGTCAGGTGCCAGTGGAACACATTCATCTTGTAGTTGGACAGCGCATCAATCTCCCGCTTCAGCTCCTCCATGGAGATATAGCTTCGCCCCACATCCTGCATCAATCCCCGAATGCGGAAGGCGGGCCAGTCAGTGATCTCCCCTTGGGGCAAGCGCCATACATCGGCCTCTCGCATAGAGAGCTGGCGCAAAGTCTTAAATGCCCAATAAGCACCCCTCTCAGTGGTTGCTTGAATGGCTACTGCCCGATCCGTGATCTGGATGCGATAAGCCTCCTCCTGGTTGAGAGCAGCTCCCTCAATGGAGTCAGTCAGCGTGATGCGGATCTGGTGGGCACTTCCCTCAGCGATGGGTAGAGACAACGCTTCGCAGAAGGCCACAGCCATAGCCGTCGTGGCAGGATCTGCCTGCACCGAGACCTGCTTTGCCTCAAAGAGGCGGTCATTCAATGCGCAACGTTGAGGTTGGGGCAATAGCGCCAGTTTCCGGGGTTGTTCGGCCCCGGAAACTGCGCTAACAAAACATAGGCATAGGATTATAGATATAGCATAGATTCTCTTCATCCGAGCACCATCTCAATCATCCAATTTGTTATTGACCGTCGGACGGAGGAAGATAAGCTGGATCACCAAAGCGACCAATACCACTCCGGCCAACATGGCGAAGTCATGGCCCAGATTGCCCGCATCGGTCGAACGTCCCAGAAAGTCCGTGATTGCCGCACCCGCAAATACACCGGTCATGTTCATCAATCCGTATGCCGTAGCACGATAACGTGGAGAGATAAATTGACAAAGGATCGGCATGTTGTTGGCGTCGAAAATGCCAAAGCCCAAACCAAAGCAAAGACCTCCTCCTAAGATCATCAGCAGATTAGAGCCAAAACCTAACAGCAGCAGTGCCGGAATCGTCAATGCCAAACCAATCGCACCGGTATAGACACGCCCTCTTACGTTGCGCTGCACCCATTTATCCGACAAGACACCGCCGATGATGACTCCACAGAAGGAGGCGAAAGCGATGGTAATGGTCGATAAGGGACCGGCCTGCGCCATGTCTAACGACAGATTCTCAGAGAAGAGCGTAGGCAGCCAGTTCTTAGTGGCCCAACCCGGCAAACTCGGGGTGGTAAAATAGAGCAGGATAATCCAGAAAGCAAACGTATTGAAGATGACCCCCAACCCCTTGATCGCACCACGCACGGGATGCTCTTGCAGCGGCGGTGCGACAGTAGCCCGAAACGGTTGCTGTTCATTCTTCTTGTCATGCAGGAACAGGATCAAGACCAACGCATAGCTGATACCGATCAAACCGAAGGTGAAAAAGGCCTGTTCCCAACCATACCGACTGGCCACGGTAGCACCGAAACCACCCAGGGCCTGTCCTAAATAAAGTCCGGTCATGTGGATGCCCACAGCTAACGAACGTGTTTTTTCTTGGTGATAATCGGTGATGAGCGAAAGACCTGCGGGGATGTAAAGTGCCTCACTGACCCCCATCAACGCTCTCAGGTAATAGATCTGATTGAAATCGGTACAGAAACCCATCATCAGCGTGACGAATGACCATACAAACAGGCTACCGACGATCAGCCATTTACGGTTGACACGGTCTGCGATCATTCCGGCCACGGGACTCATGAAGCCATAAATCCATAGGAAGATAGACATTAACCGACCAAAGTTGGCAGCAGATTCCAACTCAATAATATCGACCATCATGGCCGATTTCATCGTAGATAGCATTTGGCGATCCATGTAGTTGAGTAGGGCCACTACCCAAAGCAGCCCTACTACAACCCAAGGATAATAAGTTTTATTTCTCATTATTTCTATTACTTAGCCGTTAGTTCATCACACAATAAAGCGCATTTCATCAGCATTCTCGGGATGTGGAACGGCCCCTTGAACAGGTTGCCCTTCGCCGGCTGCGAGACGCTGCCATCAAAATGCAGGTAGCCATACCATTCGCCAAATTCTCTATCCGGAAAATGTTTGAAGGTATAGTCATTGATAAGCTGGTGCATTTCGAGGTATTTCGGATCCCTCGTCGCCTGGTAAGCATACAGCGTAGCGATGATCGCCTCGCACTGCGGCCACCAGAATTTCATGTCGTGCCAATAGTCCTGCGGCGGGAAATGCTTGCAATCCTTGAAGTAGTTGATACCTCCATATTGTTGGTCCCATCCCCAGTCCCACGACCAGTTAAAGATCTGCAAGCCCATCTCCGTGAGTTGCGGATCCCAGTTGCGATGCTTCGCCTCGTCCAGGATAAACCAAGCGGTCTCGATGGAATGGCCGGGATTGATGGTGCGACCCGCCATCGTGTCGATAAACTCGCCGTTCGGCCCCACCGTCTCCAAGATCGCCTTGTATTCCGGGTGAACGAAATCCTTGCGCAGCTCCGCGATCGACTCGTCGATCTGCTGCGTCAAGACAGGATCGTCAATCGCTTCCCGGATGCGTGCGGCCGTGTCGATCAGGATCATGCAGAAAGAGTGTCCCTTCGCCACCAATCCCTCCCTGAACTTCGGCTCCGTAGAGCCCGGGGTATTCTTGTAGTGCAAGATCATCTTAAACAGCTCGACCGCCTTCTCCGCATAGCTCTTGTCGCCGGAAGCCAACGCGTAATGCGCCATAGCGATCGCCGCGAAGGTCTCCGAAAAGAGATAACGACGTTTCCGGACGGGAACGCCATCCGCCGTGATCTCGAAAAACATGCGACCATCCTTGTCAAAGCAATACTTCTCTATGAAGTCAATGCCGCTTTTGCAGGCCTCCAACCACGCCTCGTTCCGCTCGATGTGGTTGTATGCGTAGGCCAGCACGAACGCAAACCGGCCCTGGAACCAAACCGATTTGGTCGTGTCCATCAAGTTGCCTGCTCTGTCAAGGCAGGTAAAATAACCACCGTTCTTCTTGTCCAAGCCATACTTCATCCAGAATGGCATGACATTTTCTAAGAACTCACGACGATAAGTCTCCCCCCATTGTTTCAGGTAGGCTGTGGGATTATTAATTGGGTTCATATACCTTTTGATTTAAAATTGATTACATCTATCGAAGAAATGGATAGCCTTCAGCTCCGCTTTCATGGCCGCCTCCTCGTCATCCGTTAGGTTACGGAACGGCGTACGGTTGGGCCCCAGATCCAAACCGATCAATTTCATGATCCGTTTGCCACCGACAATATTACCCCGATAGCGGCAGATCACGTTGATCACCTCTTGCGAGAAATTCTGTCGCTCACGAGCCGTCTCCAAGTCGCCGGCGGCCCAGGCCTCCAAGATACCGGTCAACTCCTTACCGTTGTAATTGGTCGTACCACCAATACCGCCTTGCGCACCACCCATCGCCAAGCAGGGAAGGATCGTCTCATCCTGGCCATGCAGCATGTCAAACTTACCCTCCTTATACAACCGACACTGGTTATACTCATACAGGCTCTCGTAGGTATATTTGATACCGGCAAAGTTAGGGATGCGTCCATCCACCGCTTTCAGGAAATCCAGCATCGGCAAGTAAGCATTGTTAAATGCCGGGATGTGGTAGTAATAGAAGGGCAGATGGGGCGCTCCGCAAGCAATCTCCTCGCAATACTTCACCAGCTCCTCGATCCGTCCGATCCGTGGGAACGGCGTAGCCATCGCACCAATGCCCCACGCACCAATCTGCTCAGCATGTTGAGCCAGGCGGAAGCTGGATTTGACGCAGGTGCTGCCCACATGCACGATCACCTTGAATCCATCCGGCACCACGCTGACCCATTTTTCAGCTAACCGCATTCGCTCCTCTTCGGTGAGCATATAGCCCTCACCCGATGATCCATTGATAAACACACCCTTCAACCCATTTTTTACCAACATGTTGGCATACGCTTCGATCGGCTCGTAGTTCACTTCACCATTCGCATAGAAGGGAGTAAACGGCGCATCAATCAGCCCAAAAATCTTTTCCATTATTCGTATTAATTAATTCAACCTCGAAACCTCAGTATTTTAAATATGCCACAAATGTAAATAAATTATTTTCGATTTCAAGCAGCCACTCCCTATTATTCTTTCATTTTTCCTGCTCAAACTGTAAAAGGAACGACATAAACTTCCATTATCCGACTCTGAAACGCAAAAAACGAAATATGCCATATACCTTGGGGAATTACACAAGATATATGGCATACGAATTTCCTGCTGGCTTACCGCAGGCACAGAATCGTCAGTTAAATCACATCCTCATTCCGGCTCGATCACCCAATCTTTGAGCGTATGTCGCTCCGCGTCAAAGTTGATGCCCACCTTCACGATCGGGAGGCCAGAGAGGCGGAAACGCTCCGGGTATTGCTTCAAGTCGATTTGGTTCATGGCGGCCTCGGCGCTTTGGTTCAATTTGAGTTCTACAATATATAAGGTAGTAGCCGTCCGCAGCACCATATCCACACGGCCCACCGGCGTGCGCACCTCTACATCTAAATAATCATACTGCCCAATGAGCGAGAATATGATATAGAGTACCTGCTGATAATGACCCTCATATTGGGTGTTGTCCGTATAAGGAACAGTGCTCAAGAAAGTCTGAAGCAGGCGCAACGCACCCTCCATATCCTCTTGAAGGATCGCCCGCACCAACCCGCGTATCGTTGATTTCGTAGCCGTAGGGTTAGGCTCGATGCAATAGGCAATCAGACTACGCATCAAGCCAATACGCACCTCATTATTCGGTATATCTAAGTGATAACTCTCTATGAACGGATCATAGTCCTTAATCGTGATGTAACCGCTCTGGAACAACAATGGGACGATGGACTCCATAGCATGGGTTGGCTGATCAAACTCCGAAGCATCCGCATCATAGCCTCCTATACAGGAAGGCAGCACATGATACTTCCGCATCATCTCGATCAGATAGGTGGGCGTACCGCTGCCGAACCAGTAATCATTCAATTTATAATCGGTGAAGGCATTCAGTAGGCTATAAGGATTATAAATGTCAGGCGAGGGCCAAGTGAAGTGGTAGCCATCATATTTTCTGCGCAATTTTTGAATCATCTCTTCCCGGGAATAAGCCAACTTTTGAGCCATATCATCAATATAGCCAGACATCTGCGTCAGCATCTCCTCCTCCGTAATACCACAGATGGAAGCATACGTATCATCCATACTGATATTCTTGATATTGTTCAGCTCACTAAAGATACTGAGCTGCGAGAACTTGGTGATGCCCGTCAGGAAGACGAAGCGCAGGTAGGGATCGCAGGCCTTCAGTGGAGAGTAGAAGTTGCGCATCGTGTGGCGCAGGCGCTCCAATTCCCCCTCCTTGTGCACCACGTCGAGCAACGGTGCGTCATACTCATCGATCAAGACCACCACCTGCTTGCCGGTCTGCCGATAGGCACGCTCGATCAAGCCCCGCAAGCGTTGATTCGGATTGACATCATCCGCCGGCCCTTTGCCATAGATCGCCTCGTAGGAGGTCAGCTTGCTGCTCAGCTCCAGGTCCAGGTCCTTCTTCTCCATGTGCTTGGCGGTACTCATGTCGAACCGCAGCACAGGGTATTGCGTCCACTCCTTCTCCAATTGCTCGATGGCCAATCCCTCGAACAGCTCCCGCCGCCCTTCGAAGTAGGCAGCCAAGGTGGAGAGCAACAGCGACTTGCCAAACCGACGGGGACGGCTCAGGAAAACTGATTTCGGAGCCCCATGCGTCAGCCGATAGACCAAAGCAGTCTTATCCACATAGAGATAATTCTCTTTTCGAATCTTCTCGAATGTCTGTATGCCCACCGGGCAAAGTTGCAATGTCTGTTCCATAACCAATCATTTTGTGGCGCGATCTATCTTCGCCGTTGTGGGGCAAAGATACATATTCTGATTCAATTGCGATTTCCCGCGCCGGCTTATAGTTGCCTCCCAATCGCCGCGGAGGGAAAAAAAGAGCCGAAGGCGCGATCCGGAAATCGTCAACGCCTTCGGCTCCGTTAGCTCTCGCCGGCTGCCGGATGGGCAGGGCGGAAAAACACGGAGGGCTATGCCTCCGGCTGGGTCGGCTCCGATTCGGCAGGCTTCGAAGCCTCCTCCTGTTTCTTGTTCGCCGCTTTGGTCTGACGGGCTTTGATCACCGTCTTGTGCTCGTCGATAATCACATTGACATGATCAATGAAGGTGGCGTAGTTCGCGTCGCCCTCAATCAACGCCAACGCGTTCACGGTGTTAGCCAAGGCCGTATAGGCAGCCTCCATCTCGCCACGCGCGATCTTCACCGCGCCCAGCTCCAACTGCGCTTTCGCCTCGGTACGCGCCTTTTGCGCCTCCTTGAAGGCGTTTTGCGTCGCTTCCAAAGCCTCTAACCAAGGCGTGAAACCGGTCTGCGTCAAGAGGCTGGCCGAAAGGCTGCGCAGGTCTTGAATCAAGTTGTCCAATACGCCCGTCTCTTGATCCAACCCCAGCTGGAGCGGATAGCCGTAGCGGGAATAACAACGTGCGAGCTCCAGTGCCTTCTCCGCCGTCTCGGGATAGGGATGCTTGACGATCGCCTTCACATAAGCATTCGAATCCGCCCAAGCCTTGTCGCGATTCTCGTCGGCCATTGTCGTGGCTGAGGAATCCACCAAGGCCAGTTTCATCACTCGGTCGAACTCGCGGTAGCAACTCTCAAACTGGTCGATGGGCTTCGTCAACGCGGGATTGACCGCCTCTGCCGCCGAGAGCGGGGTTGGCGTGCCTCCCTCCTCGTCCAAGAGGCTGACAACGTCCGGGTTCTCCGGTTCCGGCTCCTTCAGCAGGTTAGGCAGCTCGGCATACACACGGGTTATAAAACCATAATACTCTTCGTTTCGGTCAGATTTCTGCGAAAACGATTTAATTTGCTTTACTTCGCTCATATCAAAAATTTTTTTTGATGAATACTGCTCCAAAGATAAGCAAAATATACATACACAAACCATTTGCCGATTTTTACGGCCCGGAAAATGGTGCTACGGCGTTCGCAGCCGTTTTGAAGCCTGGGAAAATAGTGTTACTGCCGTAATGGCCTCGTTTCTTGCCGGGAAAAAGGTTTTACCGCCGTAGAGGCCGATTTCCACGCCGGGAAAGTGGTGTCATCCCATTTAAAGGCTCTTTTGAAGCCCGGGAAAATGGCTCTAAACAATTAGCACCCCTTTCCCACTCCCGGACGCTCTTGTTACAGCCGTAGCACTATTTTCCCAGGCTCGGAAAGTGTCGTTACACCGTTAGAGGTGTTTTTCCATGCCGGGAAAGTGCCTCTAAACATTTAGAGCCATTTTCCCAGCAGGCCCGATAGGCCCTCCCCGGCTACGATTCCGCTTTCACCAGGCCGAAGGTGACCGGAATGGTGTAATAGCAACGGACAGCCTTGCCTTCCTGCCGAGCGGGTGCCCAAGTGGGCATGGTCGTACAGACACGAATAGCCTCCGCATCCAAAAGGGGATCAATGCCCTTGACCACGTGGATATTCGAAATGCTGCCATTGGTTTCCACCACGAATTTCACGATCACACGACCCTGCGCTCCTTTGCGCTGTGCCTCGGTAGGGTATTTGACGCGCTTGGCGACAAACTTCAGCAACTCAGTCTGCCCACCAGGAAACTCTGGCATCACTTCCGCCGATTCATAGACTTTGTTGTCTGTGAACTGTGCGTAGCCGGTCACCATGACTTCCCTGGCAGAAGTCGTTGTATCAATGGCCTCCGGTCGAGTCCTTTCCGCCGCTGTGGTTTGCACCATTCGCGACAAATCTGTAATTTTGGCACTTGAAATCTCCGCCATCTGCCGGGAGATTTCCGGACGGGCGAAAGCGGCCATTGCAGTGGCGGCCACGGGAAGCACAAAAGCGTACTTCATCCTCGCCCACGGATTGGATTTTCTTTTTTGCATCATAGTGATACGATTTATAAGTGAACTGTGATTAAGGCTGTTGGCCAAGGTGTAGCGACTGGAGCCAACAGCTTTTTCGATTAATAATAGTTTATATTCCTTGCTGTCATAGCCCATGCCCAAGACCGCGGCGTCGGCCTCGAACTCATGCACCGATTGCAACTCCTGGCGGAGCAGCCAGGCGGCGGGATTGAACCATTGGAGCCAGAGGAACAGCTCCGTGAAGAGCAGATCCCAAGTGTGGCGCATCCGGATATGGGCCTGCTCGTGCGCCAAGATCAGTTCCGGCTTGCTCAGCAAATCCTTTTCAGCGAGGAAGATGTAGCGCAGCCAGCTGAAGGGTGCCAAGGGCAGTCGGTGCAGCACGAGCCAGCTGCCATCAGCCAATTGCTCTCGCCGTCCGGCACGAATCAAGCGGATAAGGCTCACCACGCCCCAGAGGAAGCGAGCGATGAAAAAGAGCACGCCCATCAGGTAAATAGCCAACCCTATGGAATAGCAGGAAACGGCGGGCGAGGCAGTGGCTGCCGGCTCGACAGGCGCAGCTATGCGCCCCCACTCCTCCAGGGCAGGCCCTAACGGCGATACCCCCTCCACCCCAACCCGCGCCAACGGCAGCAGGGCGGCCAGCACGAATCCACTCAGCAGGGCGAAACGGTTGAAGCGGAGAAACGTGTCGCGACTCAACAGGAGGCGATAGCCTAAGTAGAACAGCGCAAGGCAGATCGCCGACTTGAGGATATAGACAAAGAAGGCTCCCATACGCTTAAGCTTTAGGTTCCTCTTCCACACGCCTGATCAGTTCTTTCAGCTCATCGAGCGAAATCTCTTCCTCCTCGACCAACGAGGAGACGGCACCAAGATAGGAGTTGTTAAAGTATTTGCTGATCACCTGCTTCAACGTCTTTCGCTTGAACTCCTCGGCGGAAACGGCGGCGAAGTATTGATAGGTGTTGCCAAACTTGAGATGCGACACATAGCCCTTATCCTCCAAGATACGGATGGTAGTCGAGACGGTGTTGAAATGCGGACGCGGCTCGGGGTAGAGCTCGATCAATTGACGCACGAACATCGGTCCGTTTTGCCATAAAAAGGTCATTATCTCCTCTTCCTTAGGTGTTAATGTCTTCATTTCTTTCAGTTTTAAAGTTCAACAACGCGAAATAACTAAATAAATTAGTTGAGCAACTAATCTTTTTAGTTAAATAAAAAGAAAAGGGGAAAGATCGCTTCGTGGCGCTCCTTCGTCAGGCACTGCCCGCCATCGGAAGGCGCTTCCGGGGCTAAACAAACCGGCAGACGAGGTTGGTTATGCGACGGGTTTGCATTATCTTCGCGCCATTCTAATTTTTATAGGTAAAAAATGACATTTGAACTACAGCATACCGACTCGCTCACGAACGCACGGGCGGGGTTGATCACGACCGATCACGGCACCATCGAGACACCGATTTTTATGCCGGTCGGCACGCAGGGCACCGTCAAAGGGGTGCATTTCCCGGAATTGGAGGAGGAGATTCAGGCGCAAATCATCCTGGGCAACACCTATCACCTCTATCTGCGCCCCGGAACGACCATCCTCGAACAGGCGGGCGGCCTGCATCGCTTCAACACCTGGAGTAAACCGATCCTGACCGACAGCGGCGGCTTTCAGGTCTTTTCCCTCTCGGAGAATCGCAAACTGCACGAGGAGGGCGCCCTGTTCCGCTCGCACATCGACGGATCGAAGCACCTCTTCACGCCGGAGAAGGTGATGGACATCGAGCGCTCGATCGGTGCGGACATCATCATGGCCTTCGACGAGTGCTGCCCTGGCGACGCGGATTACGACTATGCCAAGCAATCGCTGGGCCTGACGGAGCGCTGGCTCGACCGCTGCTTCGCCCGCTTCAACAGCACGGAGCCGAAATATGGCTACCGGCAGAGCCTCTTCCCCATCGTGCAGGGATGCACCTATCCCGACCTGCGGCGACGCGCGGCGGAGAACGTGGCGAGCAAGGGGGCCGACGGCAACGCCATCGGAGGCTTGGCCGTGGGCGAACCAACGGAGAAGATGTATGAGATGATCGAGGTGGTGAACGAGATCCTGCCGAAAGACCGCCCCCGCTACCTGATGGGCGTCGGCACGCCGATCAACATCTTAGAGGCGATCGAGCGAGGCGTGGATATGTTCGATTGCATCATGCCGACCCGTAACGGACGCAACGGGCAGCTCTTCACCCGCTTCGGCACGATCAACATGCGCAACAAGAAGTGGGAGAACGACTTCTCGCCCATCGACCCGGATGGCCACTGCGCGGCCGACCTGCGCTACACGAAGGCCTACCTGCACCACCTGATCCACGTGAAGGAGATGCTGGGCTTGCAGATCGCCTCGATCCATAACTTGGCGTTCTACCTCTGGTTGGTGCGCGAGGCGCGGAAGCACATCCTCGCCGGGGATTTCAGTAGTTGGAAAAGCGGCATGGTGCGCCAGATGGCAAACCGCCTGTAACCCAATAAGCGGAAGAAGCAGATGAATTTCAAACTGAAACGGATAGACTGGTATATCATCAAGCAATTCTTGGGGACCTACGTCTTCTCGATTGCCTTGATCATCTCGATCTCGGTGGTGTTCGACATCAACGAGAAGATCGACAAGTTTCTGAATCCCGACGTGCCGCTGAAGGCGATCATCGTGGATTATTACTTCAATTTCATCCCCTATTACGCCAACCTGTTCAGCCCGCTCTTCACCTTTATCGCCGTGATCTTCTTCACCTCCAAGTTGGCGGATCGGTCGGAGATCATCGCGATGTTGGCCAGCGGCATGAGCTTCCGGCGGCTGATGCTGCCCTACGGCATCTCGGCGGCGGTGATCGCGATCGTGACCTTCGTGCTCAATGCCTACATCATCCCGCCCGCTACAGCGACCCGTATCGACTTTCAAAACAAGTATATCAAGAATAAGAAGGTGGATTACGTGAAGAACGCGCAGTTGGAGATCGAGCCTGGCGTGATCGCCTACTTCGACAGCTACGACGCCCGCTCGAACATGGGCTATCGCTTCTCGTTGGAGCATTTCGAGGAGAAGAAGCTGGTCTCACGCCTCACGGCAAAGTCGATCAAGTATGACTCGCTCTACCAATGGACGGTGATCGACTACATGATCCGCGATTTCGACGGGATGCGGGAGCAGATTCGTAACGGCTCCCGCATGGACACGACACTGACGATTGTGCCCTCCGACTTCCTGATCTCCGTCAACGACTGTGAGACGATGACCACGCCCGAGCTGAACACCTACATCAACCGGCAGAAGAAGCGTGGCGTGGGTAATATCCAAACCTTCCAGATCGAGTATCACAAGCGGTTCGCCACGATCATGGCGGCCTTCATCCTGACCTCCATCGGAGCCTCACTCTCCTCGCGCAAGATCAAGGGCGGCATGGGTATGAATATCGGTATTGGTTTGGCATTAAGTTCCTCCTATATCCTCTTCATGACCATCACCTCGACCTTCGCCATCAGCGGCTATGTATCGCCGGGCGTGGCGGCTTGGATCCCGAATATTCTCTACACCTTCATCGCCATCTATCTCTACCGAAAAGCGCCGCGATAAATGGACCGGTTACTGGCCGATGGCCTCCAGCACTAACTTCTCCATGATCTTGTAGCCCTCCAACGTCGGATGCACACCATCCTTGGAGAGATTGGACGGTAAGCCGTTGCGCTCATCCTTCATGGCGGAGTGATAATCCACATAGGTCAATCCCTGCTTGTCGGCATAGGCCTTGATCATCTGGTTCAGGCGGATCACCTTATCCGCAGGCTCCAAGCCACGACGCCACGGGAAATCGTAAGCAGGCAGGACGGAGCAGAAGATCACACGGATGCCATTCACCTTCGCCAACTCGGCCATCGAGACCAGATTGCCAAAGACATGCTCCAACGAGATCACGCCGTTGTTATGGGCGATGTCGTTGATTCCGGCCAAGATCACGACCGTCTTCGGATGCAAATCGATCACATCCTGGCGGAAACGTACCAACATCTCTGAAGTGGTCTGACCGCTGATGCCCCGATCCACGAAATTATGCTGAATAAAAAAGGTAGAGTCAGCCGGCCACCAGCCATCGGTGATAGAGTTGCCCATAAAGACAACGTTTGCCGGAACCTGCACCTTTTTGTTCGCCTCGGCGTAGCGTCCGAACTGTGCCCAATCGCCCTTCTCGGTCTGGGCGGAGAGAGAGGAGACAGCGAGCAACCCGGCGGCCATCATCCCTAAAGTCTTCATCTTTTTCATTTGATTCTGATTAGATTGCAATGATTCGTAAATAAAATTTGATTTCAACCGCACAAAAGTAAATAATATCTCTATATTTGCCGCCCAAGAAAAGAGATAAATCAAAATTAGCATAACACCATGTTGAAGAAAATTTTCTCAAACACTATCGTACGACTGCTCTTAGCGGTGATCATTGGTCTTTTAGCAGGTTTGGTTGTCAATGAGCCATTGCTCAAAGCCATCATGGTCGTGAAGCAACTCTCCGGCCAAGTGATCTTCTTCCTCGTTCCCTTGATTATCTTAGGCTTTGTCGCCCCTTCGATCGCACGGCTCAAAAGCAATGCCTCTAAGATGCTGCTTTTTGCCTTCGCCATCGCCTACCTCTCGTCGGTTGGGGCTGCCTCATTTGGTGCGCTGGTCGGCTATCAACTGATCCCCTCGCTCCACATCGAGACGGCCACAGAGGGATTGCGGGAGGCACCCGCCATGCTGTTCAACATCGAGATTCCACCGGTGATGAACGTCATGTCGGCCTTGGTGCTCTCCATTTTTGTCGGTCTTTCCACGGCCTGGGTACGATCCGAGTTGATGGAGCGACTGTTAGATACCTTCCAGCAAATGATCCTGCGCCTTGTGGAGCGCATCTTAATGCCCCTCCTTCCGCTCTTTATCGCCGCCAACTTCTGCCTGCTAAGCTATGAGGGGGCACTGACTAAGCAACTGCCTATCTTTCTGTCTGTATTGGTAGTAGTCATTCTCTGCCATTACCTTTGGCTCGCGCTCCTGTATGGCCTCGCTTCGCTCTATTCCCGTAAAAACGGTTGGCAGGTGTTGCGCCATTATGGTCCCGCCTATCTGACGGCATTAGGCACCATGTCTTCCGCCGCCACATTGGGTACGGCCTTGAAATGTGCCGGTCGTAGTCCGTTGCTGCGCAAGGAGATCATAGATGTCACCGTGCCGCTCTTCGCCAACATCCATCTCTGCGGCTCGATCCTGACGGAGACCTTCTTCGTGCTGACCGTCTCGCAGGTGCTCTATGGCTGCCTGCCCGATCCCACCACGATCGTCGTCTTCATCACCCTGCTGGGTCTCTTTGCCATTGGCGCACCGGGCGTTCCGGGTGGCACCGTGCTCGCCTCCCTCGGCTTGATCATTGCCATCTTAGGTTTTGACGAGGCTGGCACCGCCCTGTTGCTCACCATCTTCGCCCTGCAGGACAGTTTCGGTACCGCCTGCAACGTGACGGGAGATGGTGCCCTCACCCTCATCGTCGATACGTTCGAGGGAAAACAAAAATAACGGACTGATAACGCACGCCTTCAAAAATGGGGGCGTGCCTCACCGCTTCTTCACCGGCTCACAGGAGAGGCCCACTCCTAACTTCTTGAAGATCTTGCGGTCGATGTCGCTCAACATCACGGTAGTGTGCACCTGGCAACCACGCAGGGCAGGCAGCTGCTGCAACGCACGGGAACAGTTCTCGTCCGTATCGCTCAAGACAGAGAGCGCCACCAATACCTCGTCCGTGTGCAGGCGCGGGTTCTTACCTCCCAAATAGGAAATCTTGGTTTTCTGGATCGGTTCGATCATGCTCTGCGGGATCAGCTTCACGTCGTGGTCGATCCCGGCTAAGTGCTTCATGGCATTGAGCAGAAGCGCCGCTGAGCAACCCATCAAGGGACCTGATTGCGAGGTGATGATCGTACCATCTGCCAACTCGATAGCTGCGCAGGAATGGCCGCACGCCCGGCTACGCTCCTTAGCCGCTCCAACTACCCGGCGGGTATCTAAAGAAATATTGGCCTGTGAGAAGAGGAGCTTGATCTTGCTGATCTCCTCCTGGTTACTCGCACCATCAGCCGCCTTGTTCGTCGCCTCATAGTAACGGCGGATGATCTCCTGCCGGGAGGCCTGGCAACACACCTCGTCATCACTGATGCAATACCCGATCATGTTCACACCCATATCCGTGGGCGATTTATAGGGACTCTCGCCATAGATCTGCTCAAACAGTACCTGCAGCACGGGGAAGATCTCGATGTCTCGGTTGTAGTTGATCGCCACCTTGCCGTAGGCATCGAAATGGAACGGATCGATCATGTTCACGTCGTTCAGGTCGGCCGTGGCCGCCTCGTAGGCAATGTTCACCGGATGCTTCAGCGGAAGGTTCCAGACGGGGAAGGTCTCGAACTTGGCATATCCCGCACGCACGCCTCGCTTCATCTCGTTGTAGAGCTGCGAAAGGCACACCGCCATCTTTCCGGATCCAGGTCCAGGAGCAGTGACCACCACTAACGGCCGCTCGGTTATGACATAATCATTCTTGCCAAATCCCTCATCAGAGGCGATCAGCTGCACATTGTGCGGATATTCGTCGATGAGGTAATGCAGATAGGTCTTAACTCCCATGTTCTCCAATCGCTGCCGATAGGAGACCGCCGAAGGCTGGCCATTGAAATGCGTGATCACAACTGACCCCACGAAAAAGCCTCGCTCCTGGAACTCTGAACGAAGACGCAGCACATCCTCGTCATAGGTGATACCCAGATCGGCACGCACCTTGTTCCGCTCGATGTCCTCCGCACTGATCACGATCACGATCTCCAGCCTATCCGCCAACTTCGAAAGCATACGAAGCTTGGAATCAGGCTCAAATCCCGGCAACACACGGCAGGCATGATGATCATCAAAAAGCTTTCCGCCCAGCTCTAAATAGAGTTTCCCATCGAATTGGGCAATCCGTTCACTAATATGCGCAGACTGAATGCTGCAATATTTCTCGTTGTCAAATCCTTTTTTCATCTG
>JALFJR010000095.1 GCA_022775005.1 Parabacteroides sp.
TAAAGTTTGGAGAACGATTTAAATTATTGTAATTTTACGCTCGTCGGGACGGGTGGTCCCGCCCCTTGGCGCTGGCCGTTCCCCGACCGATGAGTTTTCTAATAGGAAATAATGCGTGACACAGTTTATTTTACACTACCAATCTAAAAAAAGAAAATCAGGCGATCGTGCACCTCACAGTGTTTAGCATGCGCCTTTTAGGGATTAAAAAACCTCCACTATCGTGCTCATTTAATAGTGGAGGTTTTTTACTTATAATGATATGAAACGGATTATGCACCTCATCCATTCATGGAAGCCAAGAACTCCATATTATCTAAAGTCTGCTCCATCTGCTTCTTCACAAACTCCATCGCCTCTAAAGAGTTCATATCAGACAAATACTTGCGCAAGATCCACATGCGGTTACGAGTAACCTCATCCTGCAACAGATCGTCGCGACGGGTGCTGGAAGCCGTTATATCCACAGCCGGATAGACACGCTTATTTGCCAGCTTACGATCCAACTGCAGCTCCATATTGCCGGTACCCTTGAATTCCTCAAAAATCACGTCGTCCATCTTCGACCCGGTCTCGGTCAACGCAGTAGCCAGGATTGTCAAGCTACCTCCATTCTCGATATTACGAGCTGCACCAAAGAAGCGCTTCGGCTTTTGTAATGCATTCGCATCTACACCACCTGACAAAACCTTACCAGAAGCCGGCTGTACCGTATTGTAAGCACGTGCCAAACGCGTGATCGAATCCAACAAGATCACTACGTCATGACCACACTCCACCATACGCTTCGCCTTATTCAATACGATCTCCGCAATCTTCACGTGGCGCTCTGCCGGCTCATCAAATGTAGAAGCAATCACCTCCGCATCCACACTGCGAGCCATATCGGTCACCTCCTCAGGACGCTCATCAATCAACAAGACAATCATATAGACCTCCGGATGATTATAAGCAATCGCATTAGCAATATCCTTCAGTAACATCGTCTTACCTGTCTTCGGCTGCGCAACAATCAAACCACGCTGTCCCTTACCAATCGGAGAGAATAGATCAACTACCCGCACCGCAATCTGATCATACACCTTCGGTGACTTACGGGCTGTCAGCATAAACTTCTCATCCGGGAATAGAGGTGTTAAATGATCGAACGGAACACGGTCACGCACCTCCTCAGGCAATCTGCCATTGATCGTATTCACTTTCACCAATGGGAAATACTTCTCGCCCTCTTTTGGCGGACGGATCGTACCCTCTACCACATCTCCTGTCTTCAAGCCAAACAAGCGCACTTGTGATTGAGAAACATAAATATCATCCGGAGAGGTCAAGTAGTTATAATCAGAAGAGCGTAAGAAACCGTAGCCATCAGGCATCATTTCCAACACACCCGTACCCATCAAGATACCCTCAAAATCGTAGGCTTTCTCCTGCGGCTGCGCATTCACGGCATTACCGTTGTTGGGCGCTACATTATTATTGATATTCGGATTGTTGTTATTATTCTTATTCTGTGGCTGTTGTTTCGGTTCGGTCTTGGCGGGTTGAATAGGCATGATCTGATCCAATACTGATTTCGCATCCGGATGACGGAAAACCAATCTCCGATGATCTTCTTCTATCACCTTTGCTTCAGGTGTATCAACCGTAGCCATTGGCTCTGCCTCTCCCGTAACCAACGTATCGGAGAAAACTATCTCCTCGTCTCGTTGTGAAACCTCTTCTTTCACCTCTACCTCCATGCCTGATGGCTCCTCTACTTTTCCTTCAAACGCTTGAGACTCCTTATTGTTCAATGCATGAATAACAGTCTCTTGCACAGGTTCATCCATAGGTTGGTTGGAATCGACAGTGGCTACAGAAACCGCAACCACTCTTGCTTTCCGCTTCTTGCTCGGCTTCTGCGGATTTGACTCCTTTGTCGCAGCTGTTTGCTCCGTATCCGAGGGTTGGTTCATCTCTGCGGTTGGTTCATCTCCTGAATTTTCGGGAGTAGTCTTTGCTTTCGCCGGGCGTCCCCGTTTGCGTCCTTCGGGCTTCTTCGCCTCTTTTTTATTCTCTTCGGCAAGCACGATCGCTTGCTCGTCCAATATTCGATATACCAGCGCTTGCTTATCTAACTCGCTGGCTTTTGTGACTCCTAACTCTTCAGCGATCTTCTGAAGCTCAGGTAGCTGCTTCTCATTTAATTCAATAATGTTATATTTCTGCATACTGCGGTATTAATATAAACAATCAACCTGTCTAAGCCTAATGTAGAATAGGCAAAAAACTCACAGGTATTCCTTTTGTTCTTTGGTAAATCTTGCTAATCTAATTACAAACTCATTTAAAACCGGATTATTCCTCTAATTGAAGCGTTAGAGATATATCTGCGGGGTATTTTTGATGCGCAAATATAGCCATAATTTATTATTCAGCCTCTCTTTGCTCTATTTTTTTCACGCTACATATCATTTTTGTAGTTTCATCCACCCGAAAGCGATCATCAGCTCGTCGCCCTACTACCCAGGCAATCGAATCACCCGCACAAAGTAAAGCCTGCCCTGCTTTTTCCCAACGGGTCATCTTTTGATCCGCAAAAAAGTCACTCAGTTTTTTCCGGCCACGCATACCAAATGGAACAAACCAATCACCTGTATAAGGTAAACGAAGCGAAAACGCATCCGGTAATTTATCGACATCAAAATAAGCAACATTCGGCGTACGTTCCATTTGAAAATCATGTGTACGCTCAATCAATCGGACGGAGAGTCGTATGGGTTGCATCAGCTCACCGGTTGCGACCGGAATCGTCACCGGTTGCCAAGCGGGAGGCTCCTGCAAGGGAGCGATATACAATCGATCACGATCCTTCAACACTTGATGTGTGGCTGAATAGAATTGTTTTCCAGAAAGACCTGTGAGTGCCTCAAACAGTTCACTCACTACAATCCGGCTGAATCCATACGGGCGCAGCCATTCATACAGCAACGTCTCTGGAGCAGGATAGCGCATCAAGGCCTCAATAGACAGTGAGCCATCCGACACAAACACCTCTTTTCGAGCCTCTTCCACCATATAGTCATACAACTGCTCTGCAGCGGAAAGATGCGCCGCAGAACGGGCTATCGCCTCCCGAGCGGCAGGATTAAGCTGTTCTAACAAGGGAAGTACACGCAGACGAATAAAATTACGGGTAAAAGTATCCGACAAATTGCTGCTATCTGTCATATATTCCCAGCCTTGGGTATTCAACCATTCCTCTATCTCTGACCGATTCACTGCCAACAGGGGGCGAACCACCAGCCCATTCCGAGGACGAATACCTCCCAAACCTCTCAAGCCACTTCCCCGCAAAAGATTCATCAACAACGTTTCCACACTATCATCTCGATGATGGGCTACTGCAATCGCCTCTGCGTCGAATGCTCGACGTTGTTCCTCAAACCAACGATAACGCAGTGTGCGAGCTGCCATCTCTATCGACTCATGATGCATCTTCGCATAACCTATCGTGTCAAAATCAATCTTCAAGAAAGGTACTTCCAAGGAATCCGCAAACCGACAAGCAAACGCCTCGTCACGATCAGACTCTTCCCCTCGCAGATGGAAATTGCAATGCAAAGCCCGACAAGAATAACCTAATCGTACCAATACCCCCAAAAGCGCGACAGAGTCTGCCCCTCCACTCAGGCCCACTAATACGAGTTTCTTGCCGGTTAACAGCCCTTGTTGCTGAATAAACCGTTCTACTTTCGATTGAAACATAGTCTTTTCTGATTGAAACAAAAATGGTCCCGACCCATTTCACGAGCCGGAACCATTTTATCTGCTGTCTTATTCAATTGCGTCAATCCTCAATGCCCGCTAACTCCGGATCAATCATGATACGACCACAATATTCACACACGATAATCTTCTTACGGAGCTTGATATCCAACTGCTTCTGAGGTGGAATCTTATTGAAACAACCGCCACAAGCACCACGCTGCACAGTGACTACAGCCAAACCGTTGCGTGCTCCCTTGCGGATACGCTTGAATGCTGTCAACAGGCGCGGTTCGATCGTGACCTCTAATTTCTTAGCGCGCTCACGCAACTTCTCTTCGTCCTGCTTGGTCTCCGCAATGATTCGATCCAACTCAGATTCCTTCTGCTGCAAATCAGCGCGACGACCCTCCAATACCTGCTTCAACTCGTCGATCTCACGCTCACGATTACGGATTTCCTCCGTGAACTCCTTGATCTTCTTCTCAGAAAACTCAACCTCCAAACCCTGATACTCAATCTCCTTAGAGAGATTATCAAACTCTCGGTTGTTGCGCACATTATCCAGCTGAGCCGTGTAACGCTCAATCAAAGATTTGCACTCCGTGATCCGATGTTTCTGATCCGCAATGTCCACCTTGATATCCTCAATATCCGCATGATAATTCTGAAGACGGGTCTCCAAACCAGCGATCTCATCCTCCAGGTCTTGCACCTCCAAAGGAAGCTCACCTCTCAGTGTCTTGATCTTGTCGATATCCGTCATAATCGTCTGAAGTTGATACAGCGTGTAGAGTTTCTCCTCCACGGTATATTCCTTGTCAGCTGATTGTTTATCTGTAGCCATTCTATAAATAATTTACTGGGTTCTGATTAACATTCGAAAAATGCACCGCAAATGTAGGGAATTTTTTCGATATAACGTTATAAAATATATCTTTTGTACAGACTTCCGACTCATAATGCCCCACGACAGCCAGCAGGATATGATCCTCTACATCGTAGAAATCATTATATTTTGCCTCTCCTGTGATCAACACATCTGCTCCATAAGCAATCGCCTCTTTGATGAGGAAAGCTCCACTCCCTCCACAGAGTGCCACCTCTCGAATAGGTCGCCCCGTAAGTTTCGAATACTTCACACAGCCCACCTTCAAAATGTGCTTTACCCGCTCTAAGAAACTTAGTTCATCTTCCGCATCCGGCAATTCGCCCACAACACCTGATCCCGCTTGCGACCAACTGTTGCTCAAAGGATAAAAATCAAACGCAGGCTCCTCGTAGGGATGCGCAGACAGTAAAGCACGCATCACGGCTGTTTGTTTATAGGCAGGCAAAATCGTCTCGATCCGTACCTCTCGTTCCGTATGCAATTCTCCAATCTCACCACAAAAAGGGTGGCACCCTTCCCGTGCACGAAAAGTACCTTCACCTTGCAAGCTGTAACTGCAACAATCGTAGTGACCAATCGATCCCGCACCCGCATTGAAAAGCGCATGACGCACAACTTCTGCTTGCAGCTCCGGCACAAATGTCACCAACTTCAGCAAAGCACCTTGTTGAGGGCTCAAGACGCGCACGTTCTGCAACCCTAATAGCTCCGCCAAACGATAGTTCACGCCACCCACAGCGTTGTCAAGGTTGGTATGTGCCGCATAAACCACCAAGTCGTGTTTGCAAGCCTTCATTAAACAGCGTTCAACGTAGGTACAACCCGTCAACGACTTGAAAGGGCGAAAAGCCAACGGATGATGGGAGATGATCAGGTTACACCCCCGATCGATCGCTTCCTCGATCACTTCCTCAGTCACATCCAGACAAAGTAAAGCCCCAGAAGCAAACTGGTTCACATCACCTACCTGCACCCCCGCATTATCAAAACTCTCTTGCAGGGGGAGCGGAGCGAGAAGCTCAATCTCCCTTAGGATCTCCCTGATCTTGATCATTTCACCTCTACCTTCAGGCTTAATTCCTCCAATTGTCCCGGTTCCAACTCACCCGGCGCATCCAACATGACATCGCGGCCAGAGTTGTTCTTCGGGAAAGCAATACAATCGCGGATTGAATCCAGCCCGGCAAAGATAGAAACTAAACGATCCAAACCAAATGCTAAGCCACCATGAGGGGGTGCACCATACTTGAAAGCATTCATCAAGAAGCCAAATTGCTGCTGCGCACGCTCCTCGGTAAAGCCTAATAGCTTAAACATCTTATCTTGCAACTGGCTGTCGTGGATACGGATAGATCCTCCACCCACTTCAACACCGTTAATGACCATATCATAAGCATTCGCACGTACAGCACCTGTATTACTATCCAGCAAAGGAATATCTTCGGGATTCGGTGAGGTGAACGGATGGTGCATCGCATAGAAACGCTGATCCTCCTCGCTCCACTCAAAGAGCGGGAAATCAATCACCCACAAGCAAGCGAACTGGTCCTTATCACGCAAGCCCAACTGATTACCCATCTCCAAACGCAACTCACAAAGTTGCTTACGGGTCTTCATGGCATCATCGCCAGAAAGAATCAAGATCAAATCGCCTGGCTCTGCATCAAAGGCCGCTTTCATCTGCTGCAATACCTCTTGCGTATAGAATTTATCCACGCTCGACTTCACATGGCCATCCGCCTCCACACGAGCATAGACCATTCCCTTCGCACCAATCTGCGGACGTTTCACAAACTCTGTCAACTGATCCAGCTGCTTACGCGTGTAGTTAGCCGCACGCTTCGCACATATACCACCAATATAAGCCGCATTATCGAACACAGAGAAGCCATGGCCTTTCATCACATCCATCAGCTCCACGAAAGGCATGCCGAAACGCAAGTCCGGCTTATCGCTACCGTAATATTTCATGGCATCCTGCCAAGTCATCCGGCGCAACGGCTCCTTCATCTCAATGCCACGCAAAGTCTTGAAGAGATGCTTGATCAATCCCTCGAACAACTCCAAGATATCCTCCTGCTCCACAAAGCTCATCTCACAGTCGATCTGCGTGAACTCAGGCTGACGATCCGCACGCAAATCTTCATCTCGGAAACACTTCACTATCTGGAAATAACGATCAAAGCCAGAGACCATCAAAAGTTGCTTCAATGTCTGCGGACTCTGCGGAAGCGCATAGAATTGTCCCGGGTTCATACGCGAAGGCACCACAAAGTCGCGGGCACCCTCTGGCGTAGAGTTCACCAACACCGGTGTCTCCACCTCTAAGAAACGCTGCTCATCCAAATAACGACGCACCTCGAAAGCCATTTTATGACGCAACTCCAAGTTGCGACGCACAGCCGCCCGACGTAAGTCGAGGTAACGATACTTCATACGAAGGTCATCACCCCCATCGGTATCCTCCTCAATTGTAAAAGGAGGGGTCAAAGCCTTGTTCAAAACATTTAGCTTAGAGACGATCAACTCAATCTCGCCAGTCGGCAAATTAGCATTCTTACTCGAACGCTCCCGTACTGTACCTGTCACTTGGATCACATACTCACGGCCCAGGTGATTCGCCTGCTCACAAAGCGCCGCATCCTGCTCCATGTTAAACACCAGCTGCGTAATGCCATACCGATCGCGCAGATCCACGAAGGTCATACCTCCCATTTTCCGGGTACGCTGCACCCAGCCGGCCAATGTTACCACCAAGCCTTCATCTGCCAAGCGCAAATCCCCACAAGTCCTCGTTCTATACATAGAATATATATACAATGTTTGTGTTTACTTTTCTTTTGGGCCTCTTTAACCCACAAGCCGCGAAATTAAGCATTTTAATTCAATTGAGAATACGGTTATCCCTCATTCATTGCCATAAGACACCTACAAGTTCATCGTATCCGCATAGCCGACACCCTCATCCGGCCGACACATACAGAATGCAAAAGAGGTGGCTGTAATACACCACCTCTCTCAGTCATATCACCTTCTATCCCGGCAAATGAAACACGTCACGCAGCTCATCCATTTGCTCCTGTGTCATACCATCAGGCTCAAAGCCCATATTCTTGGATGCAATATAGATCAAGGCTGCCTTATTCATCACATCCACTTGATCGAAAGCAGAAATGATGTCTGTATCAATTGCGAAGACACCATGTTTCTCCCACATCGCTACATCCTGTTTCTCTAACGCCTGTATTGTCGCCTCAGCTAACTCTACTGAACCTGGCAACTTATAAGGAATCATGCCCAAACCTCGGGGACAAAAGGCACGAGACTCCGGAAGCATACTCCATAGCACTTTAGTCGCTTCATCGGCCTGCAAGAAACGAGGGGTGTGTGTCATGGCTATCAACTCAATCGGATGAGTATGTAAAGAGGCACGATAGGGCGATCCTTTCTCAAGCAAGCGATTATGTACCGCCAAGTGAGAGGGTAACTCTGAAGTCGGCTTTACCGGCGCATCAGCGATAATCTCGTAATGCGCACAGTCATCCAAGATTCGGATCACCGAACCGTTCCCCATGGGCCAACGTGCTAAATCGCGCATACGACGATTCGTTCCCTTGCAGAAGAAATAGCATCCCTTCAGATGAGGCAGGAAGGATCCGATCGGAGTCGGTTCGGTCAAAGCCGGCATGGCCTTGATCTCCTCATCTACAAACTCAGTAATGTTTACTGTGATATTTCCGCCGTTACGCTCAGCCCACCCCTTTAGCCAGAGATAGCCAGCCACCTCAGCCACATCGTTCACTGCCTTCGCCAATGCGGGGCGATTGTCAAGAATAGATTTCATTATCCCTTGATTTTATACTGTTATAGTTATGATTATTCATACCAAACCGGTCCTGGCTCAGTTCCCATCTCCAACTCCAAGGTAGCACCATCCATAATCTGCTCATGCGTGATGTAACTCTTGTTGTAAGGAGTGCCATTCAATTTGACCGACTGCACATAGATACGCTCAGCACTGACTCCTGGAGCTTTCACCGTAAAATGCTTGCCGTTTTCCAACCGCATCTTCACCTCTTCAAAGAGAGGGGAACCGATCTCGTACATACCACTGATCGGATCAACGGGGTAGAACCCCATCGCACTGAACACCAACCAAGCCGACATCTGACCGCAATCCTCGTTACCACACAAGCCAGCCGGTGTGTTTTGATACAGCTCTC
>JALFJR010000099.1 GCA_022775005.1 Parabacteroides sp.
CTCGGGTTATCGGAAATTCATCACCTATCCTTCGGAGTATCTCATGAAAACCTTCGGTTGCTATATGCCATCAGTGGATCTGATTGATATGTATCTGCGTTTGGCAGATAAGTACGATATGAAGTTCTATTTTGGCTTGTACGATTCAGGTAAGTATTGGGACACGGGCGATATGACCTGGGAGATCGACTCCAATCTATTTGTGATAGAGGAGGTATGGAAGAAATATGGTCACCACAAGAGTTTTGGCGGATGGTATCTCTCGCAGGAGATCAGCCGGGCGACGAAAGGTGCGATCAACGCTTTCGCCAGCTTAGGCAAGCAATGCAAGGAGGTGTCGGGCGGTCTGCCTACGCTGATCTCGCCCTGGATCGACGGCAAGAAGGCGGTGGATGCGGCCTCGGGCAGCTTGACGAAGGAGCAGGCGGTGTCGGTCGAGGCGCATGAGCGGGAATGGTCGGAAATCTTTGAGGGCATCCATGAGTATGTGGATGCGTGCGCTTTCCAGGATGGCCATATCGACTATGACGAGTTGGACGCTTTCTTTAGCGTGAATAAGAAGATGGCGGATAAATACGGCATCCAGTGCTGGACCAATGCGGAGTCGTTTGACCGGGATATGCCGATTCGTTTCATGCCGATCAAGTTCGATAAGTTGCGTTTGAAATTGGAGGCGGCGGCTCGTCAGCACTATGATAAGGCAATCACTTTTGAGTTCTCGCATTTTATGAGTCCGCAGTCAATGTTTACCTCGGCGGGACATCTTTATAACCGGTACAAGGAGTATTTCAACCTTTGATAGTGATTGTATATGCAGCAGAAGAATCAGGATGTGCATTTCGCCTATCTGCTCTTCCTCTCGTTGGTAGCGGGATTGGGCGGTTTCCTCTTTGGGTATGACACGGCGGTCGTATCGGGCACTAACCAGCAGGTAGCCTTGCGTTTCGGACTGGATGAGATGCAGTTAGGCTGGTATGTAGGTTGTGCGCTGGTCGGTTCGATTGGTGGTGTGGCAGTAGCGGGAGAGTTAGGCGATCGGTTTGGTCGTAAGCGGACGATGTTGTTTGCGGCGGTGATCTTCTGCCTCTCGGCGGTTGGCTGTGCGTTGAGCAGCGATTTCACGACATTGGTGCTTTCCCGTATTTTAGTGGGTGTAGGCATTGGCGTGATCTCCATTGTCTCTCCGCTCTATATCTCGGAGATTGCGGTCGATCGCTACCGAGGCAGTTTGGTCTCGCTCTACCAGTTGGGCATCACCTTTGGTATCGTGGCTGCTTATGGCGTGAATCACTTGTTGCTTGGGGTGGCAGAGCGAGGTATGGCGACGATGTCGGCTGCGGGTACGCCAACCCTGTTTGAGCAGCTTTTCTATGTGGAAAGTTGGCGAGCGATGTTGGGTTTCTGTGCGTTGCCGGCGATACTTTTCTTTGGGGTGCTCTTCTTGATTCCGGAGAGTCCTCGCTGGCTGCTTCTGAGAGAGCGTACAGGAGATGCCGATCGGGTGCTGCGTTGCATCTATGCCCATCCGGAGGAGGCGGACAGCCAGCGTGCAACGATTCTTCAGCTGTTGGAGGAGACTCGCCGTATGGAGGAGGGCAAGTGGAGCTACTTGATGCGTCCGGCGGTCTTGAAGTTGGTGGCTGTGGGCAGTGCGATCGCTATCTTGGGACAGTTCATGGGCGTGAACGCTGTGCTCTATTATGGCCCCAGCATCTTTGAGCAGAGTGGTTTGTCAGGGGGGGACTCGTTGTTCTATCAGGTGTTAGTAGGTATGGTCAATTTGTTGACAACGGTCATTGCGCTGTTTATCATTGACCGGGTAGGACGAAAGCAGTTGGTCTATTGGGGTGTATCGGGAATGATCATCGGTTTGTTGGCCATTGCTTACTATTTCCATTATGGGCAGGCGCAAGGCGTTTCAAGCCTGTTCTTGTTGATAGGGTTCCTGTTTTACATTTTTTGCTGTGCCATCTCTATCTGTGCGGTGGTCTTCGTACTGTTGTCGGAAATGTTCCCGTTGCGGGTGCGTGGCTTGGCGATGTCAATCGCTGGCTTTGCTTTGTGGATTGGCACCTATCTGATTGGGCAGCTTACGCCTTGGATGTTGAAGCATCTGACACCGGAAGGTACTTTCCTGTTGTTCGCTGGGATGTGTTTGCCCTATCTGCTGATCATGTGGCGTTGGGTGCCTGAGACGACGGGGCGTTCGTTGGAAGAGATTGAAAGAAATAATGTTTGATGATAATGAAAGATTTTAAGACATTGATAGCAAGCCGGCGGAGTACCCGGCAGTTTACGAAAGAGTTGTTGTCGCCCGAACAGGTGGAGGCGATCTTGCGTGCTGGATTGATGGCACCGACCTCGAAAAATAAACGACCTTGGCAATTTGTGGTCGTAGAGGAAAAGGATATGTTAGCGAAGCTGGCGGAGTGTAAGCCGGCTGGTGCGGCCTTTCTGGCGGATTGTGCCTTGGCGATCATTGTGATGGGCAACGTGATGGAGAGTGATGCCTGGATTGAGGATTGCTCGATTGCTTCCATCTATATGCAGCTGCAAGCGGAGGATCTGGGCTTGGGCAGCTGCTGGTGTCAGGTGCGTGGTCGTGACCGGGAGGATGACGGTGATTCGGCTACCTATGTGCGTCAGCTGTTCAACATCCCCTATCAGATGGAGGTGCTCTCAATTATTGGCTTTGGCCATAAGGCGGTCACCCGCAAGCCGTTTGACGAGGCGAACTTAGCTTGGGAGAAGGTGCATATTGGTCAATATGCGATGCCGACTCCCCCTCAGGAAGGAGCGCAGGAATGACGGTCGTTTGGATAGGTGCGGGCAACTTGGCTACCCGTATCGCTTTGGCCATGCGAGCGGCGGGTATCACCATCTTGCAGGTGTATAGCCACACAGAGGCCCATGCGGCGGCTTTGGCGCAGCTGTTGGATTGTGCTTGGACGAGTGATGTGTCTGCAGTGCGGCCGGATGCCGATTACTATTTCTTCGCTTTGAAAGATACTGCTTTGCCAGAGGTGGTGGCTCAACTGAGTCCCAACGAGGGCACGTGGGTACATACGGCGGGTAGTATGCCGATGGCGCTCTTTGCTGGTCATGCGAAGCGCTATGGCGTTTGCTATCCGTTGCAGACCTTCAGCAAGACGAGGACGGTGGATGTCTCAAAGGTACCCTTCTTCATCGAGGGTAGCGATGCGGAGACGGAGGAGCGGCTTTGTGCGTTGGCGGGACTGCTCTCGAAGTCTGTGCAACGACTCCCTTCAGCGAAGCGGAAGAGTCTGCATTTGGCGGCGGTCTTTGCCTGCAATTTTGTGAACCATCTGTATGTATTGGGGGGCGAGTTGTTGGAGAAAGAGGGAATAGATGCTCGCTTGCTATTGCCGCTGATTGATGAGACGGCAGCGAAGGTGCATGATATGTCTCCTTTGGCAGCGCAGACGGGTCCAGCCGTGCGCTATGATGAGAATGTGATTCAGAAACAGTTGGCACAGCTCGAAGCAGATCCGACCAAGCGAGAGATCTATGCTTTGATGAGCCAAAGTATTCACCAACATAGTAAATCATGAGTAGTATCAATTACGATTTGAAGAAGATTCGTGCGTTTGTGTTCGATGTGGATGGCGTGCTCTCCTGCGATGTGATTTCGCTGCATCCCAACGGCGATCCGATGCGTACCGTGAACATAAAGGATGGCTATGCCATGCAGTTAGCTGTGAAGAAGGGGTATGAGGTAGCCATTATTACTGGCGGCTATACGGAGTCGGTCAAGATTCGTTATTCCCGTTTGGGGGTGCAGCACATCTATATGCGGAGTGCGGTGAAGAAGCATGACTTTGCTGATTTCATGCAGAAGACGGGATTGCGACCGGAGCAGGTGCTCTATGCGGGCGATGACATTCCTGATTATGAGGTGATGAAGCAAGTTGGCTTGCCGGTGGCACCAGCGGATGCGGCTCCCGAGATTAAGGAGATCGCCAAGTATATCTCCGCTCGTCGTGGTGGCGAAGGTGTGGCTCGTGATGTGATTGAGCAGACGATGCGTGCGCAGGGACATTGGTTTGGCGAGGAGGCCTTTGGATGGTGATGTTGACTAATTTACATAAATACAAGATTATTCTTGCCTCTAACTCCCCACGGCGAAAGGAGTTGCTGGCGGGGTTGGATGTGCCGTTTGAGGTGCGTACAATTAGCGGTATTGACGAGTCCTATCCGGCGACCTTGCGTTCAACGGAAATTCCGCTGCATATCGCGAAAGCGAAGGCTGAGGCTTATCGCCCTACGATGGCAGCGGATGAATTGCTGATTACGGCGGATACGATTGTCTGGACCTTCAATGGGGTATTGGGTAAGCCGAAGGATCGTGAGGCGGCATTTGCCATGTTGCGGGCGCTGTCCGACCATGTGCACCAAGTGATTACGGGTGTGGTCATTACTACCAAAGAACGGCAAGTGGCTTTTTCTGTGGTCTCGGAGGTTTGCTTCGCTGCCCTCACGGATGAGGAGATCAACTACTATCTGGAGCGTTATCGTCCGTATGACAAAGCAGGTGGTTACGGTATCCAGGAGTGGATTGGTTACGTAGGAGTGCAATCCATCCATGGCAGTTTCTATAATGTGATGGGGTTACCCGTTCAGCGGCTCTATCAGGAGCTGAAAGGATTCTGATGACCGCTGTAACGGTTGTTGGGCTTATGGATTCTCCAATACCGCCAACTCCTTGCGGTTCGGCAGGTAGCGGAGCATACCTTCAGAGTAAGCCATGCGTTGCCTACCGGTTGAGTCGGCGTAGATCAAGAAATAATCCACATCGGGGATGGAGCCGATCAACTGTTGCGCACGCTCCAGACCCAACACCATGCAGGTGGTGGCATAGGCATCTGCTGTCATGCAATCGTTAGCGACGATTGTGGCACTCAGCACGTTTTGCCCAGCAGGGTAGCCAGTGGCTGGATTGATGGTGTGTGCGTACTTTTTCCCATCTTTCACGTAGAAGTTGCGATAGTCACCGGAGGTGGCAATACCACCTTTACGGTTCAGCTGCACCACCTCTTCCACATCATTGCGCATTCCTTCTTGATCATCTTCTGGTTTGTTAATGCCGATGCGCCAACCTGTACCGGCAGGATTGACACCATTCATTGTTACCTCTCCGCCAATCTCCACCATGTAATTCTTCACACCTTGTCGCTCCAGTAGGCGAGCAATGACATCGCAAGCGTACCCTTTCGCAATCGCAGCGCAATCTAACATCAAGCGAGGATCTGCTTTCACAATGTGGTCCCCTTCCAATCTGACTTTCTGGTAGCCAACGAAAGCCCTCAGGCTGTCGATCTTTTCGGGCGTTACCTCGTCCATCTTCTTGAAACCAAATCCCCAGAGGTTCACCAACGGAGCACAGGTAATGTCGAAAGCGCCCTCTGACTGGCGAGAGATCGCTTGCGCCTTGTTGAATACCTCCGTGAACCAAGCATCCACCGTCACAGGCTCGTTGTTGTTCACTTTGGCGATGATGGAATTGGGATTGAAGGGGTTGAGCGAGAGGTTAAAACGCTGCAGCTCTTGGTCGATGGAGTCGGTCAAGAGTTGGCTGGATTCATATTTAATATGGTAGAGCGTACCAAACACCGTACCACTCTCTTCGTAATACTCCATTTTCTCCGTGCAAGCGGTAAAGAAAGAGAGTACAACGGCCAATAGGAACGATAGGAGATAACCTCCCTTCATGGGGGAGACGCTATTGTGGGTGTAGGTGGACAAGATTCCTGTGCGAGCGGCAGCCGCTGGACGTTGCCAATGACGTTTGCGTTCCGCCAAAATCTCCGTGATCTGTTCCTTCGTTTGGGGCTCACCCTGCACACCTACGATATCGAGGCGACGATTCGGGATGTCGATATGAATCAGGTCTTCATTCTCCACCAGGGCGATGGGACCACCCTCTGAGGCTTCGGGTGAGACATGACCGATAGCAGGACCACGTGTCGCACCGGAGAAGCGTCCGTCTGTGATCAAGGCGATTGTCTCTACCAGCGTTGGATCGGAGGCAATGGCCTCGGTTGTGTAGAACATCTCCGGCATACCGCTTCCCTTGGGCCCTTCGTAACGGATGAAGAGTGCCTCTCCTGGATGTACCTGCTTTTGTAAGACCGCTTCGATGGCGCGCTCCTCGCAGTCAAATACCCGTGCCTTGAGTACCACGTCCATCAGTTTCGGTGAGATGGCGGAGTGTTTCACGACAGCTCCCTCTGGAGCTAAGTTGCCTTTCAAGATAGCAATTGCGCCTTGAGGGCTGATTGGATTCGTATGCGGTTTGATCACCTCTTCCGGCTTTACCCCTTTGGCAGTGAGGTAGGCATGACACTGCTCATAGAAGCCATTCGCTTTCAGTGCGGCCAAGTTCTCGCCTACTGTCTGGCCGGTAACGGTCATCACGTCTAAGTGTAAGTGTTCCTTGATCTCCTCCATAATGGCTGGTACTCCGCCGGCATACCAGAAGTATTCACCCGGCCAATAGCCACTGGGACGGATATTCAAAAGATAAGGGATATGGCGATGGATCTCGTCGAATCGTTCCGAAGGCAACTCCATGCCCAACTCGTGGGCGATGGCCGGTAGGTGCAACAAGCTATTGCTGGATCCGGCGATAGCCGCATGAACCATGATAGCATTCTCGAACGCCTTCAGCGTCAGGATGTCTGACGGTTTCAATCCCTCTTTCGCCAAACCTAATGCCCGTTCGCCAGCTCGTTGTGTCATTTGCTTCAAAACGGGCAGATGCGTGGGGATCAAGGCCGATCCGGGTAGAGCAATACCTAACGCCTCCGCCATGATTTGCATCGTTGAGGCGGTACCCATGAACGAGCAAGCGCCACAAGTGGGACATGCGTCTCGCTTATAGGCCATGAATTGTGCTTCGCTGATTTCCTTTCGCTCATACTGGGCGCTATAAGTGCCGATCTGCTCCAAGGTCAGCAGGTTAGGACCGGCTTTCATGATGCCACCGGGCATGAACACTGCGGGCATGTTGAGCCGGGCAATCGCCATCAAATGGGCGGGCACCGACTTGTCGCAGCTGGCGATGAAGACTCCAGCATCAAAGGGAGTCGCCTTCACATGGATCTCCATCATGGCTGCCATGATGTCTCTCGACACGAGCGAGTAGTTCATGCCGTCGTGTCCTTGCGCTTCCCCGTCGCAAATGTCAGTCACGAAGTAATGGGCGGCACGTCCACCTGCAGCTTGAATACCGGCGTCCGCCTCAGCCACTAACTGATTGAGGTGTGCACTACCGGGGTGACTATGCCCGTAGCTGCTTTCCACGATAATTTGCGGCTTGCTCAATTCTTCAATTTTCCAGCCGCTACCCAAACGGAGTGAATCCAACTCCGGAGCTAATTGACGTAATGCTTGACTAATCATGCTAACACAGTGTGTTCTATTAATATTTTGGTGCCGAGACCGATCAAGATCACGCCACCGATTAAATCCAGTTTAAGGTCGATTCTCCTACCTACTTGGTTGCCAAAAAAGACACCGAAAGCGGAGATCAGGAGCGTGACGATCCCAATAATCGTCGCTTCCAACACGATGGGGGAATGGAGCACTGCCAATGAGATGCCGACCGCCATGGCATCGATGCTGGTTGCTACGCCCAAAGTGCAGAGCGTACGAAGGCAAAGCGGGTCGAACCCCTCTTCCTCTTCCTTGTGTTGAAAACTCTCATACACCATCTTGCCGCCCAAGTAGAGCAGCAAGCCAAAGGCGATCCAATGATCCACTGTGGTGATGAACCGCTCGAAACCAACGCCGATCAGATACCCGATAGCGGTCAATCCCGCTTGGAAGAGCCCTAAGACAGTAGCCATCTTCAAAGCATTGCCGGCGGAATAGCGTTGCTTCATCATCGCACCGCCGGTGACGGAGACCGCCAAGCTGTCCATCGACAACCCAATCGCCAAAAGGATGATCTCAATGAAGTGCATAAATCTCAGCGAGTGCTTTCCGTTTCTTCTCCCCTTCAAAGACTGACTCGTCAGCCGGATAGCCAAGGGGCAGTAAAACAATCGGTTCAAGGTCGTCGGGCAGGTCGAACAATTGCTTGCAGCGAGCCACGTTGAAATTGCAAACCCAGCAGGTGCCCAGCCCCTGTTCAGCGGCTGCCAAACAGAGATGCTCCGTCAGGATCGCCACGTCCACATCTACGTGATCCTTGCCATCTTCCGCCCGCTTCCAACTCTCCACATGATTGCCACAGATAATCAAGTAGAGGGGAGCTTGCTTAAACCATTCCCGGTCGTAGCAGTTCTGCAGCTGTTGTCGTTTCTCCTCGCTCTCGATCAGTAGGATGCGCCAAGGTTGCTTGTTAACAGCCGAGGGAGCCAACCGTGCTGCCTCCAACACATAATCCATCTTTTCTGGCTCTACAGCCCGATCACTATACTGGCGGACGGAGCAACGCCTGCGAGCTAATTCCAAGAAATTCATAACTCTTTCTCTATTTTATATTTGTTACGATTGGGGGCGTTACGTGAGATCAATTCTCCGATGAAACCTGCCAAAAAGAGTTGCGTGCCCAAGATCATGGCAGTCAGCGAGATGTAGAAGTAGGGCGAAAGTGCCACCAACGGACGCAGGTCGCCTGAATAAAGGGAGGCGAGCTTCAACCCTAACACAGCCAGCAAAGAAATGAAGCCGATCATGAACATCACACTACCCCACAAACCGAAAAAGTGCATCGGCTTCTTGCCAAACTTCGAGGTGAACCAAAGCGTGATCAGGTCCAGATAGCCGTTGACGAAACGATCCAAACCAAACTTTGTCGTGCCATATTTGCGGGCTTGGTGATGTACCACTTTCTCGCCAATCTTGTTGAATCCGGCAATCTTCGCCAAATAGGGAATGTAGCGGTGCATATCGTTATACACCTCGATATTCTTGATTACCTCCTTGCGATAGGCTTTTAAACCACAGTTGAAATCGTGCAAGTTATGAATGCCCGAGAATTTGCGTGCCGTGGCGTTGAACAACTTTGTCGGGATCGTCTTCGAGAGTGGGTCGTAGCGCTTCTTCTTCCAACCCGACACTAGGTCGTAGCCATCCTCCTTGATCATGCGATACAGCTCTGGGATCTCGTCAGGGCTATCCTGTAGGTCGGCATCCATCGTGATCACCACGTCGCCTTCTGCCCGTTTGAAACCACAATGTAATGCTGGCGATTTGCCATAGTTGCGCCGGAACTTAATGCCATGCACGTAAGGTGAGCGTTGCTGCAATTGCTCGATCACCTCCCATGAATTGTCTGTACTACCGTCGTTGACGAATATGATCTCATAACTGAATCCATTTGCCTTCATCACTCGTTCGACCCAATCAAACAGTTCAGGCAGCGACTCTGCCTCGTTAAAAAGGGGGATAACAACTGAAATATCCATTGCTTATACCAATATTATATTAATGTTTCGATTCAGCGGTTGTCTGTGATGCGCCCAGAAGCGTTGTTTCGGCAGAGCAGGGCCGCTACAGGAATCGAGAAAATGATGCCGTAAAATAGGTTGTTGAAAATGCCTTGGATAGCCATCTGGATCGGTGTGATCCGAACCTCTTGCAACGACTGAATCAACTGATTGTCGATTTGGCTGTTTTGTAAGAGGCTGACCGCTTCGCTGATGGAATTTGCCAAGAAATCATCAGGGGCAATGTAGCGATAAAAGCCATAATGCGCTAACGACACGATTAAGGCAGCAAAGAAATAGAGCAGAATGCCGAATTGCCAAGCGTGAAAGAACCCGATTTGCCCACCCAATTGCTCTCGATACCGTTTCGTGAAACGATAAGCGATGTAGGGTACCATAATGGTCATGCCCCAATAGAGGCTGCTCAGCAGGGGCATTTGGAGGCTAAACATGAAAAATAGGTATTTAAACACCCAATAGCAACCCATTCCAAATCCGAATGACATGGCACTGGTCAATAATATGCTCTTGTTTTCTTGCATCTACTTAATCTTGCTGTTTCATTATTGAAGCAGCAAAAGTAGCAAAAGTTTTTCATAGGAAGGAAGTTTGTCAGTCAGAAGGTTTGTCTTGTGTCAATAGATCGGCTTTTTTTCTGAATTCAGGGTAGTGTAAAATAAACTGTGTCACGCATTGATTCCTTTTAGAAAACTCATCGGTCGGGGAACGGCCAGCGCCAAGGGGCGGGACCACCCGTCCCGACGAGCGTAAAATTACAATAATTTAAATCGTTCTCCAAACTTTA